>JAEXBA010000021.1 GCA_023457935.1 Bacteroidota bacterium | reverse complement strand
GGATTCTGCTCCTCCTGCTGGGCTCGAACCAGCGACCCTCTGATTAACAGTCAGATGCTCTAACCAACTGAGCTAAGGAGGAATGCTTTACTTTTGTTAAGCGTGTGCAAATATAAAATGTTTTTTAATTCTGCACAAATATTTTTTTGAAAAAATATCTAATTTTTTATTGCCCTGAATATATCGAGGCCGTTTGCATAGATCATCAGTGCAAAAAGCAGCAGCATACCAAAAATCTGCGCATATTCCAGGAATTTTTCGTTCGGTTTTCTTCCCGTAATCATTTCATAAAGCAGGAAAAGAATGTGTCCGCCATCCAAAGCCGGAATAGGAAGAAGGTTCATTACGCCCAACATAATTGAAATAAGCGCTGTAGAAACCCAGAACTGATGCCAGTCCCACGAAGTTCCGAAAAGTTTCGAAATGGTTCCGAAGCCACCCATCTGCGTTGCTCCTTTTTTGGTGAAGACGTACTTGAACTGCGTCACAAAGTCATGGACAAGATTGTATGCTTCAGAAACCCCCATTTTTACACTTTCTCCAAAAGAAAGATCTTTGTGTACTTCCAGGCCTTCAAAAAGCTTAGGATCCGTTGTTACGGCGATTCCAACTTTGTTGTCTTCGTTCAGAACGGTTTTTTTAGTTAAAAGCTGACCGCCGCGTTCCAGTTCAAGATCAACGTTTTTTGTTTTGCTGAATGCAATTTTTTCGGTGAAATCATTCCATGAAGTTACCGGCGTTCCGTTCACCTTACGGATAATATCGCCTTTCATAATTCCGGCTTTTGCACCCGGTGTTCCTGCAATAACAGAATCAATCTGTGTGCTCGGATTCTTCAGACTGAAGGCCTGTTCGCGCAGTCCGTTTTTCCAGATATACATTCCCACAGAATCCGGAACGGCAATCGTTGCCTGCGAATTGTCTGTACGTAGAACGGTGATATTTTCTACATTTCTTAAGAGAAGGTCACGGTTAACTTTCAAAGGGTTGTTAACCGGTTTTCCGTTTACAGCAACTGGAATATCGCCCTGCTGGAAGCCGAAAACGTTCATTTTTTCTGAAACGTACATTTTCCCTTTCAGATTTTCCACCGGAATAGTATTGGTTCCCCAATACGCGAAAACGCCAATGAAAATCAGAAATCCTAAGATTATATTCACGGTTACACCGCCAATCATAATAATCAGTCGCTGCCATGCCGGTTTCGCGCGGAATTCCCAGTCTTCGGCCGGTTTTTTCATCGCTTCGGAATCGGTATTGCTTTCGTCAATCATTCCCGCAATGCTCACATAACCGCCTAAAGGCAGCCACCCGATACCGTATTTTACACTTTCAGGATGTTTTCTCCAGTCGTTGTCCGGCAGTTTTGAAAGGTCGATTGGAACTGTTTTTTTCTTTCCGTCAACAATAATATCTTCCGTGTCAGGAAGGTTTTTGCTGAAAAATTTGGATTCCCATTTTCCGTTGATTTTTTTCCATGAGGCAATCGAAAACCACGGATCGAAGAAAAGAAAGAATTTATTTACTTTGGTTTTGAACCATTTTGCCGGTAAGAAATGTCCCATTTCGTGCAGAATAATCAGCAGCGACATGGAAGTGATGAGCTGTAATACTCTTATCGTAATATCCATCAATAATTTTTAAGATTTGCAAAGGTACTAATTATTAAAAGTATGCCAAATACAAAGCTCGGTTTCAAACAGCCTTTTTCAGCATTCTAACCGGAAGAAAAACAGTATTTTTAGAGAAAATTTGTAAAAAATGGCAGCTTTTAGAACCGCAATGCTCAATCTTGATATTATCTGGAAAAACAAACAGGCGAATTTCAGTACCATTGAATCCGAATTCCGTAACACTGAAGCAGATCTTTTTCTGCTCCCTGAGATGTTTTCTACAGGATTCTGCATGGACGCTGAAGAAATTGCTGACCGCAACGAAGAATCGCTTTCCTGGATGAAAAAGTTTGCGGAAGAGAAAAATGCAGCGGTTTGCGGCAGCGTTTCAGTTTTTGAAGACGGAAAATATTTTAACCGGATGTATTTTGTAAAACCGGATTCCACTGCTGAACAATACGATAAGCGGCATCTTTTTTCGTTTTCGGGAGAAGATAAAGTGTATTCGCCGGGAAAGGAAAGGAAAATTGTTGAATATAAAGGAATCCGTTTCCTGCTGCAGGTTTGCTATGACCTGCGTTTTCCTGTTTTTTCGCGAAATGATGCGGATTATGATGTTGCGCTGTATGTCGCCAACTGGCCAGAGAAACGCGCTGCAGCATGGGAGCATCTTCTGAAAGCCCGCGCTTTGGAGAATCTTTCTTATGTTTTCGGTTTAAACCGGATCGGAACCGACGGCAATAATCTTCATTACCGTAAAAGTTCTCACATTCATTTTGCGGACGGCGAAGAAATCTCATCACGAAACGGAAATATTGTTGAAGCAGAAATCAGTCTGGAAAAACTTAAGGATTTCCGAAACCATTTTCATTTTCTGGACGATCGCGACCAGTTTGAAATTCAGTATTAAAAGCGAAGAGATGAAAACCGGTTTCATCTCTTATTGTTTTTATTTTACTGTTCTTAAAAATCCAGTCCGTTTGGAAAGGCCTTTTTTCTGAAAATCAATAATAGGGCAGCACCAACCGTAATTGCAGAATCTGCTACGTTGAAAATATATTTGAAAAACTCAATATGTGTTCCGCCGATCAAAGGCCAGCTTTCCGGAACATTCCAGTCTACCAATGGAAAGTGCAGCATGTCAACCACGCAACCTTTCATGAAATGCGAATAACCTTCACCAAAACCAACCAGCTTGGAAACGCCGCCATATTCAATCCATCTGCCAACGCTTTCGTCGTACACAGAGCCGCTGTCGAAAATCATTCCGTAGAACATTCCGTCGATGAGGTTTCCGATTGCTCCGGCAAAAATCATTGCCATCGGAATTAGCAGATAATTTGTTGTTCTGCTTTCTTTAAGCCATTTGCTGAAAAGATAAACCATACCGCCGATCAGGAAAATCCGGACGATAACCAGGAAGTATTTTCCAATTAATCCGCCGAAATGAAAACCGTACGCCATTCCGGGATTTTCAACAAAAGTCAGCCGGAACCAGTCCTGACCAAGAACTGGAATGCTTTCTCCCAATTCAAAATTGGTTTTAATGTAGAATTTAGAAATTTGGTCGATTAAAAGTATAATGATTGTTACGAGTGCTATTTTCTTCATTATTGTCCCTTTTTTGGGTTTTCTTTAAAAGTTTTTAAAGATTTCGGAGCTGATTTCTTTATAGGTTTTTCAAATGGGTTATGCTTTGAATCGCGTGTATGAAATTTTTCAAATTTAATTCCCATTTCTTTTAGGACGCTTTTTACGGCATTCAGTTCCATTTGGTTTTTAGTATGAACAATGAGTGATTCCATATTTAGATTTTTGTAAAAATGTAAAATGTACAAAGTATAATGTATTCTTTAAAAACACATTATACATTGTACATCCTACTTGGTACATTGTACAGTTTTATCGCTGCATATTTTTCGCCTCAATGCTAAGCGTTGCATGCGGAACTGCCATTAACCTTTCCTTGGGAATCAGTTTTCCGGTTACGCGGCAAACGCCGTATGTTTTGTTTTCGATACGGATAAGTGCATGTTTGAGGTCGCGGATGAATTTTTCCTGTCGACCCGCCAAAATTGCGTTCTGTTCCTTGCTCAGGGTTTCGGCGCCTTCTTCAAAAGCCTTGAAGGTTGGTGAAGTGTCGTCTGTACCGTTATTCTGGTCGTTAATGAAACTTTCGTTAATCAGCGAAAGGTCTTTTTCCGCTTTATCTATCTTATCCTGAATTACTTTTCTGAATTCCTGCAGATCAGCATCGCTGTATCTTACTCTTTCGTCTGCCATAATTTTTGTGCTTTATGCGTTAAGCTCCCAGCTTAAAGCTTTTCAACATTTACTTTAAATTTCACGTCATCAATATCAATTTCATCAAAAATTGATAGTGAATTTACGATTTCTATTCTATCTGACAATACTTCGTCTGATATATATTTTCTATTCGTCATAATCGCGTTAAGGAACGCTAATTTTTCATCTACAACATCTAAATCAACATTTTTTTGCTGATAATCCTGACCTAAAAACAAACGCAGCAAGTCACCCGGAATATTCTTAACATGTCCGTGCTCATTTCTTTCGTCAAGGAAATGAGTGGACCAACCTTCAATAGCAATCGAAATCCTGTCAATCAAATCAAAATTCTTTTCTTTTCTAAGATTCTGAATTCTGTTGATGAATTCCCTAGCAATTCCTTCTGCTTTCAGTTCGTCCGTTATCGTCAAATCTAATGCCACAGTAGTTTTTCCTTCACTTGCAACTGTCCACCCCGGAATATCTTTTGTAGAAATTTCTACGTCTTCCAAACCGATTTCATGTCCGGAAATATTCATCGAACCTTCTTTTTCCAGTTGAGCAATCTGGTCGGAATTCATCGCGTTGATTTCTGCTGCAACTGCTTTCATATCTTTTCCGAGTTTCGCACCCAAAGTTTTGAAATTCGGTTTGATCTGTTTTACAATCAGATGCGAAGCTTCTTCAGCATTAATCAACTGAAGTTCTTTTACGTTCACTTCCTGTTTGATGAGTTCTGAAACGGCTAGAATCTGTTCTTCCGTTTTTTTGTCCATCACCGGAATCATCACTTTCTGAAGCGGTTGACGAACTTTGATATTTTCTTTTTTTCTGAGTGAAAATACCATCGAAGTAATGGTTTGCGCCAAATGTGTTTTTTCAACCAGATTTTGGTCGATCAAACTTTCATCTGCAACAGGAAAATCCGTTAAGTGAATGGATTCCGCATTGTCTTTTCCAGTAACCGCATTCAAATCCTGATACAGCTGATCCATGAAAAAAGGAGCAACCGGCGCAGAAAGTTTGGCAACAGTCTCAAGACACGTATACAGCGTTTGATAAGCCGAAATTTTGTCTTCAGAATAATCGCCTTTCCAGAAACGGCGTCTGCAAAGTCTTACATACCAATTACTTAAGTTATCGTTAACGAAAGTGTTGATGGCTCTTGTCGCTTTCGTTGGTTCGTAATCTTCGTAGAAGGATTTAACGTCTTTAATCAACAGATTCAGTTCAGATAAAATCCATCGGTCGATTTCCGGACGGTTCTGAACTTCCGCTTCCGAATAATTAAATCCATCAACATTTGCATAGAGCGAGAAGAAAGAATACGTATTGTAAAGCGTTCCGAAGAATTTACGACGCACTTCATCAATTCCTTCCACATCAAACTTCAGGTTTTCCCACGGATTCGCATTTGAAATCATGTACCAACGCGTTGCATCGGGACCGTATTTTGCCAAAGTTTCGAATGGATCAACTGCATTTCCAAGACGTTTGGACATTTTCTGTCCGTTTTTGTCCAAAACCAAACCGTTGGAAACCACATTTTTATAAGCAACCGAATCGAAAACCGTTGTTGCAATCGCATGAAGCGTGTAAAACCAACCTCTTGTTTGGTCAACACCTTCAGCAATAAAATCTGCGGGAAAAGCATGACCTTCGTCAATCATTTCCTTGTTTTCAAACGGGTAATGCAGCTGTGCATAAGGCATTGAACCGGAATCAAACCAAACATCAATCAAATCCGATTCGCGTTTCATCGGTTTTCCTGAATCTGAAACCAGAATAATCTGGTCTACAATATTTTTATGAAGATCAACTTTTGCGTAGTTTTCTTCAGACATATTTCCGATTTCAAAACCTTTGAACGGATTGTCTTTCATCAAACCTGCAGAAACCGATTTTTCGATTTCATTATACAGTTCTTCAACAGAACCAATGATTTTTTCCTCTTTTAAATCTTCTGATCTCCAGATCGGCAACGGAATTCCCCAATATCTTGAACGCGAAAGATTCCAGTCGTTCACATTTTCAAGCCAGTTTGCAAAACGTCCTTCTCCGGTTGATTTTGGTTTCCAGTTGATGGTTTCGTTCAGCTCCACCAAACGCTGACGTTTTTCCGTCATTTTCACAAACCACGAATCCAAAGGATAATACAGAACCGGTTTATCCGTTCTCCAGCAATGCGGATACGAGTGGACGTATTTTTCAACCTTAAACGCTTTGTTTTCAGTCTTTAACAGAATTGCCAGTTCCACATCCCACGATTTTTCAGGAGCAGTTCCGTTGTCGTAATATTCGTTTTTGATATATTTTCCGCTGAAAACTTCAGGAACTTTTCCGCCTATCAGAAATTTTCCTGTTAAATCAACCAACGGAACAAGATTGTCGTTTTCATCTTTTACCAACATTGGCGGAATTCCGCTTTCTTTTGCAACGCGCGCATCATCCGCACCAAAAGTCGGCGCAATGTGAACAATTCCGGTTCCGTCTTCAGTCGTTACAAAATCTCCGATAATCACTCTGAAAGCATTCTCCGGATTTTCTGCAGGTAAAAACCATGGAACCAACTGTTCGTATTCGGTTCCGGCTAAATCTTCTCCGGTAAATTCCGCTAAAATTTTATACGGAATGGTTTTATTTTCTGAAGTATAACTGTTGAAATCGTCATCATTTCCTTCAAAATATTTCTTTCCGAAATTTTTCTCCAGTAAAACTCTCGCCAAAACGATGTTGATTGGCTCAAAAGTATACTGGTTGAAGGTTTTTACCAAAACATATTCAATATCGCGACCAACCGCTAAAGCCGTGTTGGAAGGCAAAGTCCATGGAGTTGTCGTCCAAGCCAAAATGTGAATATCTTGATTCTCGGCTCTCGGCTCTTGATTCTCTTTGTCGAACTCTTCCCAATGTAAAGCGCCACCACATGTGTTTGCTGCAATATCACAACTGTCAATTTTTGAGTTGAGAGTTGAGAGTTGAGAGTTGAGAGTTTCCGACAACTTTTTTACTTTGAACTGAGCTACAACAGTAGTATCCGAAACATCGCGGTATGTTCCGGGCTGATTCAGTTCGTGTGAAGAAAGTCCGGTTCCCGCTTTCGGCGAATATGGTTGAATCGTGTAACCTTTATACAAAAGATTTTTGTCGTAAAGTTGCTTCAGAAGCCACCAAACGGTTTCCATGTATTTAGGTTCGTAAGTAATGTAAGGATTATCCAAATCAACCCAGTAACCGATTTTTTCAGTCAGGTCATTCCAGACATCGGTGTAGCGCATTACCGCTTCACGACACGCCTGATTATATTCTTCAACGGAGATTTTCTTTCCGATATCTTCTTTGGTAATCCCAAGTTCCTTCTCAACACCGAGTTCAATCGGCAAACCGTGCGTATCCCAACCTGCTTTACGGAAAACCTGTTTCCCGTTCTGCGTCTGGAAACGGCAGAAAATATCCTTGATTGCTCTCGCCATCACGTGGTGAATTCCAGGCAAACCGTTTGCAGAAGGCGGACCTTCATAGAAAACATATTCCGGTTGTCCTTCGCGGATTTCTACGGATTTCTTAAAGGTTTCGTTGTCGTTCCAGAATTTGGAAACCTTTTCGGCAACGGCGGTTAAATCAAGGTTTTTATATTCGTTAAACTTCTTCATTTTCAGCTAATTCTCTTCTAAAAATTTAGTCTGCGAATATAATGATTTTTGAGCGATTTATTGATGTATTTCATGATGTTTTACAGCTTTGTATTGGCCAAAAAAAGTTTAATTTTGAATAAAATACAATTGCATTGAATCTTTATCCTTCTATAGAGTACGCAGACGCCGATGAAATAAAGAAATTCCAGGAACAGAAGCTGGCAGAGCTGCTGGTTTACCTGCAGAATAATTCTCCGTTTTATCAGCAGCATTTTTCAAAACACGGAATTGCTATCTCGGACATCCGCACAATTGATGATCTGGCCAAAATTCCGACCACGACAAAAACCGATCTTTTCAGCAATAATGAAGATTTTTTCTGTGTGGAGCGTGAAAAAATTGTTGACTACAGTACTACTTCCGGAACTTTGGGAGATCCTGTTACTTTCGGACTTTCGGATGCGGATCTGGAACGGCTTGCCTACAACGAAGCAATTTCCTTTGCCTGTGCAGGAATCAGGGAAGGTGATGTTGTACAGATGATGACAACCATCGACAAAAGATTCATGGCCGGACTCGCGTATTTTATCGGACTCCGGAAAATGGGCGCCAGTGTCATACGAATGGGGCCAGGCATTCCAGAATTGCAGTGGGATTCCATTTTAAGATACAAGCCGAAATATCTGATTACGGTTCCTTCTTTCCTTCTGAAAATGATTGAATATGCAGAAAATCATGGTATTGACTATCAAAATTGCTCTGTTTATGGCGCTGTATGTATCGGTGAAAGTCTAAGAAATCAGGATTTTTCTAAAAGCCGCTTGGCGCAGAAAATTACGGACAAGTGGGATATTCAGCTTTTTTCTACGTATGCCTCAACCGAAATGAGTACTGCTTTTACGGAATGTGAAGCCCAGAAAGGCGGTCACCATCATCCGGAACTTATCATTACGGAAATTCTTGATGAAAATGAAAATCCTGTGGAAGAAGGTGAAGTTGGTGAGCTGGTGATTACAACGCTTGGTGTGGAAGCAATTCCGCTTTTGAGGTTCAAAACCGGCGATCTGGTTCAGGCGCATCACGGAAAATGTGAATGTGGAAGAAATACTTTCCGTCTTGGTCCTGTTGTCGGCAGAAAACAGCATATGATAAAATATAAAGGAACCACTCTTTATCCGCCGGCTTTGAATGATCTGCTGAATACCTATCCCGGAATTCATACCTATCAGATCATCATCCGTTCCAACGAAATCGGGACTGATGAAATACTGGTGAAACTGAGCAGTGATGATACTTCTGATAAATATCTGCGCGAAGTGAGAGACCATTTCCGTGCGAAACTCAGGGTAACTCCGGAAATCGAAGTAGTGCCGAAAGAGGAACTGATGAAAGCCGTGTTTGATCCTAAAAACCGTAAACCAACGCATTTGGTTGACCTAAGAAACTGATAATTTTGAAACCAATTTTAACATGACATTTATGAGAAAATTACTGTGGGCGCTTTTCGTAGTGCTCGGTGTCGCAGCAAATGCGCAGAAAATGAAAATTACTTCAGGAGACCTTGACTTTCTGAAAGATCAGAAAAATCTGATCATCAAATTTGATTACAGCAATGCAAAGTTTTACAAGGAAAACATCAGCGAAAAAGCTTATGTAGAAAAACGGATGGAAGAAATCTCTAAAGAAAAAGGAAATGATGGTGCAAAATCCTGGAAAGCCGACTGGCAGAAATCGAAGAATGAGTCATTCCAGAACAAATTCATTACACTATGGGATAAATATTCGGATATAAAATCGTCAAACAGTGCGCCGTATACGCTTATTGTTGAAACGGTATGGATTTATCCGGGCTGGTATGGCGGTGTTATGAAGCAGCATTCCAAGCTTTCCACCAACCTGAAATTTGTAGATACAAAAAATCCGAAGAAAGTTCTTGCCGAAATTGAAAGCAAAGAAGCTCCAGGCGATGTTGGCTTTGTAGGCGCTCCGAACACCAACGACAGAATTGCGGAAGGTTATGCCAAAACTGCCAAATCTCTTGCGGGTTTTGTGAAGAAAAAAGTAAAATAGAAAAAGCGTGTCAAATCTTTATGAACTGCAGTGTAAACTGCAGTTTTTTTATGATATCTGTTGGCAAAAATTCTCTTGAGTTTATGGGATTTGTCCCTAAATTTGATTTTCAAATAAAATAAAAAATGAAAGGAATTATCGCTCTGTTTCTGTGTGTGTTCAGTATTTCTTTAGCGGCACAAAAACTGAAAACGGTTTCGGGGAATTATGATTTTCTGAAGGATCAAACGGAAATAAACGTTGTTCTGACCTTTGACAATGTACTCATAACAACCGATAACTTAAATGAAGAACAGTTTCTTGCCAGCCACAAAAAGACTTTTCTCAGTAAGGAAGATAAGACTGAAGCCGATTGGCAAAGCTGGTCAGAAGGCTGGAAAAATTACAAAGCCAATAGTTTTGCAGATGAATTTCTGAACGGTCTCGCTAAAACTAAAAAGATTAAGTTCGGTAAAGACCTTAACACCAAATATACACTGGTTGTGGATGCAAAATGGTTTTATCCGGGTTGGTACGGCGGTTTCGTATTTCAGCCAGCAAAAGTCAGCGCTGATCTGAAGTTTGTAGAAACCGGCAGTCCGTCAAATATAATGCTTGAAATTGCGGCAGACAAAATAGAAGGTTCCGGCTCCGGAAAGAAAGAAGATCTTGCCATGGAATACGGAAGAATCTCAAAAGCATACGAAAAACTTGGAAAAACACTGTTTAAACAGCTGAATGTTAGTGTGCGGTAATTACTTTTTTCGCCGGGCTTTTCTGAGATATTTCAAAACTTCATCACGGTCGGGAACGGTTGTAATTTCTTTTTTGAGTGCTTTTTCGAAATATTCGGCTGCCTTTCTGTACTCTTTCTGCTGATAAAAGTATTTTCCTGATTTGTAATAAACCGTCCAGAAATCGGGGTTTGTTGCAATATATTCTGAAATAAAACCGTCTGAAAGCGTCTGTTCATTGTCGATGGCTTCAGAGATTTCCAAGTTCATTTTCCTGAATTTCTGATACGTTCTGAATTCTTCCGAATCTGCAAAAGGATCGCGTGGAATGTTGAGTTCATTACTACCTAAGTTTCCGGGTTCAGGATTGTCTGCAAAAATTCTGTTCAGATCATAACACACCATTTCGCCCAGCTGATAAGGATTTGAGGAAACCCAAACCAGTTTTTTTTCCGGTGAGAAAATTACAGCGTGATGCGCAATAAGCTGATTGATGGATTTTTCATTTCCATAACCGATGTTTTCGCCGTTCAAACCTTTGGTTTCCCTAAGTGTTTCAGCCATTTTTTGAGGATTCATCTGCTTTTCTGCCTTCAGAATTTCCTTAAGCTTATCGTAACGGTACTGAGAATGGCTTTCCTGAATCTGTTTTACATTTCTTTTGTCGTGCTGAAATGTCTCACTTTGAAAATGATTTGAACAAAGCAGCGAAGTGGAATTCGGAACATCAACAACACCTATTTTGTCCGGAGAAACCTCAATCAGAACTGCTTTCCGTTCTGCCCCGCTTCCCACCATAATGGATTCAGAAACAAAAACTTTCCGTTTTTTGACGATTGCAACGGCTTCATCGATGTTCTTCGCATACTGCAGAATTTCTTTTGTAACCAGAGAAATCGGTGTTTTTGCGGTGAGCGGTATTTTTGATTTTCCTGCGTTGATGGTAACGGTGATTCCTTCATTATTCATTCCTGAAACAACGCCTACAAAACCCGGCCAGGTTACCGACATATAAGGATAGCCCTGTTCCGGTTTCGTAAAACTGATGATTTTTTCCTTTGCAAATTCGTCACCAACGTAAAAATCAAAGTTTCTTCCGATCAGAAGATTTCCGTCTTCAGAGTTTTCGTCCCAAACAGCCATCGAAGTACATCCGACAAGCATCAGATCCTGCAGGGCATGTCCAATATCGTGCGCGCCGTGCAGATAAATATTTCGTCGGAATTTTGGTGCGACATAATCATAACGGTCGGGTAGATAGCGTGAAAGCCCGTAAATTTCTGCCTGAAAATTGTTGCGGATGTTCCGATATACTTTTCTGTTGTACCATTTCAGGAAGAAAATCAGCAGATTCTGTCTGGATTTGGACGGAACAAAAGTTTCCACCTTATCAAAGAAGATTTTTTCCTGCGCTGCAATAAGGTTCTGCGTTAAAGCGCCATTGTTGAAACCGGTTTGGAGCGCATTTCCTTCCGTGTACAATTCCCAGAGTTTCTGAGGGTTTTTACTGAGAAAACTGTTTTTGAAGACTGAAAGGGAATCGTTGCGTTTCTGTACTTCAGGAATCTCCAGCGAATACTGTGATATTTCGGGCTGATGCCTGACAGATTTTGAGATTCCGCATGAAAAAAAACTCAGCGGAAGCAGCAACCAGAAAATAAGTTTCAGCGAATGTTTTACAGATTGAGGCATTCCGAAAGTCTTTTGTCTACAGTTTCTTTGCCTAATATTTCCGAACACGTTACGAAAGCACCGATGGTGACGCCCAGAATTCCGTGCATATTGATGCTCTGCCCGGTAAGGAAAAGATTCGGAATCTTGGTTTTTGGCGAAATAATGCTCTTCAGCGGATTGCCGGAATCCTTAACGTATCCGTACATATTTCCTTTGTAGCCGCCAATATAATCGCGGTACGAAAGTGGAGTGGAAGCATAAACTTCCTGAATACAGTTTTTCAGATCGGGAAATTTCTGAGCAATGATATCTACAAAAAGGTCGGCTTTTTTCTTTTTGAATTCCTCGTAGGTGTCGCCGCGTTCTCCCTTGTCTGCAACAGTATTGAATGTATTTGCCCATTTTTCCACTTCATCAAATTCCATATAAGTAATGGCAGTAATGCTTTCCGAAAACTGCGGATATTTTTTGGACGGAACCGATGAAAGCATATAGCATTCCGGCCAGTTTTCACGGTCGTAGTCACACGTTTTCCAGACGGTTTCAGGCGTACGGTAATGGTAATAATTGTGATTGAAATACGGAATAGATTCCGGTTTCAGAACAATATAAACGCTGAAGCACGAACAGGTTGGTTCAAGGTCTTCCACGCGGTGAATAAATGATTTTTTGAACTTTTCCTTGCCTATCATCTCCATGGTTGTTCTGATTTCAACATTGGAAATGAACTTTTTCCCAAAAAATTCTTTTCTGTTTTTAGTCTTTACAGATCTCAGAATTCCGTTTTCATCAAAGTGAAAGTCGGTAACTTCATGGTGTTTATGAATTTCGGCGCCGTATTTTCTGAGTTGGCGGATAATCTGTTTTGAAATCTGGCTTCCGCCATCGATACATTTGTACGAACTCTGAATATACGAATTGATGGTGAGCGCATGAACATAAAGCGGTGTTTGTGAAGCAACGCCGGCATAAAGGAAATTGGAACCTGAAAGTACGGCACGGAGCTTTTTGTTTTCCGTGATGGAATCTATAAAATCCTTGGCATTGATGTACAGAAGATCATCATTGTACTTGTTTCTGCCGATCAGATTATAGCGCGGAAACTGGTTGCATACATTCTGAATTTCCTCCACATATCTTTGAAGGTTTTCCCGTTCGTCGGGAAAGATCAGCGAAAGCTGTTCTACAAAATTTTCATAGCCCTGCGAATGCGGATATTCGGTTTCTTCGTCATCAAAAGTAATTCTGTCGAAGCCGTTCTCGCTGAGTTTTTTCAGTTTCAGCTTATCCATAATTTCCAGGTAAGTGAAATACTGGTTGAGGTTCTGGCCTTCATCCAAACCGCCCAGATAATGAACGCCTGTATCAAAGATGAGCTTGTTGCGCGAAAAGGTCTGAAGATTTCCCCCAAACTGATTGTTTTTTTCGAGAATGCACACGCTGAGGCCTTCTTTTGCAAGAATCAGTGCAGAAACCAGTCCGCCAAGACCGCTTCCAACCACAACAATGTCAAATTCCTTCTTCAAAATGCTTTTTCGGATATTCTCAAAAATATTGAATTTTAATCAATTTCATCCCAAAAATCAAAGTAATTGAACCACTGCAGCGGATAAATTTTCAGCATTGCTTCGAGGTTCGCCACATAAGAATGCAGCAGTCCGGCAGCGTCGCGGTGTTTCACTTCTGCAATTCTTGCGTAGAGATGATAATGAAGATTGGGTTCCTTCATTACATAAACATACGCCACAGGAACCTGCAGACGCGATGCAATCATAAACGGCCCGGCAGGAAATTTTGCTGTTTTACCCAGGAATTCGGCTTCAAGAAATTTGGATCCTTCAAAGTAGCGGTCGCCGGTGAAGCAAATCAGTTCATTGTCTGCCAGCGCACGGTTGATTTCAAAAATATGCGACATATCTTCTTTGATGAAGATGAATTTAATGCTGCTTTTTCCGTCGGAAACACTTTCAAGATAATCTTTGATGACGTTGTGTTCGAGATCGGTAGTAACAAGGTTGATCTGATAATCAAAATCGATTTCTGCAAAGAACCTTTCGGCGATTTCGAAATTCCCGATATGGGCACTGATGAGAACGCCGCCTTTTTTATCGGCCATCATTTTTTTCAGGTTTTCGATGCCGTCAAATTCATAGGTGAACTTATTGCGGAGGCCAGCCGAAATAGCGGTTTTATCGATAATGGTCTGCCCAAAAACGAAATAATTGCGGAAAACGGCCGCTTTGGATTTCAGTGAATCCCAGCCCAGTCTTTTCTTAAAGTAATAGGAAATGTAGCGGTTGCTTCTCGGTAAAAACAGGAAATAATAGGAAGCAACAAAATAAAGTACGGAATAGGCTGCTTTTACACCGATATTTTTGATAAAAAAAACAAAGATTTTATATCCCAGTAAAGTTCCGCGTGATTTTCCACTCCATTTTGCCATGGTTATCTGAACTTTGTGCGAATATAAAATCTCTGCTGAAGATTAAAGCCAAATTACGCCGATACTGCGGATTTTTGAGCTATTTTCTCTTCAATTGTATTGTAGAAATCTTCAAATGTTGCCATTTTCTTGAAATCTTCTTCACCCAGCTTTACTCCGAAATTGGACTCAATTACAACTACCATATCAATATAGTCTAAGCTGTCCAGTCCTAAAGTTTCTTTAAGGGGTGCATCATTCTGAATGTCATCTCTTTCCACTTCAAATTCATGAACCAGAAAGTCGTTTACGATTGAAACAATTTTCTCTTTTTCCATATAAATTTTATTCATCATATTTCTTTAGAATCAGGGAAGAATTGGTTCCTCCAAATCCAAAAGAATTCGACAAAAATACGTCAATTTTTTTATTTTCTGTCTTTGCGATCAAATTTATGCATTTTGCTTCATCGTCTACATCTTCCAGATTGATGTTGGGTGCGATAAAACTGTTCTGCATCATTATTATGGAATATATTACCTCGCTTGCTCCTGCCATCCAGCACTCATGTCCCGTCATGGATTTTGTGGAACTTACCGGAACTTCACTTCCAAAAATGCGGTGTATTGCTTTGGCCTCATTCAGATCACCAATGGGTGTTGAGGTTGCATGCGCATTAATGTAATCAATGTCTTCCGGTTTTATGTTGGCCTGCTGCAGCGATTTCTGCATTGCCGATGCCGGCCCGTCCACATTCGGTGTGGAAATATGGCCGCCGTTCGAAGAGAATCCGTATCCGATGATTTCCGCAATAATAGGAACGCCGCGCTTTTTGGCAGATTCCAGGCTTTCCACAATTAAGGTTGCAGCGCCACCGCTTGGAATCAAACCGTCTCTTCCTTTATCAAAAGGCCTGGAGGCTTTTTCAGGATCACTTTCTCTTTTCGAAAACACACCGAGGCCGTCAAAACTCGCCATTGCGTATTTATTGGTTTCCTGTGCTCCGCCGCAAACCACGATATCCTGTAATCCGTTCTTAATCAGAAGATAGGCAAGTCCAAGAGAATGCGAACCGCTGGCGCAGGCTGCACTAACCGTCATGTTCATTCCACGAAGCTTAAAGATGGTGGAAAGATTCATGGTCACCGTAGAATTCATCGATTTGAATATCGCGCCGGAACCCATCAGCTGAGTGTCTTTTTTTTCGCGCACAATATCGGTTGCTTCAATGACGGCCTGAGAAACGCTGTCGTTTCCGTACATAATACCGACTTCGTTGTTATCCAGAAATTCCTGTGAAATGTGTGCCTGTTCAAGGGCCTGAATGGTAGCAAGATAAGCATATTCACTTTCCTCGCCCATGCTGATGCGCTGCCTGCGGTTAAGAAGGGTTTTGAGATCGGGTTTCGGTACTTTTCCTGTCAACCCTGAACGGTATCCGAATTCTTTCCGTTCCTGATCGAGAACGATACCGGATTTACCTTCATAAAGGGAGTTTTTTACTTCATCCAAAGTAATTCCAATGCAGGAGTAAATCCCCATTCCTGTAATTACAACTCTGTTTTCCATCATTATGAATTCTTACGAGTAGATTCCACCATTTATGTTGATCACTTCACCTGTAATATACGAAGATTTTTTTGAGGCCAAAAATGCAACAAGGTCTGCCACTTCATCAGCTTCGCCGAAACGGTTGGCGGGAATCATGGCTTTCAGTTCATCTTCATTAAAATCCTGCGTCATATCGGTTTTTATAAAACCCGGAGCAACAGCGTTTACAGTAATATTTCTTTTTGCTACTTCCTGTGCCAGTGCCTTCGTTGCGCCGATAAGTCCGGCTTTTGCAGCGGAATAATTGGTTTGGCCTGCTGTACCTTTCGCGCCTGAAACCGAAACCATGTTGATGATTCTTCCGTATTTGTTGCGGAGCATTTTCTGCATGAAAAAGTTCGTGACATTGAAGAAACCGTTCAGGCTGGTATTGATGACACTGTTCCAGTCTTCGCTTTTCATCCACATGAACAGTCCGTCCCGTGTAATTCCTGCGTTGTTTACAATTACTTCTACCAATGCCTCTGGATTTTCATCCTGCCATTTCTGCAGTACTGCAGTGGTTTCTTCGGCATTTCCTACATCAAATTTCAGTATTTCACCGGTAGATCCCAGCGCTTCAACCTGGGCCAAAGTTTCCTTTGCGGCTGTTTCATTGGAAGCGTAATTGATGAGGATATGATATTTTTTTTCTTCAGCAAGTTTTAGGCAGACGGCTTTTCCGATTCCTCTGGATCCGCCTGTTACAATTGCGCATTTCATGGGTTAGTTTTTGTACTGTTTAAAAATCTGACTGTATCAGATAGTTTTTTATTTTTTCAACGTAAGGGTACATCGCCAGATCTTCAGCGAAAGGCGGAACTTCTTTTCTTACGTCTTCGTAAAGCTTCCTTGTTGATGTGGAAACCTGATCTTTATATCCCAGGAATTCAACGGCCTGCACCAGTGTAATCAGCTCAATAGCAAGTACTTCGTACGCGTTGTTAATCACTTTTTCACAAATTACTGCAGCGTTCGTTCCCATACTTACAATGTCCTGATTGTCATTGTTGTTCGGAATACTGTGCACATACATGGAGTTGGAAAGCATTTGGTTCTCCGCAGTGGTGGAAACCGCCGTAAACTGAACACCCTGCATTCCAAAATTGAACCCAAGCCGGCCCAGATTCACAAAAGGTGGAAGAATTTCGTTGATTTTTGAATTCAGAAGATAATTCAGCTGTCTTTCTGCCAGCATTGTGAGTCTTGTTACAACCAGTTTCAGTTTGTCCATTTCCAGAGAAATGTAGTCTCCGTGGAAATTCCCGCCGTGATAAACGTGCTGTTCTTCAGGAATGATAATCGGGTTATCGTTGGCAGAATTGATTTCGTCTTCCAGAATTTTTTCTGAAAATTCAAGTGTATCCAGAACCGGTCCGAGAATCTGCGGAACGCATCGTAAAGAATAGTATTCCTGAACTTTATCTTTAAAGATTTCCTCTTTTGTTTCCTTGTTGTAAAGATGATCTTCTCTCTTTCGGATCAGCTGGCTGTCCGCAAGATAATTGCGCATTTTTTCAGCAATTTTCTGCTGTCCTTCGTGCTTTTTGGTTCCGTTGAGCGATGCGGAAAAATGATCGTCATAGGCCTGTACAATTTCATTGATGCCGCAGGTAAGCCGTGTCGAAATTTCAACAAGTTTTCTTGTATTGTACGCATTGATGGCGCCGATTCCCGACATTACAGAAGTTCCGTTCATCAGCCCAATGCCTTCGCGGATGTGAATGTCAATCGGTTTCAGACCTTCTTTTTCAAAAACCTCTTTTGCTGTTTTCCTTTCACCGTTTACGAAAACTTCACCTTCACCAATCAGCACAAGTGCCAAATGAGCCAGCTGTACTAAGTCACCGCTTGCTCCCACACCGCCGTGTTCAAAAATCAGTGGTGTAATATCACGGTTAATAAGTTCGGTTAAAAGCTCAACAACAGAAACGTGCACAGCAGATTTTCCCTGAGCCAGTGTATTGAGTCTCGCCAGCATTGCTGCCTTCGCAGCTTCAGGTTTCAATGGAGTACCTACGCCTGAAGAGTGGCTTCTGATCAGGTTGTACTGAAGCTGATGTTTGTCCTCTTCTTTTATACGGTACTGCGCCATTGGCCCAAAACCTGTATTAACGCCGTAAATAATTTTTTTCTCTGAAAATTCTTTCAGGAATTCGAAACTTTCTTCAACCCGTTTCAGCAGGGATCCGTCCAGTTCAACTTTCTCATTATGAAAGATAACTTTCTGAAAATCTGTAAGTTTCAGATGGCTGCTTAATCTCATTAATATTTCCTTATAAAAAAACAAAAAACGGAGGTTTATTCCATTTTTTGTGGTTAATTTAGCAGCAAAGATATTAAATATTACACTAATTATGAAGAAAGAATTTGTTGACATTCTGGTCATTGGAGCCGGTCCTTCAGGATGCGTTTCTTCGGCTTTCCTCAATAAAAACAATATGAGCGTTAAAGTTGTTGAGAAATCCAGATTTCCAAGATTTGTTATTGGTGAAAGTTTGATTCCGCGTGTTATGGATCATTTTGATGAGGCCGGACTGTTTCCTGCTTTGGACAGTAGGGGCTTTGAGAAAAAACTCGGCGCACGGTTTCTAAGAGGTGAAGAAGCATGCCTTTTTGACTTCAGTGATAAGTTCGGGGAAGGCTGGGACTGGACATGGCAGGTTCCGAGAGCGGATTTTGACGATGTTCTGGCTAAAGAATGTGTAAGACAGGGTGTTGATATTGAGTTTGAGAGTGAGGTTGTGGATGTGAAGTTCAACGGTTCCGATTCGGTGACAACGGTACGCACCAAAGACGGAGAAAGTAAAGAAATTCATGCAAAATATATTATCGATTCCAGTGGTTATGGCAGAGTTCTTCCGCGCTTGCTGGATCTTGAAAAGCCATCCTCTTTGGACGCGCATTCTTCCATTTTTTCACATGTAAAAGATACGACCCGCGAACCCGGCACTGAAGGAACTCAGATTTCATTTGATATCCTGGAAACTCAGGTTTGGCTTTGGGTGATTCCGTTTTCCAACGGAAATACAAGTATCGGAATTGTGGGCCCAACGGAATATATTGATGGTCTTTCAGAAAAAGGAGACAATACCGAAGCTTTAAAAGAAGCCATCCGAAGATCCGATTATTACCGCGACCGATATCAGGATCTTGAATTTTTGTTTGAACCAAGACGTTTAACCAATTATTCCTGTGCCGTTAAGCAGCTGTACGGAGACGGTTATGCACTCACAGGAAATGCTGCCGAATTTTTGGATCCTGTTTTTTCTTCAGGAATGGCTTTCGCTACCGAATCGGGAATGCTTGCCGCAAAACTGGCCATGAAGCAACTGAAAGGGGACACTGTTGACTGGGAAAAAGAATATGCAGAATATATCCTTTACGGCGTGAATGTATTTTCTACTTATGTGAAGGAATGGTACACCGGAAATCTGCAGAAACTGTTTTTTCATAGGCCGGAAAATCCAGAAATTAAAAGAAAAATCTGCGCAGTTCTGGCAGGTTATGTCTGGAACAAGGAAAACCCTTGGGTTCGCCAACACAGTACAGCCGTTAAAAATCTTGCTGCAATGATTTAATCTGAAAGTATAGTTTAATTAAATCCGGTTTTTGCCGGATTTTTTTATGGAGCAGAATCCACAATCTGCGACCTTTTGCGGTCAATCTTTTCCAGGAAAAAGTAAAAACCAAAACCGAAAAACAGCGAAACGACCGTAGCCAAAACTAAACTGCCAATCACATACTGCAGCAGATGATTTTTCACAAGCTCGAAATTCAGTTCCTGATTAAAAAAATCGGTCTGTCCGTTCACGAACGGTGCACCAATAAAGAGAGAAATGGCAATAATAAACGGAATAAACGGTGGAATACTGATGTTTGAAAACAGAAAAGCCAGTACTTTGTTCAGCTTGAAAAAAACCGCCAGCGAAATCGTTATTACAGTATGAAAGCCCCAGAACGGCGAAAGTCCTACAAAAGTTCCGAGCGCAATTGAAAGTGCTTTGGTTTTGTTGCTGCCCTTGCTTTCAAGAATATCCTGTTTTATAAATTCCTTAAAGCTTTTTTTTTTGAAATTCCGGATCAGATTCCGCGGAAAAATATAAGTGAGCGTGATGAACACCAAAACGGTATTCAGGATACTTATCCTTGTAAAATCCTTGAAAGGACGGAAGTGCGACACTCTTTCTTCAGGATCGTACAGTACTTTTACGGGGATGTTTTTCACGGGAACGCCGCTCCATGCTGTACGCACAATAATTTCAATCTCAAACTCGAATTTTGGAGTGTAGTATTTCTCGGGAATTCTGTTAAGCGGATACAACCGGTAGCCGGACTGTGTATCTTCAAGCTTAATTCCGGTTTCAAACCAAAACCAGAAACTTGAAATTCTGTTTCCAAAACTGCTTTTCTTCGGAATACCTTCCTGCGACATGTTGCGGTTTCCAATCAGCAGAACGTCGCCGTTGTTTTCATCGAGTGCTTTTACAAAAACGGGAATGTCATCGGGATAATGCTGACCGTCCGAATCAATAGTAATGGCGTGGCGGAAACCGAGTTCTTTTGCTTTTTCAAAACCGATTTTCAGCGCATTGCCTTTTCCCGCATTTTCAGGTAGATGAATTACGGTTAAATGGCTGTAACTCTGCAGAATTTCTGAAGTGGTATCAGTGGAACCGTCGTTTACGACAATAATCCGGTCTGTAAAAACCAAAACGCCGTCAAGAACTCTCTTCAGCGTTTTATGATTGTTGTATGTCGGGATGATGACGCAGATGCCAAGTTTTTGGATGGCGGTCTGTGTTTCCGTAACGGTCATGGTTCAGTTTATTTCAGCAGTGCTCGGTCTGCAGCAGTAAAATTACGGCTTTGTGCAGCGAATTTCCTGATGTAAGACTTCAGACTGCTGTTTTGGTTTGAATAGTTTTTAAGGATATGATTCTTGTCCGATGTAATCTGTGTGTTGTATTTGATGAATTTCGGCAGATTTTCCTGCACACTCATCCGGATTACACGCAGTTCCACGTTATCCGAATTGCTTTTTAACGTGCTTTCGAGCGATTTAATGCCGGAAGTGATTATTTTCTTCCTTCCTTCACCCGCCGCAAATTTTCCCTGTATTATTTTTCCAGCCGCTTTATAGCCGTCCATTGTGGCTGAAGATCCGGAATTCTGCGTCAGTCTTACAAAACTGTCAGCATTCTGTTTTGACTGATGGGCGGTGATGTATTTGGTACGAACCGTATCAATATCGCTGCTTTGAAAAAAGAATACAAAAGAGGTTATCAGTGCAAATAAAAGCTTCATTATTAAGATGTTTTGTAGTTTACAGACATCTTTAATGCAATAGTCTCGCCAAAAAAAGTGGAGTTTTTCACCTTTACTGCATCTGCTTCCTCTGTAATATTCAGCTCCAGTGTAAGTTCGGGCGTTTCTTCGGGATTGATGATAGCCATGAATTTCACATTGGAAGCTGAGGTAAGTGTAAGCTTTTTATCCGTTATTTTTTCTGTAAGTTCTTTTACAATCTGCATCATACAAACTCCCGGCGTCACGGGATTTCCGGGGAAATGTCCGCCGAAAATCTCATGTCGCGGGTTAAGGGTAATGTATGCCGAATAAACACTGTCCTGCTGTTCAATGTTCTCTACGCTGTAAAAGTTTTTCAGAATGCTCATTATTTTCCTGGAAAGGTGTAATAAATACCGGTCTGTACGGTTACGTTAGAATGGTTGTCATTGCTGTATGCAACCGGGACAAATCCTTTTTTGATTCTTGCCTCCACACCGAAATTTGGAGTGATGTCGTATCCTACACCTAACAGTGCGCCCAGATCAGCTTCAGAATCAGAATTGAAGTTTTTCTCTTCAACCTGGAATTCCAGCGTCGGTCCGATATGGATGTTGAATTTATCCATGTAGAATTTGTTTACCAAATGAAAACCGATATAGGAAACGGTAATGTCATCTGTCTGTCTGTTTCCTGTGGAATTGGTGTACGTCACTTTTGTTCCCTGTCTGGAATAATTGATTTCCGGCTGAAGGGCATACATCTTGGCAAACCTGATATTTCCCTGGAATCCAACATAGAAATCAACTTTTGCAGACATATCTGCATCTTCATTAGTATTGTTGTAATAAGGATCGTTGTAATACCATCCGCCGTTGCTTCCGCCTTCGGTAAATCTTGCAAAGTTTACACCTGCTCTTATTCCCGGATTGAAAGTTACCTGTGCTATTGCAAAAGTTCCTGCAAGCACCATCGTTAAGAAAAGTAATTTTTTCATTTCGTTTGTTTTTAATCTTTTATTGCATATAAGCTGATTTTCAGTTTGATATCTCTGTGGAGCAGCTCAATTGCGTCTGCGAAGATAGCAGTTTTGCTATCAAAACTGAAATTTATTTTTTCTTTGTTGTTTTCGGTGTGAATGATTTTCGTCAGAAGTTTTGAATTCCGGTCAAAATAAAGATAAAAAGCATCTTTTCCGCTAACGGATTTATAGATATCCGAAGTGGAATTAAGCAGCTGTGTTTGTACAGTGTAATCTTCACGAAGCAGCATTATGAAGTCTTTTTCAAGGAATCTCTTTACGGTTTCGCGGTCCATATCCGGAGTAATATAATTGACTTTAAAAGTTTCTTCAGAAATCTCAAAATCCAGAAGTTTATTGCCAAAATCAGTAGTCATTACAACGCGGTGAGCGTCATCGCTGATTTTTTTGATAATAAGCAGTCCGCTGATATTGTTTCCATAGATTTCAATCTGTCCTTTATAGATATAGTCGGTTTCGTTGGAAGAAAAGTATAGGTTTTTTACCTCCGAAAATTCGGGAGCTTTTTCAATGCCTTCAGGTTGAAAAGTTTTGCAGGAATTCAGCAGAAAAACAAAACTAAATGCTGAAAACAGAAGCAGGAACCGCCGCATTTACCTTGGTGTTTTTAAAATCGATGGTCGTCGTGTCGCCGGAAGCTTCCAGCATAATCACTTTCGAAGCGGTTGTTTTTCCGTCCGGAAACTGAATTTCCACCTGTTTGATGTATTTCAGCAGCTGCGAAGATTTCGGGACAAACCTTGCGATATTGTGTGAATTGGTTTTGAAGTAGGAAACATTGAATTCCGGATCGGTAAAAAGATTACCGCTTGCGCTGCCGACAATCAGTTTGTTGATTTTTTCAAACATTTTGCTTTTTGCGTCAACAGAAGATTTTTTTCCCTGATCGTTGATGTAGATTTTATTGTTTCTGAAAACAATGCTGTACTGATAAGGTTTGGTGTAACTCCAACTCAGTAAGTTCGGCGTCTGAAAAGCCATTTTTCCGGAAGTTACGATGTCCTTGTTCAGGAAATCCATTTTCTTGGTCTGTACAAAATCGTTCTGAAGGGTTTTAAACTGTGCACTTTCATACGTCACTTTATACACAAAATCGCGGATTTCAGCATTGGTCATTCTCGTCTGCGAATAGGAGAAAACCGAAAATAACGTACAGATTATCAGTAAATAAGCTTTTTTCATTATTTGAGTTCTAGTAATTCAGAAACTGTTAGGCTTCTGTAATTTTCACGCTGCAAAAATAACAATATCTGTTCCAATACACGCATTGATTTTTCTGAAGTGTCATGAAGCAGGATAATGCTTCCTGGTTTGATATTCGGAATAATCCGTTTCAGGATTTTTTCTTCTTCGGAAATGGCGGTATCAAAGGAGCGTATATTCCAACCAACAGAAAGTTTACCCGTTTTTCTGATGGCTTTTGCGATATTTGGGTTGGTAATTCCGAACGGCGGACGGTACAGACTGTTGTTGATTCCCGTTTCTTTCAGAATAATTTCATCATTTTTTTTGATCTCATCGATCATTTCTGTAACAGTAAGAAATCCGGTTCTGTTGGAATGAGAAAATGTATGATTCCCGATTTCATGACCGTTTTTTACGGTCTGTTTTAGGATTTCAGGATATTTTTCGATCTGTTTTCCGATGCAGAAAAAAGTAGCTTTCTGATTGTATTTTTCTAACAGTTCAAGAAATCCCGAAGTGAATTCTGTAGGGCCGTCGTCAAAAGTAAGTGCAATGTTTTTTTCTGAAATCTTAGGATTTCCGGTTATATTTTTCATAAACCAGTTGAAATCCATATTCACAACGCCCAAAAAAGTTATAAAACCGAAAATTATAAAAAGCAAAAGATATATCCACAATTCGGCACTCAGAAGAACACAGAAAATCAGTGCAATAATCAGTACAAAAACCGAAATCCGGAATTTCATTTCGCACTTTTTAGCAGTGTAAACGAATGATCTTCACCTGAAAGATGATTGTAAATCAGAATGTTATTGATGTTTTCCTTTTTTAAATCATTAAGTTTCATGACTTCAGGAATCTCCTGGTTTTTCAGGATCTGATTTGCAATAAAGAATGCAAAACCGCTTGCCGTATTGAATTCACCGCTCAAATGTTTAAAGTAAAGCTGTTGAGAATCAGCAAATTCCTTTTGAATTTCCTTATAGTAAATATCAGAAGCTACATCACCACTGATGCCAAGAATGATCACATCAATTTGTGAGAAATTCAGTCCGTTTTTTTGAAGAAATTTTTCAGCAAAACCTTTTACTTCAGAGATTTCAAGTCTGTTAATAAAAGTAACATCCTGCAGTTCACTAAATGTCGATTCCTGCTTATGATCGCTCAATACAAAAAATGAAGAACCTTCGCCCCAAATTACACCTTGAGTATTGGATTTCAGAATGTCAACAGGCAATTCCTCTTCCTTTTTCAAAGTGCCGTTCAAGCTGTACAGTTCCATTGTGCGGGCTGCTTTTTCATCAGTTGCGCCAACCAGAACATTGTGAGCTTCGTCGTTTTCAAGCTGAAGTTTTGCATCTAAAAGACTCATTTCCAGCGAAGAACCAGAGTTTACGTACGTAAAATTGTAGGAATGGCAGGTGTTCACCAAGGCAATCTGTCCCGCAACTGTGTTGTGAGTCGACTGTATAAAATGGGTTGGAGTCAGAAACTCTTCATCATTTTCAATGACGTTTTTCAGGAATTTTTCGGAATCTTCTTCACAGCCCATTCCGGTTCCGACAATAATTGCATCAGGATTTTGAACGCCGGCTTCTTCCAGTGCTTTCTGAGCCGCAACCGAGCTCATTTTCACGGTTTTGGACATTCTGCGAATCAGAGCGGGCGGAATATATTCCTTATAATTCGGTGCGACAGCATTCAGCAGAATCTGCGAATTTTCGGGTTTCAGTTTTTCAAAAGAGAAATCGTACAGCGTATCCTGAACCGACACGCATTTCGCGCTGTTTACATAAACCGGCTTCATGATTTTGAAAAAATTAATGTGGAACAGTTGCCGCCAAATCCGAAAGAATTGGAAAGAACTTGGTTGATTTCCTTGTTTTTCACTTCGGTTTCCGGAATCAGATTGAATTCCTGCATTTTCGTCTTAAAATTCAGATTCGGAAAAATAACACCGTTATTTATGGCCAATAGTGAATAAACCGCTTCAATTCCTGCTGCTGCGGCCAAAGTATGTCCGGTAAATGCTTTTGTCGAACTGAATTCCGGAACATTTTCCTCTCCGAAAATCCGGATCATTGCGGTTCCTTCAGAAAGATCGTTGTTCGGTGTCGCTGTTCCGTGAACGTTGATGTAATCGATATCTTCCGTTTTCAGTCCGGACATTTTGAGGGATTTTTCCATTGCGAGATAAGCACCGGTTCCGTCTTCCGAAGAAGCAGTCTGATGATGCGCATCGTTGGCATTGGCAAATCCGGAAAGATAACCGAGAACTTTTTTGTTTCCTTTTTTCACCGTTTCGTCACTTTCCAGAACCAGAAATCCGGCAGCTTCACCCAAATTCAGACCTTTTCTGTCGTCATCAAAAGGTGTATTGTAAGTATCGGTAACAATCATCAAAGTACTGAAACCGTTCAAAGTAAATTTTGAAAGTGCGTCGGTTCCGCCAACAATTACTCTGTCCAGAACACCGCTGTTAATCAGTTTTGCACCCATCATAATGGCATTTGCTGCCGATGAACACGCGGTAGAAATCGTAGAAACCATTCCTTTCAGACCCAAAACATCGGCTATCGCCATAGATGAATGTCCGGCGTCGTGAGCGGCAATGTATTTCTGTTTGTCGGGATGATTTTCGTAGGTATAGAAATATTTCTCGGTAATATCCATTCCGCCCACACTGGTCGAGGAAATCAAGCCCGTCCGGAACTCGTTAATGTCTGTAATTCCGGCACTTTCCACGGCTTCTTTGGCTGCGATAATTCCGAGAAGTGTACTTCTGGTGTAGTTGTTTTCTTCGGGAAGACCGATTTTTGCGATAAGTTCTTCGTTGGTAAGCTTTATTTCTCCCAGTTTCACTTTGCCGCGGCGGTTGGTTTCCAGAATTTCAATGTCAGAAATGCCGTGACGGGAATTGATGAGGGAATCAAAATTTTCCTGAACATTGTTTCCAATGCAGGATATAACGCCCATTCCGGTAACAGCAACTTTTCTGCTCATGAATTATTTTGTGCGGTTTGCTTCAATGTAAGAAGCCATCGTTTCAATGCTTTCGAAAATTTCTTTTCCTTTCTTAGGATCGGCCAGTTTAATACCGTATTCTTTGTCCAGAAGTACAATCAGTTCAAGTGCATCAATGCTGTCAAGGCCAAGTCCGCTGCCGAAAAGAGGTGCATTGGTTTCGATATCTTCAGGTGCTACGTCTTCAAGGTTAAGAACGCTGATGATTTTGTGTTTTAATTCTTCTCTAAGGTTTTCCATTGTCGTATTTTATGAAGTGAGCAAATATACAAAAGCTTTATAACTATCCCGGTACAATTCCGTCCAACCGCAAAGTACCTGATCTGCTTTTCCGGAAGTCAGCAGATTTTCGCTGTAGGTTTTCAGGAAATCTTCGTCGTGATCATCAAGGACAAAAAAAGCATTTTCGCTGTGAAGCTTGTGACGGATACTGATTTCGCCTATACAGATATTTGGAAGCGTGTAAACAAAAACTGCAGGACTCGGAAAATAATTTTCGCTTGAATTAATACTTTCCTGATAGGTCATATCCGTATCCAGACTTGAAGATCGGTTCGCCAGAACCAGCGCTGTATTTTCGGTTTTATGGTCTTTCAGAATCATTTCTGCTGCGATAAAGGCCAGTTTGCTCAGCGCATCCATTTTATGGAATTTCGGATAATCGAAACTGAATTCTTTATAGACTTTCTTGGCGAAATCAGTAAAAACAGCGTCATCACTTTTGAAGGCCGATTTTCCGTCAATCACTATTTCTGAATTCTCTATCAGGCAGATTTTCAGTGTCTTCATTCGTTAATATTTCTTTTTTTCGGACTTATTACAAATGTTAACAGGCTGGCAAGAAAAGAAATCAGTAATGCAGTTGTAGTTTCCATGTTTGCCACAAACCGGAAAACGATGAAGCCCAAAAGAAAACCTAGCAAGAAAATAAGCGCTTTTTTCATATTATTTCGTTATTGAATCAGTTGGTTTTTCCTTTTTCAGAATTACTGCTGCATTACAGCCACCAAATCCGGAAGCCGTTTTCAGAATCATATTGATTTCCTTCTCCTGATTTTCCTTTATAATATTAATCGGATGCGAAACACCTGATTTTTCAAAGTTTTTTGAAGCGATCAGTAAACTATGTTTAGCTGATTCCATGGCAATAATCAATTCAAGCAAGCCCGCAGTTCCCAAAGTGTGACCGTAAAATGCTTTCAGACTGTTTACCGGAACGTCATTCAAACCGGCTCTTGTGAATGCGATGCTTTCCATTTCATCGTTGTAAACAGTTGCCGTTCCGTGTGCGGAAAGGAAATCAATGTCTTCAGGTGAAATTTTGGCTTCTTTGATTGCATTCTGAATACTTCGGAAAAGTCCTTCTCCTGTTCTTGAAGGTCCGGAAATGTGATTGGCGTCATTCACTGCGCTTTCTCCAATAATTTTATAACTAAAATTTTCGGTGAGAGCTTCTTTGGTTACATAAACTGCTGCGGCAGCTTCGCCGATTGAAATTCCGTCGCGGCTTTCATCATAAGGTTTGCAGGGATTCGGACTCAACGCCTGAAAAGAATTAAATCCCGAAATCACAAACCCGGAAACTTCATCGCCCGCAATAACGAAAGCATCATCATATTTGCCGCATTCAATTAAATTCTTAGCAACCG
Organism: Bacteroidota bacterium; assembly: GCA_023457935.1. Taxonomy (GTDB): domain Bacteria; phylum Bacteroidota; class Bacteroidia; order Flavobacteriales; family Weeksellaceae; genus JAEXBA01. The sequence continues at coordinate 3,729 of JAEXBA010000021.1, read as the reverse complement.
AAACCGCCATAACGCCGGAAACGCACGCATTCGAAATAACACCCGGTTTTGCTCGGAAACCGAAATATCCGGCAATTTTTTGAGCCAATTCGGATAAGTAAGCACTTTTTGGTGGCTCAGACTGATTTTTAATTGAACTTACATTTCCTTTTGTGGTGGAAAGTATTAAAACTGATTTTTCTGAGACCGGATTTTTTTCGATCAAAGGCTTTAAACTCAGCAAAAGCATTTTTTCAAGCCGCGTGAATTCCTGATTTTCAAATTCTTTAGTAAACTTTTCATTCAGCGCTTCATCATAAATCATGGAAGCCAAAAATTCCGGCTGTCCTTCAATAATCTGATGTTTTGAAATTCCCGATCTGCCTTCCACAACATTTTTCCAGTTGGATTCCACATCAAAACCTAAAGGTGTGACGCAGTTGTAATCGGTTATGTATGTTGATATTTTCATATTAAGTCCTCAAAAGTGAAGAATTGTGCGGATTAAAGTCCCATTTTATCTTTCCAGTTCTGGAAAAACTCAGGATTGTAAAGCTGCAGATTTCCTTCCAAATCTACAAAAACCTGAACCGTTTCTCCGGAGCAGACCAGTTTGTTTTCTTCATTGAAAAGCTCGTAACGGAAAATCATTTTCGCAGTTTGAGTATTGATGAAAGTGGTTTCAATACGAACCGTTTCACCATATTTTAAAGATACGAAATGTTCGGTAGATGTTTTTACAATCGGTGTTGCATAGCCGTTCCGCTGAACATCAAGATAAGAAATTCCATGCTCGTTTCCGAATGCTTCGCGGCCGTCTTCAAAATAAACGATATAATGACCGTGCCATACAATTCCAAGCGGATCGCACTCATTAAAACGCACTCTTGTGGTATGAATGTTTTTTATGATTTTATCAGAGTGTATGGTGTCTTCTTTCATAAACAAGGGCAATAGTTACGGTAATTAAATAGAAAAGAAGCAGCAGCGCAGCTTTCGGAAGTATGCTTACAATATTGCCTCCGCGGAGAATAATGCTGTGATAGGCCTGCAATCCCCAGTTCATTGGCGAAAATTCGGCGACTTGCTGCATGATTTCGGGCATCAGGAAAACCGGAACGAAAATTCCCCCAAGAGCGGCCAAAACAATCACTGCAGTTGCGCCAAAAGGAGCGCCCTGTTCCTGAGTTTCTGCAACGGTTCCAATAAGAATTCCAAAACCGATGGCGGCTAAACCTGCGAAAACAGTTACGAAAAGCAGTTTGAAAATCTGTCCGGAAATTTCCAGCGCCGGAAGTCCAAGGTATGGGAACAGATACATTCCGACCGCCAGCATCATCAGAAACTGAATAATACAGATGATGAGATACGTAACGGTTTTTCCCAGAACATGAATGTAATAAGGTGTAGGACTCGATAAAACGCGGATGACAGTTCCCTGATTTTTTTCCTTTACAAGATTAACGGAGAGCGGAATGACAATGAAAAACATCGCAACCAAAGCCCAGGCCGGAACATTATGCTGCACGGAATTGGGTTTCACATTTTTACTGTCTTTCACGGGAAGAATTTCGCGGTAGGCAATAAGATTGTCGTCGTCTTTCATGTTGACATCCGAACCGAGCTGATCCTGAAATGCACTGTAAATCTTCTGATTTTCAATATCAACGATAATTTTGTCAATCGTGTTCTGAACATCATTTTTGAAGTAAACACTCGTCGCCGGGTCAAAATAAAAATGTATTTCCTTTCCTTTTGTTGGTTCCGGTTTTGGAGCAACCTGGACAGTATCTGTAATCGCTTCGCTGTAACCCAGAGATCCGAGAATGGTTTCCACTTTCGAATTGATATTTTCGTTCAGTTCCGAAGAGAGGTTTTCCGGAAGAACAATTGCCAGTTGGTACTCGCCGCCAAAAACCGCAATTTTTGCAGAATTTTCGTTGAATTTTCCAGTGACGAGTTCGAGGGATTTATTTTTTTTAATCTGTTCCACAATGAGTTGAGAAACATCACCTTTGTCATTGTCCACAAAAATCACAGGAACTTTTGTTTCCTCGTAATTTTTGAAAGTGCTATCCTGAATCAGCGTTACCGTGATAATCAGAATCAGCGGCATGATGAAAATGATGATCAGTCCGCCAATGTCACGTTTCAGCAGCAGAATTTCTTTCCAAATGGCTCTCCAGAGTTTATACAGCATCGCGAAGTTCTTTTCCGGTTAAAGCAATAAAAACGTCTTCGAGGTTTTTTGCGTTCGGTGTTTTTTCAATCAGTTCCTGCGGAGAGCCGATGGCGTAAAGCTGTCCGTTATCGATAATGGCAATTCTGGTACAGAATTCTTCCGCTTCCTGAAGATGATGCGAAGTATAAATAATGGTTGTGCCTTTTCTGTTGAGTTCCTGAAGGTATTCAATAATCACATTTCTTGACTGAACATCAACGCCGACCGTAGGTTCATCCAAAAAAAGGAGTTTCGGTTCGTGGAGAATTCCTGCAATAAGATTACAGCGGCGTTTCATACCGCCGGAAAAATGTTTGATTTTCTTGTCTCCTTTGTCTTTCAAACCAACTCTTTCAAGGCCTTCCTCAATTTTATTTTTGAGAACATTGCCTTTTAATCCGTACAGCGCACCGAAAAACATCAGATTTTCGCGTGAACTTAAAGTAGAGTAGAGCGCGTATTCCTGAGGAACGATTCCGATGATCTTCTGAATGGAAGTCATTTTGTTTTTGGGCGAAAGTCCGTCAATCGTAAAGTTTCCCGATGAAGGCTTAATCAATCCGCAAAGCATTGAAATCAAGGTGGTTTTTCCTGCGCCGTTCGGGCCGAGAATTCCGAAAATTTCACCTTCTGCAATATCCATCGAGAAATCTTTCACAGAGAAATCGTCTGCGTTTTTGTATTTCTTGTAGAGATTTTTTATTTCGATGATGTTTGCCACTAACGTATCGCTTTCTTTAGTTTTTTGAAAAAAGCTTCTTCTTCATCTGCAATTTCAAGCATCGTTTTGGAAAGATGATTGTAAATGTCCGATTTGGAGTTACGGTTTTTATACACTCTAGCGATATCTACAGCAAAATCTCTCCATTTGTCGCCGATGGCAGTAATCTCTTTTGAAAGTGATTTCAGTTCGGGTTTATCCAGAATATCTGCCGATTCATGAAGAAAAGCGCCGTAAATATAACGGAATCCGCCACCGCCGGTCCCGATTTCTTCCTGCATTCTGATCAGCTGTCCCAAATAATGGTTGGTAGTTTTTGCACCTTTTTTTTCTGCCCATTTCGGGATGCTTTTCGCTACCCAGCGTATGGCTTTCACGCCGATAATCGGAACGGGAGCGAGCATTTTGTCGCACGTATCTTTTATCCCTTTGATGATCGCATTTTTCAGATCGATGTTTTCGGGAATATGAACCGGATAGTACATGTGGCCTTTCGGCGCCATAACACCTTTTGCGTAACGCACTTTTTCCAGTTCCCGCTCGGTAAGCGTTGTGGTTTCGCCCATTACCGGATCACTGATGAGGAAATTTCCGTCGTGTTTTCCGTAAACCACTAAATTGTGGGCGTTAAAGTGAAATTTATATTCTTCGGGAAAATAAGTAAGGTTAAAAACCCCAACTTGCAACCCTGTTGGAATATTGTTTTTCAGATTTTGTTCAAGAGCGGTCTGTGCTTCTTTCGGATTGCTGAAGCGCTGTCTTTTTATTTTGATGCCGAGGCGTTTTGCTGCTTTCGAAAAAATTGCTC
>JAEXBA010000020.1 GCA_023457935.1 Bacteroidota bacterium | reverse complement strand
TAATCTTTAAAGACTACTTTTGACTTAGTTAACACACAGCAAATTACGAAATTTGCAACTATTAGGAAAGCCTCGGCTTTCCTTTTTTTGCATAAAAAAGGCTATCTCTCTTTTGAGACAGCCTCTTGTAATATTCTGATTTTTCAATTAACCGTTGGTTGGTCTTGGTGCCCACTGATCGTATGGCGTCATGTCAAAAGCATTTACTTCTTCCATAGTTAAACCGAGTGCAGTTGCTACACCTTCTCCGTATTCCGGATCGGCTTTGTAACAGTTTCTGATGTGACGAACCTGAACAAATTTTTCAGCTCCTCCAACCTGCGCTGCAGTATTCTTGAACAGTAAATCTGCTTTACCGTCGGCTTTGATAATTCTGAACAAATCTCCCGGTTGCGTGAAGTAATCTTCGTCATCATCACGGAAGTTGTGTGCATAGGCAGTTCCTTCCAATTCCAACGGCGGTTCTTTGGTTTCCGGCTGTTCCTGCCATTCGCCATAACTGTTTGGATTGTAATGTTTTGCGTTTCCGTAATTTCCGTCAACACGCATCTGTCCGTCGCGGTGGAATGCGTGATAAGGACATCTCGGTTTGTTTACCGGAATCTGGAAATGGTTTACACCCAGTCTGTAACGCTGTGCATCACCGTAAGAGAACAGTCTTCCCTGAAGCATTTTGTCAGGAGAGAAGCCGATTCCCGGAACGATGTTGGTTGGGTTGAAAGCGGCCTGTTCCACATCCTGGAAGTAGTTTTCAGGATTTTTGTTCAGTTCAAATTCTCCAACTTCAATAAGAGGGAAATCTTTTTTAGACCAAACTTTCGTTAAATCAAACGGATGGAAACGGTAAGTTTTCGCTTGTTCTTCAGTCATAATCTGAACGAACATTTTCCACTTCGGAAAATCTCCTCTGTCAATGGCTTCCAGCAAGTCTCTTTGTGAAGATTCTCTGTCCATTCCAATGATTTTTGCAGCTTCTTCATCAGAAAGATTCTCGATTCCCTGCTGTGTTCTGAAAGTAAATTTCACCCAGTGGCGAACATTGTCTTTGTTGATGAAACTGTAGGTATGGCTACCAAAACCGTGCATATGGCGGAAACCTCTCGGAATTCCACGGTCGCTCATAATAATCGTTACCTGATGCAGAGATTCAGGCAAAAGTGTCCAGAAATCCCAGTTGTTCTGCGGACTTCTCATATTCGTTCTCGGATCGCGTTTTACAGCGTGATTCAGATCCGGAAATTTCATCGGATCACGGAAAAAGAAAACCGGAGTGTTGTTTCCAACTAAATCCCAGATTCCTTCGTCGGTATAGAATTTCAAAGCAAATCCGCGGATATCACGTTCTGCATCAGCTGCACCTCTTTCTCCGGCAACGGTTGAAAATCTTGCAAACATTTCTGTTTTCTTACCTATTTCACTGAAGATATTGGCTTTCGTGTACTGCGTAATGTCGTGCGTTACGGTGAAAGTACCGAAAGCTCCGGAACCTTTGGCGTGCATTCTTCTTTCGGGAATAACTTCCCTGTCGAAGTTGGCCATTTTTTCAAGGAACCAGAAATCCTGCATCAGCATTGGTCCTCTCGGACCGGCTGTCATGGCGTTTTGATTGTCCGGAACGGGTGCGCCGGTTTGGCGTGTAAGTTTTTTGTTGTTTTCGTCCATATTTATTTTTCTAAGTTGTATAAAATTAAAAGGATTTATACAAACTGCCTATTATTTTTCAATAGATTTTGAAGATGAGCATAATATCTCATTTCAAAGTGTACTGAAACCCCGAATAAAATAAATTGGAATTACGCTTCCTGCGTTTTCATATTGTTTCCGTCCAGAATGTGAAGCCGGCGGAAAACATTTCCCATGATAACGGTGATTAAACCGACCACAATGAAAGTGTAACGAAATGCGGTGTGAATGCTTTCGCCAACGAGTTGGTCCTGATTTTCAAAAAACCTCAGAACCAAAAGTCCGAACGCAATACCAAAACCAATGGCGAGTTGTTGGTTAACCGCCAATAAAGAGTTTCCACTGCTTGTGTGGCTTTGACGAAGATCGGCCAAAGCAATCGTATTCATCGAAGTAAATTGGATGGTGTTGAAAAATCCCATTACGGCGAGAATCGGAATGAACCAGTAAATGGAAGAATTCACTCCCGGAATTGCAAGACACATAATCAGAATTCCGATAATCGTTGTGTTGATGCGAAGAGTTCTGCGGTAACCGATTTTGTCCAGAATTCTGATGACGGCAGATTTTCCAAACATCGCCGTTAATGCCATTGGAGCGACGATCCAACCGGAAGTTACTGCACTTTTTCCGTATGCAATCTGAATCAACAATGGAATTAAAAGCGGAATCGCACTGACTCCCAATCTTGTAGCAAGATTTCCTATAATTCCAACGCGGAAAGTTCGGATTTGAAACAGATTAAGCGGAAAAATCGGGTTTTCAGATTTCTTGGCGTGTTTGTAATAAAAGTACAGCATCAAAAAGCCGAGAATAAAAATCAGTAAAACCGGAGTTATATTTTTTTCAGTTCCCAACAGTTCCAGCGATATTGAAAGAAACAGGGAAGCGGCGCCGAAAATCAGAAAGCCTTTCAAGTCGAAAACGCTTTCTGTCGCGCGGAAATCCGGCATATATTTCAATCCGAGAATAATTCCAATCAAAC
>JAEXBA010000019.1 GCA_023457935.1 Bacteroidota bacterium | reverse complement strand
CCTTCTAACTGTGCTTTTATTTCATCAATTTCATTCAGGGAATTTTCAAATATGTGTCCAAGAATATTGACATCTACTTCACTTGCATAATCATAGTCAGCAAGTTTCTTACTGTGCTTATAAAGTAAATCATCATCTATGTTGATGTTATCAAGAATTTCATCAGGTTTAAACAGTCCACCATTATAAGCAAATACATCATGGTTTTTACCTTTAAAACCAGTATTCAGATAACCAAAGTACTTCTTAAATCTACTGTATAAAGGAACATATTCATCAAGGTCTTTTAATTTATTCCATTGTTCTAAAATTAACCTTACAGAATTGGGTGGAAGTAAACCTCTATCTTCACCAAAATATAAGAAGAGTAATCTGTCAAGTAATTTCTGTGATTTCTTGAATAGTTCTAATGAGTCAAACCCTGGATTCAGTTCTGTTAGATTCTGAAATAATTCCCTTTTAAAAACTGAATAATCCTTGTATAATTTCTTTGTGATTACATCTTCCTCACTTAGTGATTCATCTTTTATTTTAGCAGGAATACCACCTTTAATATTATCAACTGCTAAACACAGATAGAGTAGATTGAAATCTTCTTGGTGTATTTCAAATAGATTAAATTCAAGGTATTCAAGAGCATTATCAATGTAAAACCTCAGTTTTTCAAAGTTGGATGTGATAACATATCTACAGGTTTTTTCCTGGTTATTCTTATAACCAAATGCCTGATCTTCTATTTTAGAAAGGTCTGTGGTATTTGTCCCTTTCAGTTCAATTATACCAGTAACATTACCATCAAATATTATTGCACCATCAGCCTTTCTACTGTCTTTAACATTTTTAAGTTCAGTGGTAAGATTATAATCTGGTGTAGGATTCTTGGTATATCCCAGTACATTTACAAACAGGTCAATTAGAAATTCACCTTGATATTGTTCCTCTTTACTGTTCCTGATATTTTCCTGAATTACAGGATTATGAAAGTGTGACTGAAACAGTTCCCATTTTTGATGTAATCTTTCAGGGTTTTGAGTTTTGAGGTATTTGGAGATAATAGTTTTTTGGAATAGGGACATATTTAGCCTTAAAATAGCAAATTTAGTATTTATAAAAATCCTAATTCGCAATTTTTTTAGTAAAATTTTTTTCACCCCATTTATTATTATCTAAATCCCCCTGCACAAAGACCCCCACCACTTTCAAAAAACGAATTATCTCCCCACCATCATCTAAGGGAGAATTTCTTTCTGGAGAAATAATTAATTAAATCTTCTGGTGTAAACTGTAGTTTTCAGGTCAAGTTCACAAGTCCTCAACTCAGCTTTGTGTATGCTTGATGGACACCAGTATTCATACCTATCATATTTTCTGGTACTGGTGTTCAAAAGTTGAAAATTGAATTGATTTAAAACAATTATTTCATTGTTTCCATAACCTTTTTACTGCTGCAAACCACCCTAAAAACCCTCACTCATATTGAGCAGTGAATGGTTCATTGTGCTTGAAAGAATACCAGGAAATCAAATTAGTTTGAACAATAAGGTGATAGTTATGTTCTGCTGATGGTGTAATGTGAATATTCTGAAAAGCAAAAAACAACTCAAAAACTTAATGAAATGGTAAGAATTATCAATTACAAAAAAAGACAATCTGAAGAGAAAGAATTCTTCGTATTAGAACTTTCTGGTGGTGTGGAAATGGTGTTAAGCAAAACAACAGGTCAGTTTTATGCAACCGCAAAGAAAGCCACCATTACATCTACATTTGATGAAGAAACCTGTCAATCCTTAATAGGTTCAGAATTTCCTGGTTCAATTGTGAAGGAACAATGTGAGCCTTACGAATACACTATTCAGGACACAGGTGAAATTATCACACTTTCACACAGGTATGTCTACAAAGGTGAGGAAAGTTCAACCCAGAATCAAAGTACACCATCAACAAGCATTGGTGATGGCAAGTATGCACTTGCAGATTAAATGAAATGAAATACCCAAATTTTACTGTGGAATCATATAAGGATTCAGGTAAAAATTGGGTATTTATTTTTTTTTATTAACACATTTTTTCCTTTTTACTATATATAGAAAAGGAAAAAGTGTGAGTAAAATCGAAGGACTTAAATTACTTCTCAAAAAGTTTAGGAACACCAGGAACAAAAGTATTTATTTGTGTCTGCTTCAAATAATACCAAAACACAAAATATTTGTGTACTGGTAAAATAAAGAGATAGTATAAATAGCCAAAATTTACTTTTTGAACTTCAGCAATTCTACTAATTCTATGTTCAGATTCTGCGCAATTTTGTAAAGCGTGTAGATATTGGGACTGGTATTACCAGCTTCAAGTCGGGATAAGTTGGATTTCTCGAAATTACAGGCAGAAGCAAGGTCAACTTGAGATATTTTTTTCTCAACCCTTAACTGCTTAACTCTATTTCCAATTTTAGATTGAAGCTCCTGCTTATCCACTTTTTTAGATTAATAGCCAAAAGTGGTCATAAATGATAATTTTGTGGTTATCAATAATGATAACTTTAATATATTTGTTAACTTCATTTAAATCTATGGATTCAAACTTTGCAGACACTTTTATATATTTATCAATATTGTTTTTGCTTGGACCAATAGTCTATTTTCTTAACAAAAACAATTTATCATCTGAAGAGATAAAGAAAAAATTAATAATTATTCTACCTCTTTCCTTGACTATCATTCTTGTTCTTATGACAGGTATTTATGGATTAAGTGAAACTTTAGACAGAATAGAAAAAGCTGCATCATCTTTTATAAGAGGAATTGTGCTCTTGCTGATTATGGGCTTTATTGGCTGTTTAGGAATTGCTGTTGTGTTTTTTCCATTTTTAAATCAAAAAAAACAACTTTTAAATAATATCAAGGAATTTTTTATAGGTAATACCAATCATGATAAACGAACAACTTCTGAAAAAGATGACAAGTGAAATAGAAAATGTGCAAATCACCCATCACAGATATTCACTTAACCATTATAAGGAAATGTATCTTCTGTGTAAACGACAAATGATGCTGAAATGCTCAATTTGTTTTGAATTGGAACATGCAGAACTTCCATATGACTGCTTACAAACACCTAATTATTGTGTAAGGAAGCCAATATTTAATCAATTTATAACTGCTTATGAAAACTACGAATTACAATTACAAATTCTAAAAAACTAACTACAAATGAAAATAAATAAATGGGGATTTATAGCTATTTTAATACTGGCAACAATGTTTGGCTACCATTACCTTAATCAAAAAAAGGCAGAGCAAAGGGAATGGGTGGATAAAGTAGTGCAAAACAATCTTGCTGAAGAGTCTGTTAAATTGGCAGCTCAATCATTCCAAGATAAACTACCAATAATGGTTGAAGATGGACTGAAATTAATTGTTGTGGAGTATGATGAAAATAATAAGGAAATGGTTTACATCTATAAAGATTCATTTATATCCAAACTTACAGACCAACAAGTCAAAGACTATGAAGAGGAGTGGAAAACAAGGCAAATTGATATAGGCAAAAAAAGTAAAAATAAAGATGCTTTTATTGATGGTAAAATTTCAAGCAGGTATAGGATTTTTGATGAAACAAATAACTTAAAAATAGACATACTTGTAACCCCCGAAGAAATTCAATAATAACCACCTTTTTCTGGTGGTTTTTTTATACCACAAAACAAGATGAAAAACATCTACGAATTACTAAAATTTGAGCTTGATTCTGAAAGTGCACAATATGAGTTTGACATTATACCAATACCACCATATGAATTGATTGCAAATAACCTTTCACTTGAACCCTATGAATACTTTGGAAAAGAAGACATTTTGTTTGGAATGAAAACCAAGCAGATAATTCTGTACTATAATGCAGATATTTTGATGAAGGTTAAGATAACTTTTACTGGTAATGTTATTGATAAAATAAGGAAGTCGATAGAAGGTTCTGGACTTATTCTGCCAGACACAATTCAACTTAAGATTTATTATAATGTTGGTATCAACAGAACTATCATTGATTACCAAAAGAAGATATTAGGTAATTTTTAAATTAATAATAAAAAACAACTTAAGCCAATTTCTGTATGATATTGGCTTTTTTAATTGAACTAAAATGGAAAACAACGTTGCTGAAATAATGGTTTCTTACAAACCAGAAAAAATAATTGATTTCACTGTTCAAAACAGTAAGAAATCATTTGAATTAATCCTGAGTAAATGGGATGAAAACAGAATTGAAATGCAGGAAGAAGTTAAAATCATTCTGCTTAACAGGAATAACAAGGCTTTGGGAATATATAATTTGGCTGCTGGTGGTATTACGGGCTGTGTAGTGGATGTCAGATTAATTCTTTCTGTAGCCTTAAAAACTTTGGCTACTGGTATTATTATCATTCACAATCATCCAAGTGGAAATTTAAAGCCAAGTTCTGAAGACATTAAACTCACCAAGCAATTGAAGGAATCTTGTAAATTGATGAATATTGAATTGCTTGACCATCTTATAATTAGTAAGGATGATTATTATAGTTTTGCTGATGAAGGAATTTTATAAAGTAAATTCAGGTGGACCTAAATCTACAGATAAATCTATATCATTAAATTCAGGTTCCTTATTTATAGTGGTTCCTTTTTCCTCTATTATTTTAGCACTTTTGATTTCAGAAAGATAATTTGCAACAGTAGATTTACCAATTTTGTATCCCCGTTTTTTTAACTCCATTTCAATTTGTCTCAAAGACATTGTGGACTGCATTGACTGGATTAATGGGAGTATTTCTTCTTTTTTAGGATTCATTCTAACAATAGAAGAAATGGAATCTGACAAAACACTTTCTCCTGTATCTTCAAAAATTAAATCATCTTCATTGAACTTGATAATCTTGGAAAATTTCTTGATTTGAGAGGAAATGTAATTACCTTTTGTAATGGTAATGCTTCTTAAGCTCTCATTATTCGGATAATGCTTCAGCTCAATTAAAACTCTCATTTTTGCTTCAAAAGCCTGAGAGCCTAATACATTGTCTTTTGATGCAGTAAATTTATCAGTTCTTTTACCTGTGTGATGTAAAAACAATATTAGACACTCTTTCTTCTTAGCAAGTTTGCTAAAATTGTTTAGGAACTCTCTGACTTTGGTGCTTGAATTAATATCTCCACTGAAAATATCAGTAAAAGCATCTACAATGATAAGGTCTACATATTGGTTTTCTAAATCACTTTCCAGCACCTTTATGATGTAGTGAGGACTATCAGGATTTGTGTCTACATCAAAAATAAACTTCAAATGTTTCAAAACCTCTGGAGAAAGAGTAAATTCTTTTAGAAGTTTATTGATAGGTTTTTTAATAGAGAAACTTGTAGAAGTAGGGTCATCTTCTGTGCTTACATATATTACGTTTCTGGAAGTGGAGATAAGTTTATAACCAACAAACTTGTCCAGCCCCATTGCTACAGAAAGAGCAAGTTGTCGTAAAAAAGTTGATTTACCAGTGTCGGAGGAACCCACAAGTGAAGCAAGCCCAGTTTTAGGTAAAATAGGGTCAAGAAGTTTAGGAAGTTCAGGATAGTCAAATTCATAAAGTTTTAAAGCAGAGTATCTATCATCTCTAAAACCATTTTCAGAATATGATTTAGATTCTGGTAGGCTATAGGTTTTACTATCCTGATTTATTTCTTCTGTATTATCCATTTTAAAATCGATTTTGATAACTAATACACAAAGGACAAATGTCCAATGTCCATTATATAATAGTAGTGGACAAAAATAATAAAAGGTGCACAAAAAGGTATCACTTAAATTAAAAAAGGTAGCAAGGGTTCTTAGCTCAGTTGGTTCAGAGCATCTGGTTTACACCCAGAGGGTCGGGGGTTCGAATCCCTCAGGACCCACACTTGAAAACAAAATCTCTCAGGAAACTGGGAGATTTTTTTGTTGTTTGTGCTCTAAATGTTAATTCTAAATAAAAAAGGCGTGCTTTTCGGCACACCTAAATTCTCTCAATCACTTTTTGAATATCAATTTCATGAAGGCAGGCGTAATCACCGCGGAAACACTCTTTATCACCAAAAACAGAGCAAGGCCGGCATGTTAAGTCTTTCACTTCAACAATATCTTCTTCCTTTTGTCCATAGCCAAGAAAACCCGCGAAATGGTGTGTAGCGCCCCAAACCGAAACACATCTGGTCCCTGCAAGACTTGCAAGATGCATGTTCGCGGAATCCATCGAAATCATTGCCTGTAGACCGGCAATTAAGTGAAGCTCTTCCTTTAAACTCAGTTTTCCCGCAAGATTCTGGGAATTCTCAATCTGATTTTGCCATTGATCGAGGGTTTGCTGCTCTTCTTTTCCGCCGCCAAAAAAATAGATTTTATGTTTTTTAGAGAGAATATTAGCGATTTCAAACGATTTTTCAAGCGGAAGCATCTTTCCTGAATGCTGCGCAAAAGGGGCAATCCCAATACCTGATTTTTGGAACCGGTTTTCCGGAAGTCTGTACGAAAGCGTTACAGGAAAACCCATTTTTCTGAAGACATCAGCATATCTTTCTACCGTTCTTTTCAGCGGTTTTTTATCGATATTCCAAATGTCTGTGAGAACTTCTTTTTCTTCCTTTCCCTTATTAATTTTGAATACTTTGAAACCTTTCGAAGAAAAAATACCGTTCAGAATTTTTGTCCGGATTACATCATGTAGATCGGCAATAAAATCAGGTTTATACTGGAAAAGCAACTCCTTTGACAGCTTATGCATTCCGAGAAAACCTTTGTAATCATCAATCTTTACAGCATGAATTTTGAGGTTTGGAATATCTGCAAAAAGATCAACAAAAATCTTCCGCGTCACCATAATCAGTTCTACATCCGGATTCTGCTGCAGGAACTCCTTTACTACAGGAACAATCATTGCGACATCTCCGAAGGCTGAGAAACGGTATGCAAGTATTTTTGTCAAGATTTCAACTGAAATGCAACGGCATAAAATTTAATCTGTTTGGTCATCGCCATGAGTCCATTGGCGCGCGATGGCGAAAGAAATTCCTGAAGTCCTATTTCCTCAATAAAATGAAAGTCTGAATCCAGAATTTCCTGTGTGGTGTGGCCGCTGTAAATGGAAACGAGCAAAGCCACAATTCCTTTAGGCAGAATACCGTCGGAATCAGCATCGAAAAACAGTTTCCCATCCCGGAAATCAGCATCCAGCCAAACTTTACTTTGGCAGCCTTTTATCAGGTTTTCGTCGGTTTTCTTTTCATCAGCAATACCTTTCAACTGTTTGCCGAGATCGATAATGTACTCGTATTTCTGCTCCCAATCGTCCAGAAAAGCAAATTCGCTGATCAGTTCCTGCTGTTTCTCTTTAATTGTCATGTTACAAAATTAATGAAAGTTTTCCTTCTTCACTTTTTCAAAAAGGGCAATAATTTTTGGCTCTTCTTTTTCCCAACATAATTCGTCAGCAGCTTTTTCAAGTTCAGACCAATAAGAAGCCCGCCCGTTTGCCAGAACTGTTTTTATTCCAGCCGCTATTGTTGCGGGTTTATGATTATCAATCAGCTCTCCTACTTTAAATTGCGCGTAAACACGTTTCATTTCAGGGAAATCAATCATTACCAGCGGAACTCTGGACTGTATACAGTCGGCCACTTTGTTAGGCAAAGAATAAAGATAACTCACGCCTCCGTTTTCCTCAATACTAAGCCCGACATCCGCAGTTTTGGTAAGCTTCCGAAGTTCCGTAGGGTGCAGTTTTCCTAAAAAAACAACTTTTTCCTGAAGATTTTCCTCCTCAACGAGTTTTTCATACTCCAATCGTTTTGGTCCGTCACCGGCAATCTTGAAAACGGCGTTATCTATTTCTTTCATCGCCTGAATTGCGTACGGAATACCACGCGACTGGTTTATTGCGCCCTGATATAGAATAATTTTGGGATTATTTTCAACAATATCAATGCTCTCAGTAATTTTTCGCGGAATGTTTCTTACAATTATGGGGTTTACGCCGTACTGCCTGTTAAACCATTTAGCATAACTTACACTTTCCGTCATCATATATCGAACATTCGGTACGAGCTTCTTTTCAAGAAACTGCCATACTTTCTGTGTCCACCTTCCTCTGATCGCAGGCATTTCTGTGAAGATTTCATGGCTGTCGAAAACAAGAGGAATATTAAGCTTACTGGAAATCATAACGTTCGGCCAAAGAGCATCCAGGTCGTTTGCCAGAAGTATCGTATCGCTGTCTGCTCTTTTCTTCAGTTCCTGATGCAGCTTCCACTGAAATTCTGCGTAGGCGCGCCGAAGCGATTTATTATTGTGTTGTATTCTGAAAAAAGGATAAGGGCGTGTCATTGGAGGCATTCCGCCCCAGGAATTTCCGATCAGTTCTACCTGATAGCCGTTTTTGTGCAGTGTTTCACAGACTTTCTCTATACGCTGATCGGTATAAAGATTACTGAACGCAGAAACAAGGATTTTCATCTTTGAAAGTTAATCCTTTTTCACCAAATGATAAAGCTGAATGACGCACAGAATAGCGTTCGGGATAATAATAGGCCATAACATACTGCTGAAAACACCGTAGATCACAAAAAGAATACAGCCAATCAGATTGACTACTCTAACTTTTCTGAGATCCTTCAGAATAAAACTCAGCACTACAAAAAAAGAAGCAGCATATCCTACATAATTGGCGATTTCCGGTGTCATAACAAAATTTTTGGGCTGCAAACGTAAACATTTTCAATGAGATAATAAAATTTTGACTGACAGAAAGTCAGTTGAGGACTTTTGGTAAACTATTTGTAACTTTGATAAGCGTGGAAGAATTAACTTCTGCACAATTATTGAGAATTAATTATGGATTATAAATTTTCAGACGGTTTGGATAAAGTATTCAAACAAAGCAAAAACGAAGCACGACGCCTGAAAAGCGAATTTCTGAACACGGAACATTTTCTGCTTGGAATCATCAAAACTGAAAACTCTGCAAAAGAAATTCTTCAGAACCTGAATGCAGACCTTACCCAGATTCGCAGAAAAGTGGAAAGCATGGCGGTAACAAGCCTGAATCCGCTGGCTGAGGAAACTACCAATATTTCATTTACTAAAATGGCTGATCAGGCCGTGAAACGAGCGGAACTAGAATGCAGACAGTACAGAAGTTCCGAAATCAATACTGTTCATCTTCTTTTGGGTATTCTGTACAAATTTGAAGATCCTACTTCCAATATTCTTGGAGCGTATGATATTGATTATGAGCGCGTTTCCAAAGAATATCAGACAATGCTGAAAAACTCAGGCGAATCGCCGAGAATGAGCGCATACGATGATGACGAAGAACGTGAAGATTACGGACAGATGCGCAAACCAACAGGAAATATCGGAACCGGAAAAAGCAAAACGCCTACACTGGATAATTTTGGGCGTGATTTAACAAATCTTGCAAAAGACGGAAAATTGGATCCTGTAATCGGCCGTGAAAAAGAAATTGAAAGGGTTTCGCAGATTCTTTCCAGAAGAAAGAAAAACAATCCTCTTCTTATCGGTGAGCCGGGCGTTGGTAAATCTGCCATTGCAGAAGGTCTGGCGCTGAGGATTCATCAGAAAAAAGTTTCACGGGTTCTTTATGGAAAACGCGTCATCACTCTGGATTTGGCAAGTCTTGTTGCGGGAACAAAATACCGCGGACAGTTCGAAGAAAGAATGAAGGCGATTATGACTGAACTGGAAAAAAACCGCGACGTTATTCTTTTTATAGACGAATTGCACACCATTGTAGGTGCAGGAAGTTCGACCGGAAGTCTAGACGCTTCCAACATGTTTAAACCTGCTTTGGCGCGCGGTGAAATACAATGCATCGGAGCAACTACGCTGGATGAATACCGCCAGTATATTGAAAAGGACGGAGCTCTTGAAAGACGTTTCCAGAAAGTGATGGTGGAACCGACTTCCATTGAGGAAACCATTCAGATTCTGAATCAGATTAAAGATAAATACGAAGATCACCACAATGTTACGTATACAGACGAGGCAATTACAGCGTGCGTGAATCTTACTTCAAGATATATTACCGACCGTTTTCTTCCGGACAAGGCTATTGATGCAATGGATGAAGCCGGTTCAAGAGTGTACATTAAGAACATGAAAGTTCCGAACGACATTATTGATCACGAAAAGAAAATAGAGGAAATCAAGGAACAGAAACAGAAAGCAGTAAAAGCCCAGGATTATCTGGAAGCCAGAAAACTGAAAGATGAAGAGGAAAGACTTACGATGGAACTTTCTGCAGCTCAGGAAAAATGGGACAAAGACGTTAAAGAGAAGAAAGAAGTGGTGACTGAAGAGAACGTTGCGGAAGTGGTATCCATGATGAGCGGCGTTCCGGTTACGAAAGTCGGAAAGAATGAGCTTGACAAACTTGCTCAGATGGACGACAAACTCAACGGAAAGGTTATCGGACAGGAGGATGCAGTGAAAAAAGTGGTAAAAGCCATTCAGAGAAACAGAGCCGGCCTGAAAGATCCGAACCGTCCAATCGGAACCTTTATTTTCCTGGGAACAACAGGTGTCGGAAAAACAGAACTTGCCAAAGTAATGGCCCGCGAACTATTCGATTCTGATGAAGCATTAATCAGAATTGATATGAGTGAATACATGGAGAAATTCGCGGTTTCAAGATTGGTTGGTGCGCCTCCGGGATATGTTGGTTATGAAGAAGGCGGACAGCTGACAGAGGCAGTCAGAAGAAAGCCTTATGCGGTTGTTCTTCTTGATGAGATTGAAAAAGCGCATCCGGATGTTTTCAACATTTTGCTTCAGATTCTGGATGAAGGTCATGTTACCGATTCCTTGGGAAGAAAAATAGATTTCAGAAATACGATTATCATTCTGACCTCAAATATCGGAACTCGGGACCTGAAAGATTTCGGAGACGGTGTTGGCTTCGGAACTTCTGCGAAGAAAAATACCAGCGATGCAAGAGCAAGATCTACTATTGAAAGCGCTCTGAAAAAAGCATTTGCACCGGAATTCCTTAACAGAATTGATGACATCATCATCTTTAATTCTCTTGAGCAGGACGATATTAAGAAAATCATCGATATTGAACTGGCTAAACTTTATGGCCGTCTTGAAAAACTGGGTTATCAGGTTGAACTTACTGATGAAGCCAAGAATTTCATCGCCGAAAAAGGTTGGGACAAGGATTTTGGAGCCAGACCATTGAAACGTGCCGTTCAGAAATACATTGAAGACCTGATCGCCGAAATGCTGGTTAACAAGCAGCTGAAAGAAGGTGAAAAAGTGGTTCTGCAACTGAATGAAGCCAAAGATGCCCTGGAAAAGCAGCAAGCAACTAAGGAGAAAAAAGAAAAAATATAATTAATTACATTGAGAACATTAGCCACTTTTGCAGTGGCTAATGTATTTTTCTAGATATTATGACTCTGAAAATTTCAGTACTTGGAAATGGCTTCATGGGTAAAAAGCATATTGAAGCAATAAAAAAAACTGACGGCTTTATACTTGCCGGAATAATTGACTCTTCTTCTGAAGATGCGAATCCATTACAAAAATTTTATACTACTCTAGCCGAATTTCTGAATAATGACACCGATACTGATGTAGTGGTAATTGCCACTCCTAACTATCTTCATTTTGAACAGGCCAAAAAACTAATTCAGCACGGCTATCATGTAATAATTGAAAAGCCATTCTGCATGACCAGC
The DNA here is from genome assembly GCA_023457935.1 of Bacteroidota bacterium. Lineage (GTDB taxonomy): Bacteria > Bacteroidota > Bacteroidia > Flavobacteriales > Weeksellaceae > JAEXBA01. The sequence goes on along the minus strand of JAEXBA010000019.1, from coordinate 109,306 downwards.
AGAGAAGCCAATGAACTTGAAAAAACAGCTGAAGAAAATGGGAAAGCAGTATTTTTGATTATGCAGAACCGTTTTTCCGGTGTTTCGAAATGGTTAAAGGATACTGTAGATTCCGGTATTCTAGGCAATATTTATATGGTGAATGTAAACTGTTACTGGAACCGCAACGAAAACTATTACGTCACCAAAGGATGGAAGGGTACAAAACAAAAAGACGGTGGTATACTCTACACCCAGTTTTCGCATTTTGTTGATTTGCTGATCTGGCTTTTTGGAAAACCGGAAAATCTTTACTCGCAAATAAGAACTTTACGTCATAAAGATTTAATTGAGATTGAAGACACAGGGCTTGTGACTTTTAACCTAAAAAATAATGCTGTTGGAAGCATTGCCTTTACGACAGCTGTTTACGAAAAAAGCATGGAATCATCCATGACCATAATCGCAGAAAACGGTACTGTTAAAATTGGCGGTCAGTACTTTGATGAATTACAGTACTGCAATATCAGGAACTTGGAAACTCCTTCCGGATTTTTTAAAACGTCAAATCTGGAAAATCTGCTGGAGCTTTACAGTAATATTGCATTAAGTTTAAAATTAAATAAAAAACCAGATTTGACAGAGGGAAAACTGCTTATTAGTTTTCTGGAGGATGTGTATAGAACTGAAAAATAATCACAAAAATAAATAACTTATTAAAAAGAGTACTTGAACCCAAAATTCAGCCCAATACTAGAGAAAGGAAGTTTTATTTTTTCAACCTGCCTTGGCTGAGTGAGATCTTTGGAACTAGTAGAATTGTCTGTAAACTCAGTTTCTTTGTTAAATGTATTAAGCGTTGCAAGTTGGTCAACTCCGTCAATTTGATATTTTGTTAAAGTAGCTTTCTCAGGGGAGTAATTCAACCCAACTGCACGTATTTCTGTAAAGAGACTCATGTTCCTTTTTATTGCATAGTCAACTCCTGCAATACCGACAATACCAATTGAGAATTTCCCAGATGCTTCCTGTGATGACTCATAATTGGATACATTATTAAGAACCGGCTCTACAGGATTAAGAACCGGACCTACAGGATTAACCGCCGGACCTACAGGATTAAGAACCGGACCTACCTCTATAATTGGTGCCACTTCCACATAACCTTTTTCATTATAAGTAATTTTAGGCATCAGCCCAATTATTGCACCCGCCTTCGCATAAGGTGTGAAATCCCTTGATTTTCCTTTCATCACAATCAATGGGCTTATCTGAATCATTTTAGCTGAAATGTCCTGGTCAAAATTTCGGTATGTGCTTTTTATGGTATACTCTTGTTTGGTTGTGGTTTTAGAGCCCGCCAAATAGTTTACAGCGAGTTCGGCTCCAAATTTATCATTAAACAAGTAACCTATCGCTACTCCGGCATTGATTCCTTCACCGAATGAAAAGGGTGCTTCTTCCGGATTTGAAACCGTGTTATTCTCGTTAATATTATGAATCCCAACTACGTTCTGACCAAAAAACCCCACTTTCTCGTTGGCAATACCTAAATTATATCCTCCATGAGCACTCATATAAAAACCTTTAATTTGAGTAGGAACAGGGGTTTGCGCATGTAATAAAGTAACACCAAGTATAGCAAAGAAAACGATTGTATAAAATATTTTTTTCATTATCTGTGTATTAGTTAACTGCAAATTTACCAATGATTTGGATCAAAAACCAAAATTACTGGGTAGTTTATAAAAAAACCTCCGAATACGGAGGTTGTAGAATTACCTGAAATTGTAATTTATAAGCCGTACACAATTCCGATATTGGGAACGAATCCGCCACCGAAAACAGATTTGTCTTTGTCATAAAGCACATTATACATTGCGCCGATCTGCATATAGGTTCTTTCTCCCAATCGCTGCATATAACCGCCGCCAAGATAAAGAGCGCTTTCGTCGGTATTATATTTCTGGTCGTACACCTTGTCTTTCATATTCACAAAATAATGCTGGAAAATTCCCTGTGCATAAAAACTTCGGCCAAAATAATAATTTGCAAACGGTCCTACACCAACCATCGTGGAAGAAAAATATTTCGAATTGCTCCAGGAAAGATTTCCGGAAAGTCCGGCTTCAAAATTCTCAGTCACTTTGTAACCAACGCGCGGAGTAATATAAAGCGTAGTTCCGGCACCGCCGCTGCCAAAAGCGCCGCCTAAGCCGGCATAACCGCCAAAAGTCCATTTGGAATTGCCAATCTGTGCACCTGGAATTGTGGTTCCAATTTGTGCCTGCATTGAAAAAGCAGTAAGAAGAAGGCTAAAAAATAACAGTTTTTTCATCGTATTTCAATTAAATTTTTCAAAATTCCTATGAGCCAAATTTATACCATTTATCCCGAATCGTGACATTTCCCTCTTAAAACCGTAAATTTGCACAAACTTTTTTAGCAAAATGAAAATTGTTGTCGGCCTTTCCGGTGGTGTAGATTCCAGTGTTGCAGCGTATCTTCTGAAAAAACAGGGACACGATGTTGTGGGTCTGTTTATGAGAAACTGGAATGATGCTTCGGTAACACTTGAAGACGAATGCCCGTGGATTGAAGACAGCAACGATGCTCTGATGGTTGCCCAAAAGCTCGGAATTCCCTTTCAGGTGATTGATATGAGCGACCTTTATAAAGAACGCATTGTAGATTATATGTTTGCGGAATACGAAAAAGGCAGAACGCCGAATCCTGATGTTCTTTGCAACCGCGAAGTGAAGTTTGATGTATTTCTTGAAACCGCCCTTTCTCTTGGTGCAGACAAGGTTGCAACCGGACATTATGCGAGACTGGATTCATTTGAAAATGACGAAGGCGAAGAAATTTTTCAGCTTTTGGCGGGAAAAGACAACAATAAAGACCAGTCCTATTTTCTCTGTCAGCTGAATCAGAAGCAGCTTTCAAAAGCGCTTTTCCCGATCGGGGAACTTACGAAACCGGAAGTCCGCGATATTGCCCGCGAAATGAATCTGGTAACTGCAGATAAAAAAGATTCACAGGGGCTTTGCTTTATCGGAAAAGTAAGTCTGCCGCAGTTTTTGCAGCAGCAACTGGTTCCAAAAGAAGGCGAAATTGTTGAAATTTTCGAAGATTTTGCAGAATTTCATCAGGAAAAGCGCACTTTTTCATCGAAAACGAAAGAACTGGAATTTCTTTCCAGGAAAATAAAATACCGGAAATCCGACGGAAAAGTTATTGGAAAACATCAGGGCGCCCAGTTTTTCACCATCGGACAGAGCAAAGGACTTGGAATTGGCGGCCACAAGGAATCGTGTTTTATCATTTCCCGCGATATGGAAAACAATATTCTCTTTGTTGGTGAAGGAAAACATTTTCCCGGGCTGCTGCGAAAAGCTTTAAAGATTGAGAATGCTGAAGTTCACTGGATCCGCGAAGATTTACGCCTTAACAACGGTGAATACATGAAAGTTCAGGCAAGAATCCGTTACCGCCAGCCGCTGGAAGAAGCAACACTTTATCAGTTTGAAGATGGATTTTACATTGAGTTCGAAAACCCTCAGTCCGCCATTGCTGAAGGTCAGTTTGCGGCATGGTACGACGGCGAGGAACTTTTAGGAAGCGGCGTGATCAGTTGAAACAGTAAATTGAAGTACTTTTTAATCATTTTCAATCTTCAACTCTCAATTTTCAATTAAAAAAATTATTTCTCGAGCCAGTCTTTAAAATCCTTCACTCTATCGCGGCTTACTGTAATTTCTTCATCTGGCTGAAACTGCATTTCAACCTTGTAAACCGGCGACGTGTGGATGTTTTTAATGAAATTCAAACTGATGATAAACTGGCGGTTTACTCGAAAAAATCTGTTCAGGTCAAGAACGTCTTCCAGTTCATCCAATGTAAAATCTGTAGGATAAGCGCGTTCCGCAGTCTGCGCGTAAACGATTTTGTTCTCCGAATAAAAACAGGAAACCTCATCAATCTGAATAATTTTAAGATTGTAACCTATTTTCGAAACAATCCGCGAAAGTTTTGGTGTTTCCTCTTTAATTAATCTTTTGAAGTTCAGATCATTATAATGCTGTTCCTGAGGAATGAACGATTTGAATTTTTCTAAGGCCGCTCTTAAATCTTCCTCCATAATCGGTTTCAAAAGATAGTCGATGGAATTCAGTTTGAAGGCCTTCAGTGTATAATTATCAAACGCGGTAGTGTAAATGATAAAGCTTTTTGTAGGAATCTGTTCGAAAATATCAAAGGAAAGGCCGTCGCCTAAAACAATATCTGAAAAAATAAGATCAGGATGACTGTTGTTCTTAAAAAAATCAACACCTTCTTCCACAGAATTCACAACCGCAACTACTTCTAAATCAGTATACAAACCTAACATTCGCTCCAGTTTTCTTGCTGCCGGTTTTTCATCTTCAATTATAATAGTTCTGATCATCAGTTTTTGAATTTATTACCCTTTTATTTCCGATGTGTTGTGATATTCCAAATATATACTATTGTTTTTCATTCTGATATTTTTTCATCAGTTCATTAATTTTTCTTTCCTGCCACTGGCTAAAAAACGGATGAAAAATCGTGATTCCATAAACAATCAGAGCAATTCCCCATACCAGCACCAACCAATTGTTATGCAGATTTTCTACGCCGAAAATATTGTTGCCGTCCCATCTTCTGAAGACCAGATAGCCGCCAACAGCAATGTAAGCTGCAATCATTATGTAAAACTGCTTTACTGTTTTAACACGCCGGCGGGCGTTTTCATAGCGAATTTTTTCTTCATTATTCATGACTGTAATTTTTTTCCATTTCTTTCTTCATCCGTTTATTGATCATTTTTTGCTCCCATTTTCTTGCAAAGGGCAGAAACAGGAAACCACCATAGACCAACAAAACCAGTCCCTGAAGAACAATTAAAATGTCTACGTAAAATGGGTCAATCAGAAACCATTTATCGGGAACGCCCGAATATTTAATAAATACGGCTGCTCCAATATAAGCCAGTACAAATAAAAAATAATTGATTTTTTCTTTGGCTCTTTTTTTGGCCTTTTTGTAGGCCATTATCCTGTGTAAAGACTGTGTTTCCATAATCATTTCCATTTTTTGTTATCGGATTCCTGCTGTTCCATGTATTTGCGGATCTGCCTTTCTTCCCAGTCGTCGCCAATTCCGAACGTCTGAACGGCATGAACCGCTACTCCGATTCCCCAACCGAACAATGGCCAAAATGCCCACCAGTAATTTGGCGAAGTTTGCCAGTTGATGAAGAACAGAAACGGGATGAATATACAGAATGAAATAAGGTTTCCGTAGAAATCTTTTAATTTTTCAACTCTTTTTGCCGCTTTTTCGTAGGCAGCCATTTCCTGATCGTTATTTTGTGTGTTCATTGCGGTAATTTTTTGTGTTAAGACGGGCACTTTTACTTTAAAGTGATGTTCAGATTTTTCAATAAAGACATTTCTGTCGGTAATCAGCGAATAGCGCTGTACAATGTTCGAAAGGCCGATACCTTCCCTCTCTTTTACGATTTCTCTTGCCTGAAGATTATTTTCGATACACAGAGATCCGTTTTCGGTAAAAATTCTGATGTTGAGCGGCTTCTGGGAAGTAGCATAATTGTGCTTGATGGCATTTTCCAGCAGAAGCTGAAGCGAAAGCGGAACTACAAAAAACTTTTTATCATTTTCATCAATTTCAAACTCAAAATTTACGCTGTCTTCAAAGCGGGTTTTCAGAAGAGTGCAGTAGGTTTTGGCAAAATCAATTTCTTCTTCAACGGTTACCAGTTCTTTATCTTTTTCATCCAGAACATACCTGTAAATCTTTGACATTGAGGAAGTAAACCTCTGTGCCTGCTCCGGATTTTCATCAATCAAAGCACTTAAAACATTCAGCGAATTAAAAAGAAAGTGCGGATCCAGCTGGTTTTTTAATGTTTCAAACTGTGCATTGGCCGATTTGGCTATGATTTTCTGTTCAACCACTTCACTTCTGGTGGATTTTTTCCATTCTTCCATAAAGCTTTTTGCGTGAAGAACTGCGGAAATAAAAAGAGAAATGTTGATGGTAGTCCAGTTGAATGTCCCCATATTTCCAGTGAAAAACTCTGCAGGATTATTCTTCTGAACAACAATAAAATTGATGTAGTTACAGAAAAGAACCAATACTATGTTGACGAGAACAGTTGCAACTATTCCAAGAATTGCTCTGGTTCTTGTTTCTTCTACCCAGGAATATTTTTTAGAAAGATAATCGTTTACAAAACCGTTTCCGAAGCCGATTACGGTGGAATACATCAGCGCGATTCCGAAAGTCAGCAATGCCGTGGTTACTGTTTTTTCGGTGGTGAAAAAAACAAATATGATAACGCTGACAATAAAAGCTACCCAAAAAAGCGTTGTAAAGGATTTGCGGCTCATGATTTAAAAAATACCATTAAAAATAACCAATCTGAAGATTACTTGTTCATCAGTTCCCGAATTTTCTGTTCTTCCCAGTTTTTACCCATAAAGCGCCCGAATCCGAACACCTAAAAAGCGTGGGCAGCAAGACCGATTCCCCAGAAAAGAGCCGTAGACCAAGTTTCATAAAAAGTAATACTGTTGCCTTCGAAAAAATTTCCTAAAACAATGATCAGGTTAACAAAAACATACACTGCGGCGTGGGTGTAAAATCCTTTAATTCTTTTTACCTGTTTGTGTGCTTCTCTTAATTTGATGCTGTCTGAATTGTGATAAGTTTCCATTCTTCTGTTTTTAAATGTTATTAATATATGTGATTTTGATGGTGTAAAGGTATTGCCGTCATCAGCGGAAAACAATTAAAGTTCACCGAACTGTAATTTTTGAGCACTGAACCGTACAAAATGAAAAAACACGCAAAAATTGCGTGTCTTCTGTTTTTTTGGACAATCCCTTTTACGGTTTTGCTGTGAGGAAATATTCTGCCTCTGCCGCGCCCCAGTTGGGATGAATCTCGCTTTTAATCTTATAAGAACTGAACTGCTCTTTGGCTTTTCCAAACATTTCCAGGCCCTTGTCTTTGCTTCCGCCAAACTGTTCCGGTGTGAAATACAGATCTTCCGCTTTCAGAAGTGTAATTCTCGGATTTTCCGGATCCAGTTTTTCAGCTTTGGCAAGTGCTTCAGCGGCAGCGCCGCCTTCTGTCATATAGCGCGCCATCGGATTTACCATCATTTTTAAACCGTGAATCATTTTCTGAAGAATGAAAATTTCTGCATTTTCACTCTCGATGGATTTTGCCTGATCAAGAGATTTCTGTGCATCGTCAGCAATTTCATCAAGTTCCTGGGTTTTGCCTTCACGCATCATTATTCTCCCTTTCTGAATCTTGCTGAATGCGGCGTAATAATAAGGCAGCCATTGGTTTTTTTCTGCATCGCCAATCCGTGTAAAATCATTGGCCAGAGAAGTAAACTGTTCTAAATCAAGATGTTCTTCAATTTTAGCAATGTTGGATTTCATTGCTTTTTCGTATTTACTCTGTGCCGTTGCGAATGTTGCCAGCATAATTGCGAGCGCAAAAAATAGTTTTTTCATTGTATTCAATATTGTTGGTTTGTAATTTTCTGATTTCAAAGGTAATAGGAATTCGGTGTACTTCACATTATTTTTTTCTGAACGGTATAATTCTGCTACTCATCCGTCTAAAGATTGTTATTAATTACATCCTGCGTTTTATCCATACCAAAACTGATGAAAGCGCCAAGAAAAACAAACGTATTGGTAGGCGGAACTACAGCGGAACTTCTCATTCCGTCCGAAGAAAAGTTATACCCGTAAATATTTTTTCTTCCCAAAACATTTGAAACACTTAAAACGAGCACTGTAAATGCTTTGGAATCTTTTTTACCTAGGTTCGGCAGATAATTCATACTGAAATTCAGCGAACTGTAATCTTTCAGACTTCCCTGATGACGGATGAAATTCTGACCGTTCTGCGAAACAATATCGTAAAAAGGTCTTCCTTTTGCGTAAGTAAATGAACTGTTGAAACCCATTTTCCAGTCGGTCACAAATTTTTTGGCTACCATTGAGAGCGTGTGCTCTGAAGCAAAATTAGGAACTAAACTTACCGGATAATTCAGGAAATTGCGTTTTGTATCCAGATACGAATAGCTAATCCAGTAATCAATATTTTTAAGAGATTTTTTATCGCGCCAGAAGAGTTCCGCGCCTTTTGCAAAGCCGTTTCCGTTATTTCCGGTGGCAAACATCTGCTGCGTGTTTCCAAATCCGGCTGCCGATGTTTTGAGAAGTTTCTCGTAATCTTTATAGAAGAGTTCCAGTCTTAAACTTCGCCCTTCCGTTGCGCGCTGAAGCTGCCAGATAAAATGCTGCGACTGCTGAAAACCAAGATTTTTGTTTCCGGCAAGATAACGGCTTTCAGGATTCTGATAGAAAATGCCATAAGCAAGAGAGGTTGTCCAGTCCTGAGCAATTCTGTAAGCAAGCGCAAAACGCGGTGCAAGATTGCTTTCTTCAAGAAAGGAAGAATGCTCCGCACGCAAACCAATTTTTGCGGATAAATGATTACTGAAACCCAAATCCGTTTCGGCAAAAAGCGAAGAAATCAAATCGTTGTAAGTTCCGCCAAAAGAACCAAAAGCAGTTTTTTCATTGGCGTAGTTCAGCTCGATTCCGGCTCTTGCAGCGCTTATTTTCCCTATTTTTCTTTCTAAAACGGTTTTGAAATTGAAATAATTCTGATTCATATTCAGTTTAACAGCATTTGTTTTAAAATCCTGAACGAATTCGGAAAACTCATAATCAGCTTTATTAAAAGAATAGGAAGTTCCGGCATTCAACAGATATTTACCGAATTTCTGTCTGAAAGATAAATTGTGTGAAGTGTTTGTTCCTGAAAGGTTTACACCGGCAAAATCATAATTTGGTTCCAGACTTTCGCTTTTCACAGCGGTTGCATTGGTGTCGAAAAGTGCGTAGTATTTCCAGATTCCACCTTTTTTATTTTTGATTCTGAAATTGGCATCGGCTCCGAAGCCAGAAGGCGCTTTTTCAAAATCGGTATTGAAGTTCAGAACCTTCATCATCAGCCCAAGGTTCGAATAAGTTGCTGATGCACCGTAGGAATGGTTTTTATCTTTTCCGAGCTGCTGAAAACCCGCATTCAGAAAAATGGGTGAAATTCCAAAATCCATCGAACTCTGTTCGGGAAAATCAATGCTTTCAAGAATCAGAACGCCGGAAAGTGCCTGTCCGTAAAGCGCAGAATATCCACCGCTTGAAAAAATATTCCCCTTGAAAAGCGATGTGTTAAAACGGTCGCGGCCTGCAATTCCGGGAACTGAATTGGTGAAATAATTGTTCACGAGACTGCCGTCCATAAAAATTTTTGTTTCGGTGCCGGTTCCGCCACGGATAAAAAGGCCTTCACTTTCGCCGATGGTCTGTGTTCCCGGAAGAAAGTTCAGCGCTGTTGAAACCTGTCCGTCCGCACCCGCCGTAGTATAAATATCCAGCGGAGAAAGCAATGCCGTTGCGCGTTTTTTATCGCTGGCTTCAATTGCGCCCGCTGAAATCACCACTGCTTCAATTTCTGAAATTTTTTCCTTCAGTTCGGCGTTGGCCGACAGTGGAGTTCCGGCCAGTGTAATCTTTTTTTCAACATCAACATACTTGGGATGTACAAAAACCAGTGTCTGACTTCCTGTTTCTTCTGTGGAGAAGCTGAAGTTCCCATTTTCGTCGGTAGTAGCCCCGTCATAAGTTTCTTTCAGTGTAACCGAAACATCTTTAAAACCTTTATTTCTGAAGGTTACTTTACCGGAAACCGTGGTCTGAGCCACAATCAGAGTTGATATGGTGAATGCCAATAGAGAAAGAAAAGCCTTCATCGTTTTAATTTTTTAGCGAATTTAGAACCTTTCTGCCCAATCCGGTAAAATAAAATACTGAACCGCCATTAATTTAACCTGAACGGACCGTTTTGCAGGATTTTCCGGAATTATTTCATTTTAGACATCAAAATTTTCCGGCGCTGTATAATTGTCGTAATTTTATATATTGAAATCCGAAAAATGCAATACAATGAACATTTCAAAATTATTACTTCTGGGATGCGGAGCTGCAGTAGCAGTTTCCTGCGGAACCACAAAAACTTATGCAGTGCTCTCTAAGAGCGGAACTGAGACGCAGGGAACGGCTAAACTGACTGAGAAATCAGGAAATGTGGAGCTGGATATGAACGTTTACAAACTTACTCCCGGCCCTCATGCGGTACACATTCACGAAAAAGGCGACTGCTCTGCCAATGATGCAAGCTCGGCAGGCGGACACTGGAACCCAACCACTGAGGATCATGGAAAATGGGGTGCCGGCGCGCATCACATGGGCGACATCGGAAACCTTAACGCAGACAGAAACGGAACCGCCCGTTTGGTTTTCAAAACAGACCGATGGTGTCTTGGATGTTCAGACCAAAGCAAAAACCTCATCGGAAAATCAATTGTGGTACATGCTAAAGCTGATGATTTTACCACTCAGCCTACCGGGAATGCCGGCGGAAGAGTTGGTTGTGTAGAAATCAGATAATAAACTTTAAATATTTTCAGAATGCCTTACGATTCTTTTTGTGAGGCATTTTCTTTTTGCTCCGTTTCGCCGGAAACCGCAGGAAATTCCAAGGTCCGGATCGGATAAGGAATGTTGATGCCGTTTTCGCGGAATTTTTTAAGAATGTCTTTCCTGATATCTGATTTTACTCTTGGTGAACGGAACAGGTTTTCGGAGTGATAAAACATCTTCAGAACTAGCGCACTGTCTGCAAATTCTTCAAGACGGACATGCGGTGCAGGATCTTTTAACACATCGGTGTGCTGCAGAGCCGCTTCAATCATAATTTTTTCCGCGATATCCACATCAGTATCATAATGCACGCCAACATCGATGTCAAAAGCCGCGCGGTTGTCGTTATGCGAAAAGTTCACAAGGCGGTCTTTGGTAAGCATTGCATTCGGAAAGATAATACTCTTGTTGTCGCGGGTCTGAACGGTTGTCGTCCGCATCTGAATTTCCTCCACCTGCCCTACTGTTCCGTCCACATCAATTACATCTCCAACACGAACCGTACGGTCAATCAGAATGATAATTCCGGAAATAAAGTCCAGAAAAAGGTTCTGCAAACCAAGTCCAATCCCGACCAGAATTGCTCCGGAACCTACCAAAAGCGGTGAAATATTCACGCCTAAGGTCCGCATCACCAGAAAGAATGTGATGATAAAGATGAGGTATTTCAGAATCTGTGAAAAAGCAAATTTTTTCCCTACATCAAGACGATCGGAACGGTAAACGAGCTTTTTGATGATGTAAACCGCGAAATAACCCAAAAGAATCAAAATCGTGGCACCCGCAACTTCATACACCGTAAGTGTGTATTTTCCCAGTGTAAAAATCTTATACTCGAGTATATCCTTGAACGTCATGCTTACTTCATCGGTAAGCTTCTTAACATCATCATTCATAAAACTGCATAAAAAAACACCGGAGAAAAGGCAAAAATTAAACCATTTCCGGTGCTGTTGTTATTAAATTCTGTTTACTTCATTTCGGAAACGATATTCACTGCTTCCTGAAGATAGACATCACGGGTCAGCGATTTCAGCCAGACTTCATTTTTTTTCTTAAAGCCTTCGTCTGTTTTTTCACGGGCTAAATCCTGTGGATAAAGTGAAAACTTCAGGCCGTTGTTGTATTTTTCAATACCGTCGAATTTTTTAATCTGTGCCTTGCGCTGTTTCATCAGTTCGAAAAATTTGTTCTGGTTCAGCGTTATACTTTCTTCTTTATTCAGGTTTTCTTTCCACTGTGCGGCTTCCTGCAGCAACTGATAACCCTGGTTACCGGCCATTCTGGTTTTTGATTTTGCTTCCAGTGCCGAAACATCAAAACAATTGGCTTTCTGAAAAGCAACAGGCTGGATTTTGTCCCAGGCAAGAGCAAATTCATCATAACGTTCCCCGATGTCCGAATAGGTGAAATAATCCTTCATTTCAAGGTCCGAAACAATCCCTTTTCTCTGTGTAGATTCTCCGGTGATTCTGTAAAATTTCTGGATGGTAAGTTTCAGTGATCCGAAATCATCGCTTGTGCTTAGAAACCTGTTTAAATCTACAAAAGTCTGAACGGTTCCTTTACCAAAAGACTGCGGTGAGCCGATTACAACGGCTCTTCCGTAATCCTGCATTGCACCGGCCAGAATTTCTGAAGCTGATGCTGAAAGTTCATTCTGCATAATCACCAGTGGGCCAGTCCATACCGGACTGTTGGATTTATTTTTCAGTGTCTGAATTTTACCGTTGCTGTCCTTTACCTGAACATAAGGGCCTGCATTCATGAAAAGTCCCATGATATCACCAACTTCAGTAAGTGAGCCGCCGCCATTGTTTCTAAGGTCAAGAATAACACCGTCGATATTCTGAGTTTTCAGTTTAAGAAGTTCATTCTTGATGTCATCGGAAGCATTACGGCCGTTGGTTTTTTCAAACTCAGCATTGAAACTCGGCAGATTGATAAATCCGTATTTTTTACCGTTGGTTGCATTGATGACGATACTTCTTGCATAGGTGTCTTCCATCGCCACTTCTTCACGGATCATGGTAACTTCCTTAATAGTTTTGTCCTTTTTCTCAACCGTGAGGGTAACCGGCGTTCCTTCTTCACCGCGGATTAAACGTACGGCTTCATCGGAAAGCATTCCCACTACATTTACGGCTTCCTGGTTCGGTTTTGATTTCACTTTAAGAATTTTGTCGCCTTCTGAAAGCTGTTTTGATTTCCATGCCGGTGCGCCAACCGTTAAAGCTCCAAGATAAATGTTGCCTTTCTTTTCCTGAATGATGGCGCCGATACCGATAACCTTTCCGGTAAAGTTCACATCAAAATCTTCCTTGTCGCGCGGCGAAAAATAGCTCGTGTGAGGATCAAAAACTTCGGTATAGGCATTCATATACACCGTAAACCAGTCCATTTTCTTTCTCTTTTTGAATCTTGTGAAGGTTTCACCCAAAAGATCTTTAACCTCATCGGTTGCTTTTATTTTCTTTTCTTCCAGTGTCAGGACATTCAGTTTAATGGTGTCCTTAAGTTTATTTTTGATTACCGAATCCTTTTTCGCTTTCTGCGTTTCTTCCTTGGCGTTCAGCGATTCCATTTCCTGAAGGATATTGTACTTGATGAATCTTTTCCATTCGTTGTACTGATCTTCTTTTGTTACCGGCACTTTACGCACTTTCGGCTCCAGAATAATGGTTTCGTCTTCATCAAGGTTGATGGGTTTGCTGAAAATATCCTTCGTGATTTTATCCACTTCGTCTACCCTTTGGTACAAACGGTCAACGGTAAGTTTGTAGAAAGTAAGATTTCCCTGATTCAGATAATCATCAAGCCGTGTTTCATGTTTCGCGAACTCGTTCATGTCGCTTTGAAGAAAGTATCTTTTACCGGCATCTACCATTTCAAAATACTTTGCGTAAACGTCTTTGGAATAAGCATCATTAATAGGTTTCGGGCTGTAATGCAGATAGGAAAGCGTATTCTTCACGCTAACCATTATCGTCTGCATTTTTTCATCGTCATTCTGCGGAGCATTGAAGCAAAACATCATACTCAACAGAGGAATGAACATAAAAATTTTATTGAGTTTAAATTTCTTAAACATATTCAAATTAGGAATTATTACAATTTGTTGTTAAAATCTGCTGATTGTTACGGCAGCTGTAAAGGGAATCAAATTTAATACCTTATTTACAATTAAAAGAGCAAATTTTGATTAATTTTGACAAAAAAGACGACAGATAATGCAGAAACCTCTTATTTTGGTTACCAATGACGACGGAATTACGGCGCCGGGAATCCGTAACCTTGTAGAATTTATGAACGAACTTGGTGAAGTGGTAGTTGTTGCTCCGAATTCGCCACAAAGCGGTAAAGGACACGCTATCACCATCAATTCCACTCTTACTTTTGAAGAAATCAGCCTGGATGGCCCTCAGAAAGATTATTCTTTAAGCGGAACTCCGGTGGACTGTGTTAAATTTGCGCTGGACAAAATTCTTACAAGAAAACCGGATATCGTTGTGTCGGGAATTAATCACGGGGCAAATTCTTCAATAAATGTCATTTATTCGGGAACGATGTCTGCAGCTGTCGAAGCCGGAGTTGAAGGACTTCAGGCCATTGGATTTTCTTTGCTGGATTTCAGTTGGGATGCCGATTTTACGCAGGCAAAAGAATACATTCAGCAGATTGTTACAAAAACGCTGGCCAGTCCTCTACCGAAGGGCGTTGTATTGAATGTAAACATTCCGAAACTGAGCAGTAGTGAAATAAAGGGAATCCGCGTCTGCAGACAGGCGAATGCCAAGTGGGAAGAAAGTTTTGACGAACGCGTTAATCCCCACGGAAAAAAATATTACTGGCTTACCGGTTACTTTAACAATATGGATGAAGGTAAAGATGCAGACGAAGTGGCCCTGGGCGAAGGTTACATTTCGGTAGTTCCGGTTAAATTTGATCTTACTGCTCATGAATATCTTCAGCAGATTGGCAGCGTCCTGAATTCCTAAAAAGTTTCGAAAAATGGCAAAATCAGGCAAAATTTCATCAGAAATCAGAGAAAATCTCATCAAAACACTTCAAAAAAGGTTTTTTGAAAATATGCCGCGCCATGAAAATATCAAGTGGGAAGATGTTGAAAATGCACTGGCAAAATCTGATGCAAAACTGGAAGTTCTGCTAAAAATGGAAGAAAGTGGCGGCGAGCCTGATGTCATCGTTTTTGACAAAAAATCAAAGGAACTTTGTTTCATCGACTGTTCTCCGGAAAGTCCAAAAGGGCGCAGAAGTTTCTGTTACGACCGTGAAGCCTGGGAAAAACGCAAGGAACATAAACCTGAAAATACGGCTCTTGATTTTGCCGATGAACTCGGAATAGATATTCTGGACGAACACCAATACCGCGAGCTTCAGAAACTGGGAAAATTCGATCTCAAAACCTCTTCATGGGTAAAAACACCGGAAAGCATCAGAAAACTTGGCGGTGCAATTTTTTGCGACCGCAGATATGATTCCGTTTTCACGTATCATAACGGAGCCGATTCGTATTATTCAGCCCGCGGATTCCGGGGAATTCTGAAGATCTGAGTTCATCTTTGTTTTTCATGGAATAATAATTGCGGCATTCCAGCAAACAGCTTTTATGGAAGAAATACTGGCAAAAATCACTGATTTTGGCGATACTGCGCATGGCGAACAGACCCGCAAATATACGCCCGACCGTTACATGGTTCATCCAAAACGGGTAATGGACAAACTCCGTAATTACACCGATGACATAACAGTTCTGGCGGCCGCTCTTCTGCATGATGTTCTGGAAGATACTCCGGTTACTCAATCTGAAATGCTGGCCTTTCTGCAGACGGTTCTCAGTGAAGAACAGGCAAAAAGAACCTTAAATCTTGTCGTGGATCTTTCTGATGTCTATGTAAAAAAGGATTTTCCTAAGCTCAACAGGAGAACAAGAAAAAGCAAAGAACTGGAGAGACTCGAAAAAACTTCTGCAGACTCTCAAACCATCAAATATTCCGATATCATCGATAATACACTGGAAATCGTTGATCAGGATCCTTCGTTTGCAAAAGTTTACCTCAGTGAGGTCCTTCAGATTCTAAGAAAACTCACACAAGGAAATACTGAACTTCACCGTGAAGCGGTCTCTGTTGTAGAGAACGGTTTGAAACTTCTGCGTGAAAAGTGTTAACTGAAACCAAAGTTTTCTTACATTTAATTCAAACAAATAAAATGCGGATAGAATACGATATTAAGCTCGGCTTTAAAGATGTGATGTTCAGGCCTAAAAGATCAACACTGAAGTCGAGATCCCAGGTCAGTCTGGAACGAACCTTCAAATTCAGAAACTCAAAAAAAAGCTGGACTGGGGTTCCGGTAATTGCGGCAAATATGGATACCGTAGGAACTTTTGAGATGGCGGCTGCTCTTGCAGAAGAGAAAATTATTACTGCCGTTCACAAACATTATTCTGAAGAGGAATGGACTGAATTTCTGGAATCGCAGCCGGAATCCATTTATCCGTACATCTGTTTAAGTACCGGAACAGGCAGCGCGGACGAAGAAAAGATAAAGAACATCGTAAGCAGACATCCGAAAATTGAATTTCTGTGTATCGACGTTGCCAATGGCTATTCCGAACATTTTGTGGACTTCGTGAAGAAAATCAGAAATAATTTTCCCGATAAAACTATCATTGCCGGAAATGTTGTGACCGGAGAAATGGTTGAAGAACTGATTCTTGCGGGAGCCGACATTATTAAAGTGGGAATTGGGCCCGGTTCTGTGTGTACAACCAGGGTTAAAACCGGTGTCGGATATCCGCAACTGTCTGCAATTATTGAATGTGCCGATGCTGCGCATGGTTTGGGCGGACATATCATTGGTGACGGCGGCTGCAAAGTTCCGGGTGACGTTGCGAAAGCTTTTGGCGGCGGTGCCGATTTTGTAATGCTGGGCGGAATGTTTGCCGGACATGATGAAAGCGGCGGCGAAATGGTTGAAGAACACGGAAAAATGTACCGCCTGTTTTACGGTATGAGTTCCAAAACAGCTATGGATAAACATTCCGGAGGCGTTGCAGAATACCGCGCATCTGAAGGAAAAACAGTAAAAGTTCCTTACAAAGGTAAAGTTGCAGAAACAGTAAAAGATATTCTGGGCGGCGTGCGTTCAACCTGTACCTATGTCGGCGCCTCGGAGTTAAGAGAACTGTCGAAAAGAACCACTTTTATCCGGGTTCAGGAACAGGAAAATCAGGTGTTTAATGACTGATTTATAAACCATTATAACGACAGCAAACCAACACACAACAAGTCGGTTTACTGCCGGTAAATAGTTTCATAAAGTTTTTTCGAGGCTTTCTTCACTTCGTATGTCCAGTCGGAAACAGCATCATCATTGGCGCCGTCCGAAATATATTTCAAACACAGAAAAGGAATGTTTTCACGCTGGCAGATTTTAGCAAATGCAAAAGCTTCCATATCAATAACATTGTATTCAGGATTTTGATGTTCCATTTCAAAGCTGTCGCCGGATCCGCAGATTCCGGACGGAACATTCTCAAAATCAATTCCATAACGCAGAAGAGGCGGCTCATCTGAAAAAGGAGTTTCAAACTTCTGAAATCCCAGTACTGTAACTTCCATATCGCGTTGATAGAATCCTGAACAGCATACAATTTCACCTTTCGAAAAAGCTGTACTTCCTGCAGTGCCGAGATTCACAACGATATCAGGTCTTTTCTCAGAAATGCCTTTCATGATATAATACGACGCATTAAGCTTTCCGATTCCTGTAAAAATACAGTTTTCCGCATCGAATTCTCTTCCCGCTTCCGCTTTCATGGCAAAGACAAACAAAGGATTGTGATACAGTTTTCCGTTGATTTTCAGTTCGCTCATAACAAAAAAAGGGACAAAAAGTCCCTAAGAAATTTATTGATTACAGATTAAGTAAGCAGTCCGCCGCAAACGTTCAGCGTCTGTCCTGTAACATAGGCAGACATCTCGGAACCTAAGAAAACACAGGCATTGGCAACATCTTCCGGATGCCCGCCCCGCTTCATCGGAACATCGTTTCTCCATTCTTCAATTACTTTATGATCCAGTGCGGCGGTCATTTCGGTCTCAATGAAGCCAGGAGCAATGGCGTTGCAGCGGATATTTCTTGAACCGAGTTCAAGCGCCACAGATTTTGTGAACCCAATAACTCCGGCTTTTGAAGCCGCATAATTAGCCTGTCCTGCATTTCCCTGAATTCCTACAACAGAACTCATATTGATAATCGATCCGGATTTCGCCTTCATCATTGGCTTTATCACCGCTTTCGTAAGATTAAAAACGGAATCAAGATTGGTTCTCATAATGATATCCCAGTCGTCCTTGCTCATTCTTAGAAGCAGGTTATCTTTTGTTATTCCGGCATTGTTCACCAAAATATCAACCTGCCCGAATTCTGCCATTACTTCATCCACCAGTTTCTGCGCAGCATCAAAATCTGAGGCATCACTCTGATAACCTTTTACATGGGTAATTGCAGAAAGTTCTTCTTCAAGCGCTTTGGCTTTATCTACTGAACCGGCATATGTAAATGCTATTTTAGCGCCCTGCTTCGCAAAAACTTCTGCGATTCCTCGTCCGATTCCTCTTGTTGCACCGGTAATGATGGCAACTTTTCCTTCTAATAGTTTCATATATAATGTTTTTATCAAATCGTATTGTTGATGACGAGAACAATCTCGCCTTTCAGTGTCTTGCTTTTGGAAAAAGTAATCAGTTCATCAATGGTTCCGCGTTTCGTTTCTTCAAATTTCTTTGAAATCTCGCGGCTCAAACTGACTTTGGTTTCCGGTCCGAAAAATTCTTTAATCTGCTCGAGCGTCGTATTGATTTTGTGAGGACTTTCGTACAGAACCACTGTTTTCTTTTCTTCTGCAAGTTGCTTCAGTTTCGTTTGTCGCCCTTTTTTCTGAGGCAGAAATCCAGCGAACAGAAATTCGTTATTCGGCAGACCGGAAACAACCAACGCAGGCACAAAAGCAGTTGCGCCCGGAAGACCGATCATCTCAACATCCTGATCTGCAGCGGCTTTGGCAAGCAAATAACCCGGATCTGAAATTCCCGGAGTTCCGGCGTCGGTAATCAGTGCGATATTCTGGCCGCTTTTCAGATCTGCAATCACTTTATCGGTCACCTGATGTTCATTATGCAGATGATAGCTTCTCGTAGGTTTTGAGATCTCGAAATGTTTCAGCAAAATCCCCGACGTCCGCGTGTCTTCACAGAGAATATAATCCACTTCTTTCAGAACTTTCACTGCTCTGAAGGTCATATCGTCTAAATTACCAACCGGAGTCGGCACAAAATAAAGAATACCAGACATTTAAAGTTCTTCAAATACTTTCCTACTGAATTCCTCAAGTCCCGGATCTCTCGCACCCATCAGCAACAGAACACTGTCTGCCGTTAGTGAATTTTTCACTTCCTCTACAAACCGGTTTCTGTCCTCCACAAAAAAAGCTTTTTTTCCTGTTTCCTTAATATCATTAATAAGATCTTCCGCTGAAATATCTTTTACTGCCGTTCCACCCGCATAGAAAATTTCACTCATCCAGATTTCATCCTGATCGCGCAGCGCTTTCGAAATTTCTTCAACAAAATCTTTTCTGAGGAAACGTGTCGGTCCGTAACCATGAGGCTGAAACCATGCTATAACTTTTTCCGCAAGCGGCTGACAGGCTTTTATACTTGCAGCGCATTTTGCCGGATTATGAGCGTAGTCATCAATCACCCAAATACCGTTTTTCTGACCCAAAATCTGATGTCTGCGGTAAATTCCTTCATAATTCCTAAGACTTTCGGCGCAGGTTTTCAGATCGACTCCAATCTGATGCGCAACGGCAACGGCGGCAACGGCATTTTCTGCAGAATGCCGGCCGATGGAATTCATCGTGACTTCCTGACCTAGTACTTCAAAAGAAAGCTCAAAACCATTTTGTCTGAAGTTTACCGCGTCATATTTTGCATTGGTATTATCAAATCCGAAGTCATGTTCCGGATTTTCAGATAGGGTTTTCGCAAGTGTATTGGACTGATTTACAACAAACAAACCCTTTGTATTATTCTTGAATACAGTGAAAAGCCCGATGAGTTCATCAGTTTCCTGATGGTCTTTATCAATGTTCAGAAGAAGCCCGATCTCCGGCCTGTACTGTACTACGGAACCGTCACTTTCATCGGCTTCAATAATCAGCCATTCACCTTTTCCAACCGCTGCATTACCAATTTTACCTTCTTTTATAATTCTTGTAAGCCCGGCGCCGGAAATAATACTGGGCTTCATTTTGGCATCTTCAAGAATCTGAAAGAGCATTGCAGAAGTAGTTGATTTTCCAGATGTTCCGGCAACAGCTATTGTTTTTTTGCTTTGAGCAATTAAAGCGAGAAGCTCGCTTCTTTTGATAATAGGGATCTGCAGTTCCTTTGCTTTCTGAACTTCATAAACAGTATCTTCAATTGCGGTGGAAACCACAATGAGGTCGGTCTGTTCGTTAATTCCGGAGCCATCCTGCGGAAAACAGTGTATTCCTTCTGCTTCCAGCTGCTCGCGGGTTCTGTTGAATTCCCCTTCCTGAAAATAACGGTCGCTTCCTGAAACATTTTTGCCGTTTCCGGCCAGATACTGAGCAATAGCGCTCATTCCGACACCTGCGACGCCAATAAAAAACACGTTCTGGAAATCGGATATATTTTCTATCATAAAATAGTAGTGAAAAGTAAAATTACTGAAATTTGTTCTCTACCAAATCCCAAAGTCTCTGCGCATATTCATCCACTTTCTTCCAGTTTTTCTGGTAGTAAAGATCGCTGAGATATTCTTTTGCTTCATCGAGTGTTGAAAAACCGTTAAGCGTATTTACAGTTTCATTGAGTTCACTCTGGCTTCCTCCGAAAAGCATTTTGGAAAAGGCAAGTTTGTCGTTAAGATCAAGCCGGAATTCCTGTTTCTGCTTCTGTGCTTCCATATAATCGGTGGAAACATTGGTTTTAAGCAAACTTCCTGTTTCAGTATTCTCCGAAGAGACACTGTGTTCTAAAGGGTCGTCATCAAAAAGCGATTCCACTTTTTTAAGTCCTTTGATATTTGCCAGTTTGAGCTTATGCGACATGCTGTGCTTTTCTTCCGTCTGCTGGCGGCTTTCAAAAACCGGTTCGGGTTTTTCCTCAGGCTGCTCAAGGTTGTATTCTACAATTTTGCCGCGGTTTTCGTTTTCGTGATCAGCCTCTTTCTCATCATCATTTTCCTGAATAGCAATTTCATCTTCAACCGTGTCAAACTCTACGAGTTCTTCGACTGCTTCAAGTTCTTCATCTTCAATTTCAGAAATATTGACTACGGTTTCCGCCTCTTCTTCAGCAGATACTACATCAATATTCTCTGCGTCTTCCGAATAAGAGCTATCATCTTCTGCAGCTGCAATATTTTCAGTTTCATTGATCTGGTTGAGTTCATTGTTGAAAAGAACTTCCTCTTCAATTGGTTCGTTATCTGCGGAAGCAGTTTCGGGATGCGCTATTTCGGAATCATCAATCTGATTGAAATTGTTGTTGAAAATTACTTCCTCTTCAGCAATATAACGTTCTTCAGCTACTTCGTCGACTGACAATTCAGAGTTTTCATACTGATTATCAATGATTTGTAATGGAATATCCTCTGAATCCCCAGCTGAATATGCCTGTGAAATTTTTAAGAAAGAAAGCAGCTCCTGAAGTCCGGATATTTTCTGCTCCATTGCCAAAAACTGCTCAACAGATTCTGCCGCATGCAGCTCAGAAACAATATTCCTGCAGTCCTGAAACACCTTTTCCTGAATTTCTGAAAAGTTTTGCATAGCAATTCTTATATTTTTTTAGTTAATTTTGAAGTTCTTTTAATTACGGCTAAATTAACAAATGTTTTTAGAAAATACAATTAATCACGCAAAACAGAGCGGATGGATGGAAGTGATTTGTGGATCGATGTTTTCGGGAAAAACCGAGGAACTCATCCGCAGGTTGCGGCGTGCAGAAATGGCTGGACAGAACGTAGAGATTTTTAAGCCAAAAATAGATACGCGCTACGATGAGGAAGAGGTAGTTTCGCACAACCAGAATAAAATCCGTAGTACACCGGTTGAAAGTTCCAATGAAATTCTGCTTCTTGGTTCTACCTGTGATGTTGTGGGGATAGATGAAGCCCAGTTTTTTGATGAAGGAATTGTGGAAGTTGCCAATAATCTCGCCAATAACGGTGTGCGTGTAGTAATTGCCGGTCTTGATATGGATTTTCTTGGAAGACCGTTCGGGCCGATGCCCAATCTGATGGCAACTGCAGAATATGTAACTAAAGTGCACGCCATCTGCAGAAAAACAGGAAATCTGGCCAATTACTCCATGAGGATTTCTGCAAGCAAAGATCTGGTTCAGCTTGGTGAAACAGAAAGTTACGAAGCCGTAAGCCGCAAAGTTTTTGTGGAAGAAGTACTGAAACAGACTGACAGCAAATGAATTATACTACGGCAGAAATTGCAGCCATTACAGATGCTCGCCTGATAGGCGATGAAAATCTGAAAATTAAGAATATCGCTTTCGACAGCAGAAACATCTACTCTACTGTGGAAACGGCTTTTCTGGCCGTCAATACAGATAAAAATTCAGGAGAAAAATATATTCATTCCGCCATCGAAAAAGGAATAAAGGTAATTATTTCAGAGCATCATTATGACCATTTTCAGAATGTAACCTGGATTCTAGTGAACAATTCTCTTGATTTTGTAAGAAATCTGGCTAAACAGCATCTCGAACGCCATAGTTCATTAAAAACAATCGGCATAACCGGAAGCAACGGTAAAACAATTGTAAAAGAATTGCTTTACCAAAGTCTTAATGCTGATTTCAGAACGGTAAAAAGCCCGAAGAGTTTTAATTCTCAGCTCGGTTTGCCGCTGTCGCTTCTACAGATTAATGAAAAACATGAGCTTGGAATATTTGAAGTCGGTATTTCGAAACCGGGCGAAATGCAAAAACAGGCTGAAATATTCAGTCCCCAAATCGGAATTCTTACCAATATTGGTTCAGCACACTCCGCTAATTTTGAAAACGAGCACGAACTTATTCAGGAAAAAATCAAATTGTTTGAGAAATCAGAAACTGTCATCTATTTTGGTGATATTCAGTATGTTGCAGAACAGATTCCCACAAAGTATTCTGATAAAAAACTGATTTCCTACGGTTTCAGTCCGGAAAACAGTCTTCATATCATCAGTAACTGGAAAGATAAAAACGAAGATCTGCTGCTGTCCTGGTTTGGCGAAGAATTTACCGTGAAAATCAATCAGCGTGATGAAGCGACACTCAGCAATGCGCTTTGCATTATTTCAGTACTTAAAGTTTTGAATTACAGTAATATACAGATTCAAAACAAGCTTAACCATCTGCGCTCTGTAGAAATGCGTCTGGAAAGCATCAACGGACTGCGGCAGAATCTGATCATCAACGATTCTTTTAACCTTGATCTGGACTCGCTGATTATTGCTTTTCAGTTCATTAAAGAATACAACAAAGAGAAAAAAGTACTGGTTCTGACTGATTTTGTTGAAGCCCGCAACGCCGATTCATTTTATGACAATGTAGCCCGGCTCACAAATGAACAGGATTTTAATACAGTTCTGCTGATCGGCAAGGAAATTACAGCCCATCAGGGAAAATTTAAGGCAGAAACCTATACCTTCCGAAATACGGATGAACTGATTGAAAGTCCGCAGCTTAACCATATTGAAAACTCTCTGATTCTTCTGAAAGGCGCAAGAAAGTTTGAAATTGAGAAGGTAAAAAATCATCTTGAACTGCAGAAACACGATACGGTTCTTGAAGTTAATCTCAACGCTATTCTTCATAACATCAATGTTCATAAGTCGCTTGTAAAACCGGAAACTAAAATGATGGCAATGGTAAAAGCCTATTCCTACGGATTGGGCGGCTATGAAATTGCAGAGTTTCTTCAGCATCATCATATTGATTATCTGGGAGTTGCATATGCCGATGAAGGTGTTGATCTTAGAAAAAACGGCATCACAACACCAATCATGGTGATGAACCCTGAGCAGCACAGCTACAATATCATTATCGATTATAACCTTGAACCCGAAATTTACAGTTTCCGCGTTTTGGAACTCTTCTATGAACAGCTGAAAAGCAAAGGTTACGAAGGAAAATACCCAATCCACATCAAACTGGAAACAGGAATGCACCGCTTGGGTTTCAAAGATCATGAACTTGATGAACTGATTGAAAAGCTTAATACTTTGGACGTTAAAGTAAAAAGTATATTTTCTCATCTTTCGTCTGCCGATGACCCTCTTGAAAAAGAGTATGTTTTACAGCAGACAGAGGTTTTTAAGAGAAACTCCGACCAATTGCTTTCAGGACTCTCCTACCGACCACTGAGACATATTCTGAATACATCCGGTATTACCAACTATTCTGATTACCAGTTTGATATGGTGAGAATCGGTATTGGTATGGTAGGTGTTTCATCCAATCCGGAAGTAAAAAAACTGCTGATGAATGCCGTAACGTTTAAAACGGTGATTTCACAGATTTCAGAAATACAGTCCGGTGAGTCTGTAGGTTACAACCGAAGATTTAAGGCAGAAAAGAATACCAGAATTGCTACTATTCCCGTTGGATATGCTGACGGCATTCCGCGGCTCATAGGAAACCAAGTCGGCAAAGTTGGAATCGGTCATCAGCTGGTTCCCATTGTCGGAAACGTGTGCATGGATATGATGATGCTGAATATCGGAGATTTTCCTTTCCGGGAAGGTGAAGAAGTTGTAATTTTCAATTCGAATCCTACCCTTGAGGAATTTGCAGAATACTGTAAAACAATACCTTATGAAGTACTCACCTCAATTTCCCGCAGGGTGAAAAGAATTTATGTAAAAAAATAATGAAGAAAACGGCAGCGTTCATATTGGTTTTCGTAATGACTTTCCTGGCTAAATCTCAGCTGAAAGAAGGGTTCAGTATTCCTCCGAATCCAAAGATTGGTCTTTCGCTTGCCGGCGGCGGTGCCAAAGGGTTTGCCCATGTAGGTGTCCTGAAAGTTCTGGATTCTCTGGGAGTGAAAGTGGATTATATTTCCGGAACCAGCATGGGAGCTATTGTTGGCGGACTTTACGCCTCCGGTTATACAGGAAAAGACATTGAAAAAATCATTCTGGAAACCGATTTCTATACGCTCATTGCAAATGAGAAAACCCGTCAGGAAGCTACTTTCTTCAACAAATCAAACGATAAATATCTGCTGACAGTACCTATCCGGAACGGAAAAGTAAATGTACTTCCCAAAGCAATTTCAACGGGACAGAAAAATATTTACATGCTGAAGGAATTGTTTAAGAATGTGGCCGGAACCGAAGATTTTTCAAAGCTGCCGATTCCTTTCATGTGCGTAGCAACCAATCTTGAGAGCGGCAAAATGGAGGTTTTCGAAAGAGGAGATCTTGTATCGTCCATTATGGCAAGTTCGGCCTTCCCTTCTCTGATGGATCCCGTAAAAATTGGTGACAGTCTTTACATAGACGGTGCGATGACCGTGAACTATCCATCAAAACCGCTCAAAGATAAGGGAATAGACATTGTAATTGGTGTGGATTTGAGCCAGGATCTGGCAAAACGGGAAAACCTGAATTCTGTCATCGACATTCTGAACCAGGTGATTGACATGGGAATTCAGAAAGAAACCAAAAATCAGTATAAATATACCGATATCAACATTCATCCTGATCTTACCGGCTATACTGCCACCAGCTATGGAGACAAACAGAAAATTCTCATTTTAGGAACTGAAGAAGCGGAAAAATACAGCCCGACACTGAATAAACTTCCGAAAAGACAGAATCAGTTGCTCAGAATGCCCATCAACCCGATTTTCAGCAATGTTTATAAGATAGACAGTCTTGCGGTTAACAATAATGATGTCTTCAGCAAATCGTACATCCGCGGTAAAATGGGTTTGAAACTGCCTTCTATGCAGACGTATGGCAACATTAATAAAATGGTGGACAAACTCTACGCTACCAATAATTACAACTTGATTAACTATGATATTGTTCAGGATAACGATTCCAATTATCTAAAACTTGACGTTCAGGAAGACCGCACGCGCTTCTTTCTGAAATTTGGCCTTCACTACGACGAAATTTTCCATACCGGTTTGCTCATCAATGCCACGGTAAAACGACTTCTATTCAATAACTCAACCATTTCGGCTGATTTTGTGATTGGTGACAGCCCGAGATATTACTTCAATTACTTCATTGATAACGGATATATTCCGGGTATCGGCGTTTATTCTTCTGCCATGAACCTCGAACTAAAGGATAAATTCTCGAACGTCTATGACCGCTGGAACTGGATCAGAAATGAAGTGTATATCCAAAGTATCTGGAAAGATAAATATGCGATTGGCGGCGGACTTTCACACGATTATTTCGACCGTAAAAGCCATACTTCAAAGTATACCGACAGCCGCAATTATTTCAACCCTTATGTCTTCATAAAAAGCGATACGCAGGATGACAAGGACTTTCCTACCAAAGGTGTTTTTCTGCATGCAGAAGGTAAAATCATTGATCTTTTCAACAACGAAATCGAAAAGAAAAACCTGATGGCCAAAGCCAAATTTGCATTCAATATTCCGCTAACTTCCTTCGTAAGTTTCAACAGTACGCTTTACGGAGGTTTTACTTTGGGCAAAAGTATTAATGACTATTATCTTTACCGTATCGGTGGACTCTTTGAACAGAATATCAGCAATTTTTCACGTCTTGACGGGATGGAATTTGGGCAGATTTCAGCAGAAAACATGCTTACCGCATCCAACAGATTGCAGTTCAAAGTATACAAAAATTTCTATGCAATCGGCAGTTTCAATGTTGCCAATCCGTTTCAGGAGATAAAGCTGGAAGAAATACTTCAGGTACAAACTTCTACTGTAGGCATCAGCGCCGGTTATAAATCACCTTTCGGACAGATTAAGGTTAACTACAGTACTCCGCTTAAAAACGGAAAAGGAATGTTCAATGTAATTTTAGGGCACTGGTTTTAATATGATTACGTACTTCTTCGAAAATATTGCAGAACAGCAGATTCCTGAAACCATTACGCCCTGGCTGGAAAAACTGATCCTTAACGAAGGAAAGAAACCGGGTGAAATAACCTACATTTTCTGCGACGATGAACATCTTTTGCAGGTAAACCGGGATTTTCTGCAGCATGATTACTACACGGATATCATTACTTTTGACTATGTGAAGGGCAAAACCATTTCGGGTGATATTTTTGTATCTTTGCCGCGCATTTCCGACAACGCTTCTGCCCTATCTAAAAATCCCGAAGAAGAATTCAGAAGAGTTCTGGCCCACGGAATCTTACATCTTTGCGGCTACAAGGACAAAACAGACGCAGAACAGGAAGAAATGCGAAGTAAGGAAGATTTCTATCTGAAGCTTTATTAGAAGCTTTTTCCCGCTTTCCGCTGTATCTTTTGTTACGCTTTGCTTCACAAAAGGATGTCGCTTCAATCGGGGCTATTGGTTTCTGTTCTATAGAAATATCCGTATATGTTTCACGTGAAACATTAGTTGAAATATTAAAAGAATGATTAACGAAATATACGATGTAATCGTCGTGGGAGCAGGTCATGCAGGATGCGAAGCAGCGGCAGCAGCAGCGAATCTTGGATCCAAAACGCTCCTCGTAACAATGAATATGCAGACAATCGGTCAGATGAGCTGTAATCCCGCTATGGGCGGAATTGCAAAAGGACAGATTGTGCGCGAAATTGATGCATTGGGCGGTTACTCAGGAATTATTGCCGACAGGTCCGCAATCCAGTTTAAAATGCTGAATCTTTCCAAAGGCCCAGCAATGTGGTCACCGAGAACACAGAACGACCGTATGCTGTTTGCAGAAGAATGGAGATTGGCACTTGAAAACACTCCAAACCTGGATTTTTTCCAGGATATGGTAAAAAGTCTGATGATTGAGGATCATAAAGTTACAGGCGTTGTAACTTCGCTCGGTGTCCAGATCAAAGCGAAATCTGTCGTTTTAACCAACGGAACATTTCTTAATGGCTTAATTCACGTGGGAGACAAGCAGCTTGGCGGTGGAAGAATGGGCGAACCACGCGCATTTGGAATCACTGAACAGCTGGTTTCCCTGGGTTTTGAAGCAGGAAGAATGAAAACCGGTACTCCACCGCGGGTAGACGGCAGAACGCTGGATTATTCCAAAATGGAAGAACAGAAAGGCGACGAAAATCCTCAGAAATTTTCATATCTGGATACACCAAAACTCACTGAACAGCGCAGCTGCCATATTGTTTACACCAACGAAACTGTTCATGAAATTTTACGTGAAGGTTTCGACAGAAGCCCGATGTTCAACGGAACTATCCAAAGTTTGGGTCCACGATACTGTCCAAGTATTGAAGATAAAATTAACCGCTTTGCAGAACGAAACCGGCATCAGCTGTTTGTAGAACCGGAAGGCTGGAAAACCATCGAGATTTATGTTAACGGTTTCAGCTCTTCATTGCCGGAAGACATTCAGATCAAAGCAATGAAACATATTCCTGGCTTTGAAAATGTTAAGGTTTTCCGTCCGGGTTATGCTATAGAATACGATTACTTCCCTCCTACCCAACTCAACCATACGCTTGAGACAAAACTGATTGAAAACCTCTATTTTGCGGGTCAGATCAACGGAACAACCGGTTATGAAGAAGCCGCCGGTCAGGGTTTGATAGCGGGAATCAATGCGCACAGTAAAGTTCATGGAAAAGAAGAATTTATACTTAATCGTGATGAAGCGTACATTGGTGTTCTGATTGATGATCTTATTACAAAAGGAACTGAAGAACCGTACCGCATGTTTACTTCAAGGGCAGAATACCGGCTGCTTTTGCGACAGGATAATGCTGATATCCGTCTTACTGAAAAATCCTATAAATTAGGTTTGGCATCAGAAGAAAGGTTCAGAAAAGTTGAAGAGAAAATTGAAAAAAGTACTGAACTCGAAAACTATCTAAGAGAGCTTTCTTTGAAACCCGGTACCATCAACCCTATTCTTGAAAATGCAGAAAGTAATCCCGTAGATCAGGCCTACAGAGCGGCACAGTTTCTGACCAGACCAAACATAAATCTTGACAAACTCTCGCAGATTCCTGAAATACATTCAAAAGTATCTGAATATACGGAGGAAGTTCAGGAACAGGCAGAAATTAATATTAAATATAAAGGTTATATTGATAAAGAGCGTGAGAACGTTTCAAAACTTCAGAGAATGGAAAACATCAGAATCCCGGAGGATTTTGATTTCATAAAGATTGCTTCCCTGTCTGCTGAGGCCAAACAGAAGTTTACTAATATTAAACCAAAAACCATTGCGCAGGCATCCAGAATAAGCGGAGTTTCGCCGGCTGATATTAACGTTTTATTAATATATTTAGGAAGATAGCATACAATGTTTCACGTGAAACATTACCATATAATGAAAATAAAAGATCTTTTTCTAACGCAGGAAACTTTTGAACTCAAGGAAACCTCAGTTCCCGGAATACTCAGAACTTTTCCTGTTCCCGAAAACCTTGATAAATATTATGAAAGTGCTGATTATATTTCCCATCATCAGGACAGCGGTAGTTTAAAGGAACGTATTTATAAGTTTGCTCAGAATTTCAATCTTAACTATAAAAGAAACATTGTTGCAAAAGAGACCTTTAAAAATGCTAAAGTTCTTGATTACGGTTGCGGCGCGGGCGAATTTATCCGCCATATTGAAAGTGACTTTGAAACGTACGGTTACGAACCCAATCCATCAGCCAGAAATGCAGCTAAGAGCAAAGCAGGAAAAACAAAGTTTATAGAGGATATTTCAGAAATACAGGACGGCACAGTGGATATCATTACGATGTGGCATGTGTTTGAACATATTGAAAATCAGGAAGTTATGTTAAATATTTTTCATAATAAACTGAAAACCAATGGTTTAATGATTATTGCGGTTCCCAATCATACTTCATATGATGCTGCTTATTACAAAGAATTCTGGGCCGCGTATGATGTTCCGCGTCACATTTATCATTTTTCAAAATCGGGAATGGAAAAATTATTCAACAGTGAGAACTGGAAACTGAAAAAAATCAAACCTCTCCTACTCGACTCATATTATATTTCAATTTTAAGTGAGCAATACAGAAAAAATCCAATTTTTTGGCTCAGAGGACCCATTGTTGGAGCGATTTCTAATTTAAAAGCATCAAAAAACGGCGAATTTTCGAGTTTGATATACATTATCGAAAAAAAATAGATCATCGAAATTAGAGCTATTTCTGAAGGTCAATTTTCAGTATATTTTCATTAAAAATTAAAAACGATTACAAAATCCGCAGTCTTCATAAGAGAAATAAAAAAGAACGGTACATAAAAAAATGCTGAAAATAAATTTTCAGCATTTTTGACATTTAAACTAAAATTTTAGTTAATTATTGATAGCAGCAACTCCAGGAAGTTCCAAACCTTCTAAACTTTCAAGCATTGCTCCTCCACCGGTTGACACATATGACACTTTATCATCGTAACCATTCTGTTTAACAAAAGCAACACTGTCTCCCCCACCAACAAGCGAAAAAGCACCCAGACTTGTAGCTTCTGCTATCGAATCTCCCAACGCAACTGTTCCGTTAGCAAAATTCGGCATCTCAAAAACGCCTACAGGTCCGTTCCATAAAATAGTACGCGAGTTCATGATTACATCGTGGAAAATCGCACTGGATTTTGAACCGGCATCAAGACCCATCCATCCTTCAGGAATGTCATAAATATCAACCTCTTCCCTTTCTGCATCATTGCTGAACTCATCTGCGGCAATTACATCAACCGGAAGATACACTTTGACATTTTCAGCTTTAGCTTTCTCCAGAATCTGCAGTGCAAGATCCATTTTGTCTTCTTCAACAATAGAAGTTCCTACAGATCCGCCCAATGCTTTCACGAACGTAAAGGCCATACCTCCGCCAATAATCATATTGTCTACAGCGGGAAGAATGTTCTCTATAATGGTAATTTTGGAAGAAACTTTAGATCCGCCGAGTATCGCAGTAACAGGTTTTTCACCGGAACCAAGGACTTTATCAATCGCTTCCAGTTCTTTTGCCATCAATAAACCGAAAAATTTAGTTGAAGGAAAAAACTGTGCTATAACTGCTGTTGATGCGTGTTCTCTGTGCGCTGTTCCGAAGGCATCATTAACATATGCATCTGCATAAGAAGCCAGTTTCTCAGCAAAATCTTTATCTCCGGCTTCTTCTTCATTATAAAAACGAAGATTCTCCAACAGAAGAATCTCCCCTGCTTTGAGTTCTTTTGTCATATTCTGTGCGTCCTCTCCCATGCAGTCATCACAGAATTTTACTTCCTTTTCAAGTACAGACTCAATTTCCGGTACAATATTCTTCAGCGAAAATTCATCGCTCACCTTTCCTTTCGGACGGCCAAGATGCGTCATTAAAATTACGGATCCACCGTCTTTCAGTATCTTTTCAATGGTAGGTTTTGCAGCAACAATACGTGTATTGTCGGTCACCTTCAGATCTGCGCTTTGGGGCACGTTGAAATCAACACGCACAAGGGCTTTCTTATCCTTGAAATCAAAGTCATTGATAGTCTTCATAAATATTTTTGGTTTAATTATTGACTCTTACAAATTTAGCATTTTAAGACGGTAAAACTTCAGAATGTTTTCAAAAAAATCCACAGACTATCCAATCATCACTAATCAACAATTTTTTTATTTATTAAAGAAAGAAAATGAGTTATGTTGTTGAGTGTTGTGAATTATGAGGATAAGTTTTTAAGATTATTTTATAACATTTAGTTTCAATTTGTTTAATAATTTGTTCACATTATAACCTATTGATTAGCAATACTAACTTCGAGTTATCAACAAGTGTTGATAACTGATGTGTACTGCATTTATTTGTAAACCTGCGCTGGAAAAGATTGGGATTATTGGCTTGAACATTTGCAAAGTTTTTTAAAAGGTGTTTAATAATTTTTCTGCAATATGAATTTTTGTTTAAATACGAAACAGATTTTTTTGGAGAGTTTTCCACAGGCTTGTCCGGAATAATTCATAATCATGCTAACTGCTTCAAACTGAAACGGATGAAAATTGAACAGATTTTATATCATTTAAAAATCAGAAGGTTATATTTTAACAGGTAGCATACTTTTATAAATAAACATGTGGATAACATTAAGCGTAAAGCTAATAATGCTAAATTTGTAGATAACCAATAGAAAAAATCAAAAATCAAAAATGAAAAAGTTAGCCATTGCTGCAGACCATGCAGGATTTGAATACAAGGAATACCTGAAGAAACAACTGGAAGGCAGATACGAGATCACCGATTACGGTACACATTCTCTTGATTCAGTAGATTATCCGGATTTTGTACATCCAGCTGCCAGTTCTGTTGAAAACGGAGAAAATGAAATGGGAATTCTGGTCTGTGGAAGCGGTCAGGGCGTTCAGCTATCGGCCAACAAGCATCAGGGAATCCGCTGTGCGCTTTGCTGGATGCCGGAACTTGGTGCATTGGCAAGACAGCACAATAATTGCAATATGGTAGCGGTTCCTGCAAGATTTATTGCGAAGGAACTTGCACTGGAAATTGTTGAAACTTTCCTCAATACCGAATTTGAAGGCGGCAGACATCAGGGTAGGGTAGAGAAGATTTCCTCCTGCTAATCATCAATCACACAATATTAATATGGCAAAAAAATCAAAATTTATATCGCATAAAAACAACCATAAACTGCAGGAGATCGGAAGAAAGATTTTACAGTTTATGAAAGAAAAATCGTCTAAAATTTACAACTATAAGCAGATTGCAGACGGTATTGACTATAAAAATCCCCGCCAGCGCGAACAGGTAATTCAGGCGCTGCACAAGCTGCAGGCCGATCAGAGCATCAAGGAAGTGGAAAAAGGCAAATACATCATCAATATGAAGATTGAAGGAACCTTAACCGGAGTCATTGATTTCAACCAGGCCGGAAACGCTTATGTAAAGGTGGATGGTTATGAAGATGATATTTTCATCCATTCAAAAAACGTAAAAGACGCACTGCAGGGCGATACCGTAATGATTGTGGTTTACCATTACAAAGGTAAGAAACTGGAGGGCTCGGTTCTGGAAGTTATCGACCGTAAACGGGAAGAGTTTGTAGGTACTTTCCAGTTCATCAAACATAAGGATTTTGGTTTTGTAGTTTCCGACAGAAAGCAGATTAACACCGATATTTTTGTTCCAAAAGGTAGAATCGGTGGCGCAAAAGACGGTGAAAAGGTGATTGTAAAAATGACCGACTGGAAACCCGGAGACAAAAATCCCGAAGGCGAAATCATTAAAGTTTTGGGAGCGCCGGGCGAGCACGAAACCGAAATTCATTCCATTTTAGCAGAATACGGCCTTCCGTACCACTTTCCGGATGAAGTGGAACGCGAAGCTTCTGAAATTGATACGGAAATCCGCGATCATGAAGTAGCAAAACGCTGGGATATGCGTGATACACTGACGTTTACCATTGATCCAAAAGATGCAAAAGATTTTGATGATGCGCTTTCACTGAAGAAACTCGATAACGGAAACTGGGAAATAGGTGTGCATATCGCCGATGTTTCGCATTATGTAATTCCCGGAACGCTGCTGGATGAAGAAGCGTACGACCGTGCAACTTCCGTTTATCTTGTAGACCGCGTGGTACCGATGCTTCCGGAAGTATTGAGTAACGGAGTCTGTTCTCTTCGTCCCAATGAAGACAAATACACTTTTTCTGCCGTTTTCGAAATGAATGACAACGCGGAAATTCTCCGCCAGTGGTTTGGCAGAACGGTTACGCATTCCGACCGCAGATTTACCTACGAAGAAGCACAGGAACGTATAGAAACCGGACAGGGTGACTTGGCTGAAGAAATTCTGGTTTTCGACCGTCTGGCTAAAATCTTAAGGGCTGCAAGAATCAAGAACGGCGCAATTACTTTCGACCGGAGTGAAGTTCGTTTCAATCTGGATGAAAACAATGAACCAATCGGCGTTTACTTTAAAATGAGCAAAGATTCCAATCACCTTATTGAGGAATTTATGCTTCTGGCAAACCGCAAAGTTTCAGAATATGTTTCGCTGAGCAGAAAAGGGGAGAGGACGAACAATACCTTTATTTACCGTATTCACGACGATCCGGATCCTGCTAAACTGGAATCGCTGAGAGAGTTTGTAAGTACTTTCGGTTACAAAATGAACATCTCCAACACCAAGAAAACCACAGAAAGTATGAATGCTCTTCTGAAGGGTGTAAAAGGAAAACCGGAAGAGAATATGATCGAAACACTCGCCATGCGGTCAATGAGTAAGGCAGTTTATTCAACAGAACCGATCGGCCATTACGGACTTGGTTTTGAATATTACTCTCATTTTACATCACCAATCCGCCGTTATCCGGATTTAATTGCGCACCGTTTGCTGCAGCATTATCTGGATGGCGGAAAATCTCCGAACCGTAACGACGTTGAAGAACAGGCCAAACACTGTTCAGCCATGGAAAGACTGGCGGCCGATGCAGAGCGCGATTCCATCAAGTTTATGCAGGTGAAATTTATGGAGAAACATATTGGTGAAGTGTTTGAAGGTGTTATTTCCGGCGTCGCAGAATTCGGATTCTGGGTAGAAATTCCAGAAAACGGCGCGGAAGGACTTATAAAACTTCGCGATCTGATGGACGATTCCTACATGTACGACGCTAAAAATCATGCAGTTTACGGAACCAGACACGGAAAACAGTATCAGTTGGGCGATACCGTAAAAATTATGGTGATGAAAGCGAACTTAATCCAGAAACAGCTTGATTTCAAAATTGTAGAGTAACGAATGCTCGCAAAAATACTGGACATTCTGAGAATTGTGCTAACAGCACTGAATATTTATTTCATTCTTGGGATTGTTACCAACACAGCGGTCTCTGCCCTGCAGCTTGCGGCATCGGCTGCTGTGTTTTTTCTTATAGGTTTCCTGCTGTACCGTTGGAGTAAAACAGACTGGAGGAAAACGTTCCGACCGATTGATTATTTCGCCATACTGCTCCCCTTTATATATTTAGGATTCTTTTGGCTGAATTACTTTTTTGCCTGTTGCCCCGAAACAAAAACTTATCAGTTTTCCAATACGCCGACAACCGTTTCGGACGAATCCAGATATGGTTCCAATTACGGAGATTCCACCACAATACTTATGGAAAACGGTGATTATCAGGATTTTTACTTATTCCGGACATTTCCGGACTATCATGAAATGCGTTTCAAGACTCACATTACCATGACG
Source organism: Bacteroidota bacterium (assembly GCA_023457935.1). Lineage (GTDB taxonomy): Bacteria > Bacteroidota > Bacteroidia > Flavobacteriales > Weeksellaceae > JAEXBA01. The sequence continues at coordinate 74,216 of JAEXBA010000019.1, read as the reverse complement.
ACGGAAACCGGACTTTTCGGACTTTTGGTGCTGAAAGATTATCATTTTTCAACGCAGAAATAGTAAATTTGAATATTAAAGTATATGCTGGAACTTATATTTTCTGCCGTTGGACTTGGTTTTATGCTCAGTCTGGTTTTTATCGGGCCTGTCTTCTTTCTGCTTATCGAAACCAGTTTTTCGCGGGGTCCGAAGCATGCGCTTGCGCTGGATCTTGGAGTTATACTGGCTGATGTGCTCTGCATCGCAGCGGCTTATTTTGCCAGCGGAGACTTGGTGCATCTCATCGATAAACATCCCGGCTTTTACAGAATTACCGCGCTGATTGTTTTTATTTACGCAGTCTACATGATTATGTCCCGAACGAAAATGCATATGCCCGGTGAGGAAAAGCTCATCAACCAGAATTATACGAGGACTTTTCTGAATGGTTTTTTCTTCAATATTCTGAATATCGGCGTTGTGCTGTTCTGGCTCGTTACCGTTATTTCGGTTCGGAATTCCTATCCCGAACTGGAAGATTTCCTGCTGTACATGGCTCTGGTCGTCGGTACTTATCTCGCGATTGATTTTGTTAAAATATCACTGGCCAAGCAGTTTCACTACAAACTTACAGACCGGTTGGCCAACAAAATCCGCAAAGGCGTTGGATTTGTGCTGATTGGCTTCAGTATATTTATTTTCCTTCAGAGTTATGCAAAATTCAACCAATTTGACAAAAAGCTGGAAGAGGCCGAAAAAACACAGAAAAAACTGTAAATAATGAAGAGTATCATTTTTCCTTCAAACCTCAAAAAAGGAGATAAAATCGCCATAATTTCGCCTGCCGGTGCGGTTGAGGAAATTCAGCTGGAAAGCGGTCTTAATCTGATTCAGGAAAAAGGTTTCGAACCGGTATTGGGGAAACATCTTTATACGAAATTCACCAACGGATACAACTACGCAGGAGCCGAAAAAGAACGGATCCGCGATCTCAACTGGGCATTCAGCGACCCTGAAATTGCTGCTGTCTGGGCTTCCCGTGGCGGTTACGGCTGTCAGCATTTGTTACGTCATCTGAAACTCAAAAATTTCCGTGAAAACCCGAAATGGTACATCGGTTATTCCGATAATACGGTTATTCAAAGTTATCTGCTTAAAAACGGTTTTGCTTCCATTCACGGGCAAACGGTGAAAACCTCTTCTTTTGGTGTTACAGCTGAAAGTTATGACGGTATTTTTGATATTCTGAAAGGTAAGAAGCCAAAATATAATATTGATAATCATCAGTTTAACAAAAACGGCAGCGCAGAAGGAACTTTAGTGGGAGGAAATCTTGCGCTGATTTATGCGCTGATGGGAACGCCGTATTCCTTTGATTTTAAGGATAAAATTCTCTTCATTGAAGAGATAGGTGAAAATTTCTATGCACTGGACCGGATGATGATGAGTCTTGATCTTGCCGGCGTATTCCGGAAAGTGGAAGGAATCATTATCGGTGGAATGACGAATATGGGCGACGAAAAAGACAACAAAAACTATGAGGAAAGCTTTGATGACTTTTCATACGGCCTCATTGCTGAACGTCTCGCAAAATTTGAGGTTCCTACAGTGTTTGGATTTCCCAACGGGCATATCTACGACAACCGTCCGCTGATTATCGGTGCAACGGTCAGGATGAAAGTAGGGGAGAAGGTGACAGTGGAGTTTTAATATTACTAAAAATGGCTCAGCATAACGATTTTGGTAATCAGGCAGAAGAATTGGCAGCCAGCTATCTTTTGGGCAAAGGTTATGAAATCCTCGCCAGAAATTTCAGATGGCAGAAGGCGGAAATTGATATTATTGCAGGATTCGGTTCCAAAATAATTATTGTTGAAGTTAAGGCAAGAGGAACAGATTTGTTTCTGGAACCTCACGAGGCAGTTAACAAAAAGAAAATCAGGAATTTGGTGGAAGCTGCCAACCATTATCTGGAAGAAAACAACAGAGCAGAAGAAGTGCGTTTTGACATCATCTCTGTTCTTCCTGACGAAAAGGGAAAACTGAAGATTACCCATATTGAAGATGCCTTTGACGCTTTCGATGCCAATTGATACAATTTTAATAGATTTAAAATAATGAAAACAGCACTGATCACGGGCGCAACTTCCGGAATCGGAAAAGCCATAGCAGAACGCTTTGCGGAAGAAGGAAAACGGCTGATCCTGTGCGGCCGTCGTGAATTAATTCTGAATCAAATGAACCAGGAACTTTCTGCCATAACAGACGTTATCACTCTGCAATTTGATGTTCGCAGGAGAGAGGAAGTAGAAGAGGCCATCAGTTCCTTGCCGGAAGATTGGAAAAGTATTGATATTCTGATCAATAATGCCGGAAATGCTCATGGTTTGGATCCGATTTCGGACGGAAACTGTGAAGACTGGGACGCGATGATGGACGGAAACGTTAAAGGACTGCTGTATGTTTCAAAACCTGTAATTGCAGATATGAAAGCCCGGAAAACCGGCCATATTGTGAATATTTCCTCCGTTGCTGCACGCCAGACTTATGCAAACGGTGTAGTGTACTGTGCTTCCAAAAAAGCGGTCGATGTTATTTCGGAAGGAATGCGCATTGAACTTACGGAATTTGGAATAAAAGTCACTAATATACAGCCCGGAGCAGTTGCAACCGATTTCTCAATGGTCCGTTTCAAAGGCGATGAAGACCGTTCAAAAGCGGTGTATGCCGGTTATGCCGCGCTGAAAGCGGAAGACATCGCCGATGCCGTTTCTTATTGCGTGAATGCTCCTGAAAGGGTTTCTGTTGCCGAACTGTGCATTTATCCTAAAGCCCAGGCCGAACCCCGCATGATTTACCGGAATCCTTAAAGAATATATCTAAGATTCCTTCACTATTGATAAATTTGCAGGATGAAAATTCTCCATCTTGAAACATCTTCCAGAAACTGTTCTGTTGCCATCTCAGACGGTGAAGAACTGCTGTGTCTCTGTGAAGAAGTATCGGATAACTATAAACAGTCCGAATCGCTGCATACCTTTGTGGAATGGGCTTTGGAAGGCGCCGGGATTACACTGAAAGATCTTGATGCCGTTTCTCTGGGAATGGGCCCCGGTTCTTATACTGGCCTTCGTATTGGCGCTTCTTCAGCGAAAGGTTTTTGCTACGGACTTCATATTCCGATGATTGCGGTTAATTCCCTGGATACACTTGCTGAGCCTTTTCTGAATCAGGGTTATGATTTGATTATACCTTTGATTGATGCAAGAAGAATGGAAGTGTACTGCGCAGTATATAACGGCAGTTCGGGAGAACAGATTTCTGAAACAGAAGCCAAAATTCTCCATGAACATTCATTTGAAGAACTGGCAGGAAAAAAAGTTCTTTTCGTTGGTGACGGTGCAGCGAAAGCTTCAGAGATCATCAATGTTGCCCATGCTGAGTTTGAGAAAGATGTCTTCCCGTCAGCAAAATTTCTGATCAGAAAAGCAGCCCGGAAATACCAAGACAGGCAGTTTGAAGATGTTGCCTACTTTGAACCGTTTTATCTGAAAGATTTTCAGGGTGTTAAGAAAAAGAAAAGCGAAGAATAATCTTCGCTTATTTATTTTGTACTTCTTTTTACAGGTGGCTGAGGCTGCCCGATTGGACTAACATTCTGCTCAACACGTTGGCGTGGCGGTCTGTTCTGTTGGTTCTGTTCGGTAGGAAGCTGCGAAGGAACACCCGTGCCCGGATTTCCAAATATATTCTGGCCTTTGTCGGCTTGTGGCGGCTTGTTTGCATTATTATTCGGAACGGTATTTCCCTGCTGGTCTGTATACTGAATTTTAAGATCACTTTTCAGGAAGTTCAGCATCTCTTTTGCCTTTTCGCCTTCAGGCGTACGGGCGTAATTCAGTGCAATCTGCTCCAGCTGGAGAATCATTACTTCCTTGCCGCTGATTTTTCCGACATTAAAGGCATTCAGAAGCGCGAATTTAGGAATCAAAGCGTCATTTGGATACTGTTTCAGCGCCGCGTCAATCATTTTTGTGCTTTCATCAAACCGTTCTGATTCATACAGTGCAAAAGCAGTTTTATAAGTGTTTTCGGCATCCGGCGAAGACTTTACAAAGTTCCCGTTTTTAGGATTTTTAGCAAATTCAGCATACGAAGTATATGGATAATCACGAAGAAGAATTTCCTTTGCTCTTGCGGCCTGCTGTGGATTTTCTTCATAGTTCATCGCGAAAATTTCGTAAAGCGCCTGAAGCATTACTTTTTCTTCCGGCTTATTGTCTACCAGTTCGTACAGTGTTTTGGTGGCGAGCGGACGGTTCAGGAAATAGTCGTCGTACATAATTCCCATTCCTAACGCCGCGGTATCACGGTCTTTCTTAAGGTTTTCAAGTTGGGCAGGATTGGTAGGAATCTGTTCAATATAATACGCGGTTTCAAATCTTCGCGGATTCTGTGTTGCTGCTGCGCCCGCCATTGGATTGGCTGGATCCTGAACAGAAGCCATCGTACTGCTGTACCGCCAGTTGTCGGCTAGAGCTCTGTTTCCCCAGATCTGTTTAAACTCGGAAGTACCCTTCGACACGGTGTTGGCATTGGAAAAGTAGAATCCTTTTGTACTGGCTCCAAAATCCTGAAAAGATCTGGTGTTTCCAGCAAAGATAGAATTGGCATCATAGTCTCCGGATTCAAATCCTTTGCTTCGTTCTTCCCGTTTTCTTTCGCGTTCTGCTGCTTCTTCCTTTGCCTTGATTTTCGTGATATAATTCGTGAAAAAAGTATTTCTTTGGTCCGGATTCATTCTGGCTAGTGAAAGGATACTGTCGTTTTTCTTAACCAGATAATAGTTTTTGGCGAGTTTCTTAATATATTCACTTTGTTCGGCCAACAGTACTTTTGTTGGCTCGTAGGTCATCACCGTCACTGCTGAATCATAGTAAGCGCCTGTGGAAATGTAATCGTCCTTGGCCAGATAACTTTTTCCTATTTCATAGTAGCTGAGACCTCGGATCTGCGGATCAGAAACCTTTTCAGCAAGAGATTTCCTGAAGAATTCATTGGCTTCATCCTTTTTTCCGGCTTTATTGGCCATTAAACCAAGTGCGTAGTAAAATTCATTCTTTCGGGATGCATAAGTTCCTTTTTTACTGATTTTTTCAAGATATTCTTTTGCGCCCTGATAATCACTGGCGCTGTTGTACGTCTTCGCGATTTCGACCTGCGATTTCACTTCAAATTCAAAATCATTGGCAAATTTGTAAGCAGTGGCAAAACTTTCTCGGGCTTCCTGTGATTTTCCCTGTTCAGAAAGAATCTGGCCGCGAAGAAAAGCGATACGGCTTTTCAGTTTTCTGTTCGAGTTGGTTTCAAAAGCACTTTCCAGCGCTTTAACTGCGGCATCTTTTTTTCCGGATTTTAAAAGAGATTCTGCATAATAAACATCAAGAAGCTGCTCATGGTCTTTTTTCAGGTCTTTATCCTTGAGTTCTGCAAAAATCTGGTTGGCTTTTTCGTAATCTTTCATGGCAGCGTAGGCCTGTCCCTGATACACTTTTGCCAGCGGAAGACGTTTGTCCTCGCGCATATTGGTAAAAAGATAATTCAGAGCATCAAGCGCTGCCAGCGGTTTTCCCATATAGATCCTGGACTGCGCAAGTATAATATGGGCATCGAAGATTTTCTTGTTTTTCTCCTGACCGTCTCGGGTAACCGAATATTTGTCAATGGCTTTAAGCGCCTTAGCTTCAGCAATTTCAAGCACTGTTGCGCCTTTCACATTGCTGCCGGGAATACCATCCGGACCACCTCCAAACGCGGAAGCATTGGGCACGGGTGCTCCTTTGGAAGCGGTTCCAAACGCAGGAGTCTGGCCAATTTCAGTTCCTAATGGCTGCTCAGAATAGGTAAGCAAAGGAATATACGGAGCGTAAAAATTATCCTTGAAAGCTTCAGAGCGTCCGTCAAACTCTGTATTCAGCGCGTCTTTTGCATTAAAAAGTGTGTTGTACTGCGTGTAAAAACCTTTCATCACCTTGGAACGTTTTGATGGCTTTTTTACGGCACAAGAAAACAGAATTCCCAGCAGCAGAAGGTAAAGTATATTTTTTTTCATTACTTTTCTATAACTCTCTAATCCTCTTTTTATTATGTTTTGAAGAGCGATTTTTCGGAAAAGTAAAAATAGCAAAAAAGTATGATTATGACGAAGAGTTTTGTAATTCGTGCAGAATGGAGTAGAGCAGATGGGTTGGAAGTCCCATTACAGTATAAAAACTGCCCTCAATTTTAATGATTTTTGCCATACCCAGCCAATCCTGTATTCCATAGGAACCCGCCTTGTCAAATGGTTCATAATTGCTGATGTAATAATTACATTCACTGTCGGAAATAAAATCAAAAGTAACATGCGCGACGTCACTTACTGTAATGGTTTCGGCAGCTGTTTTCACTGTAATGCCCGTATAGACCTGATGGGTTTGGCGGGAAAGTTTTTTCAGCATTATTTTCGCTTCGCTGAATGAGCCGGGTTTTCCGAGAATTTCGTGGTTGAGTACGACAACCGTATCTGCCGTAATCAGAATCTCATCTTTAGCAACATTACCAAACGCATTTGCCTTTAAATCCGACAGATATTCTGCAACCTTCTCTGCGGGCAGTTCCGAAGGAAAAACTTCGTCACATGCTACACTCACGGTTTCAAAATCAAAACCGAGCTGCTGTAAAAGTTCTTTGCGGCGGGGCGACTGTGAGGCGAGAAGAATTTTCATATCAGACGCTTTGGGTATTGTCCGTAGTCCATTTTCCCTGAATCTTCATAACTTGCTCAATAACGTCGCGAACGGCGCCTTTTCCACCCTGAACTGGTGAAATATAGTCCGCAACTGCCTTTACTTCAGGAACGGAATTTTCCGGACAGGCTGCCACAGCTGCATCTTTCATCATACAGATGTCCGGTATATCATCGCCCATCGTTAGAATATCGGTTTTCTGCAGGCCGTATTTAGAAAGAAAATTTGCAAGGTCAGCCGACTTGTCGTGTGATTTTGCATAGTAATCTGTAATGCCCAGATAATTCATGCGGTGTCTCACCATCTCGTCGTTTCCGCCGGTAATAACACAGATTTTATAACCGCTTTTTATGGCTTTCACAACTGCGTAGCCGTCAAGGACATTCATCACACGGCACATGTTTCCTCCGGGAATAAGGAATACACTGCCGTCTGTAAAAACGCCGTCTACGTCAAACACAAATGCTTTAATGTCCTTCAGTTTCTGTTTATAACTCATACATTTTTCTTATCGATTCGTTGATGGTTTTGTAAATTTTAAGCTGTTCCTCATCATTAATCAGCTTCTGATGTCCGGTTAGAATTTCGGTGTCATTTCGCACGGCAGGGCCGGTTTGGGCTGATTTGGGATCCAGATGATGAATTTTATCGGTGGTTTCATCGATCAGTGGAAGGAAATAGGAGAACGGGATATTCTGCGAATCTGAAATTTCTTTTGCCTTCGCATAAAGATGGTTCACAAAATTGCAGGCAAATACGGCTGTGAGATGAATATATTTACGTTTTCCCGAATCTGCTTCCATCACATTTTCTGAAATTTTTGATCCCAGATCTTTTAATGTTTTCAGATCGGTTTCATTTTCAGACTCAATAAAAAAAGGAATCTTGGAATAATCCAGATTTTTTGTTTTTGAGAATGTTTGAAGCGGATAAAATACTGATTTGCGGAAAGTTCCGTTCAATGTGTCACGTGAAACAGAACCCGAAGTATGCGCCACAATACAGTTTTGGGCGGTGATTTTGGATGAAACTTCAGCAATAGCGTTGTCGTTGACTGCAATTAAATATAAATCAGCAACATCCAGATTATCAGTCGAATACGGTATGTTGAGCTCTTCCGATATCTTCTGAAGATCATTTCCGTTCCTTCCGAAAATCTGTGCAACCGAAATTCCGGCGTTCTGAAACGCTTTTGCAAGATGGTACGCCACGTTGCCGGAGCCGATGATGATGATTTTCATTCTGCAAATTTAGTTTTATTTTCTAAGCCGGTTTGGATTGATTAAGCAAGAAACACATCTATTTTAAAATAATGCGAACCACAATCATTATTTTAGTTCAGTGAAAAAAAATTGATGAAAAATCAGTTCAGAATTAAAATTACAAAGTTTTTCACACTTTTTGCAATGCATTAATGCAAAGTTAAACCGAATAAAAAATCTTCCGGTGAAAATAGTTTTTGAAGATTCTTAAATTAAATTTTAACTTTAGCTCAAAATAGAAATCAAACCAACGAAGCATCCAATGAAGGTTAAAGAAGCGGAAATTATTGCTCTAATGCAGGATACTCGAAGCCAGGACAAAGGGCTTCGCCTTCTGATGGATACTTACCAAAGCCGGTTATACTGGCACATCAGGCGATTGATTGTGGATCACGACAATGCGCAGGATGTACTGCAGGAAACGTTTATTAAGGCTTATCAGAATTTTCATCAGTTCAAGCAGGACAGTCAGTTGTACACCTGGCTTTACAGAATCGCAACAAACGAGGCGCTGCAACAGCTGAATAAGATGAAAAGAATGATGAAAAGTGATGATGACGCGGAAAGCCACTTGGTGAATCTGGTTGCAGACAGCGGCGGCGCCGAAGGTGACGAAATACAGCTCCTTCTCCAGCAGGCCATCCAAACGCTGCCGGAAAAACAGAAGTTGGTTTTTACCATGAGGTATTACGACGATTTGCCTTATGAAGAAATTTCGAAGATTGTGGATATGTCGGTTGGAACTCTGAAAACCAATTATCATTACGCAAAACAGAAAATAGAAGATTATATTAAGGAAAACTACGAGAAATAGACACTGTTTCTCAAAAAACTAAAAGATATCAGATTTACAATGAAAAATTTTGATATAGAAAATCTCGAACGAAAAAACATCTATGAAGTTCCCGACGATTTTTTTGCTAAAATGCAGGAAAATGTTCTGAAGGCAACGGTAGAAAGCACACCGGTTTACAGCATTCCGGAAGCGGAAGGCAGGAAAAACTGGTGGTACGCTGCAGCTGCGGCGGTTGCATTGCTTTTAGGAACTACATTTTTCCTGAACCGCGGGAATACGGAAACAGCCATGGCAGATAATACACAAACAAAAGGCAAGTCCGCTGTCCTGTCTGCACCGGCTTCAACTGTTAACAGTATTGAAGAACCTACAGAATCTGCCCAGAATTATCATACTTTTGTATCGGATTTAACCTCTGTAGAGAAAGAAAATCAAACGGTGACCAAGACAGAAGAAGTTCTTGCCGCTAACAAAACCAAAGCTGCGCCGGCAAAAACAGCAAAACCAACGGTTACCGCGGTTCCGGTGGAACAGATTTTAGAGAATTTTTCGGAAGAGGATTTGGAAATGCTGGCACAGAACACAGAACAGGATATTTATCTTGACCTTTATTATTAGGTTTGAATCAATTTATTAAAATGAAGAAATTAACTTTGCTAATTGCGTTTTTTGCCATTCTGGTTTCGGGCACGGCTCATTCCCAGGATATTAAGGACTGGAAGAAGATCAGCCCGGAGCAGCGCAAAGCGCTCATCAATAAAATGTCTCCTGAAGAAAGAGTTGATCTTCTGAAGAAGTTCCGGGAAAACATGCTCGTAGACGAACTGAAGATTACCGAAGACAGAAAGGATGATTTCAGATCGCTTTACAATGAATATCAGGACAGCCAGAAAGCGATCAAAAGCCGCTTCACACCAAAAGAAAATTACGACACGATGAGTGATGAGGAAGCCAAAATGGAGTTGGAGAAAAGCTTTGCAGTAGGAGAACAGCTGCTGGATAACAGAAGGAAATATTCTGAAAGGTTCCAGAAAGTGATGAAGCCGCAGCAGGTACTGGAAATGTTTCAGAATGAAGGAATGCTGAGAACCAAAGTGATGGACAGAAAACGGGAATTAAGAGAAAATTCCGGCAGTTCACCGTACAGAAACAACAGCGAAAGCCGCAAAGGCAGTTCGCGAAGACAACCATAATAGTTTATTTTTTTAATGTTGGACGAGTCTTGCAATTCATTTGTAAGGCTCGTTTGATTTTAAGAACGTGTTTTCAACGGAGAGAAAACCGTAAAACCGCTTCGGATAAGCTGTTGAACCCAATGAAAATCAATTGAATCCATCTGCTGAAACATGGTGATATTTTTTCCCCGTTTTTGCTATCTTTGCAAACTATAAAAATTCTAATGAAGAATATCAGAAATTTTTGCATCATTGCTCATATCGATCACGGTAAATCCACCCTGGCCGACCGCCTTTTGGAATATACCAACACCGTGACACAGAGAGAGTTGCAGGCGCAGACGCTGGATGATATGGATCTTGAAAAAGAACGCGGGATCACCATCAAGTCGCACGCAATTCAGATGGATTATGAGCTCAACGGCGAAAAATATGTCCTTAACCTTATCGATACACCCGGACACGTTGACTTTTCCTATGAAGTGTCAAGATCAATCGCTGCGTGCGAAGGTGCGCTTCTTATTGTTGATGCTGCGCAAAGTATTCAGGCACAGACGATAAGCAATCTTTACCTCGCACTTGAAAATGATCTGGAAATCATCCCTATCCTTAATAAAATTGATCTGCCGTCAGCAAATCCGGAAGAGGTAACCGATGAAATTGTGAATCTTCTGGGCTGTGCTCCTGAAGACGTTTTGAGAGTTTCCGGTAAAACAGGCGAGGGCGTTCATCATCTGCTTGAACAGATTGTGGAAAGAATTCCGGCACCGAAAGGAGATCCGGATGCACCGCTGCAGGCACTTATTTTTGACTCTGTTTTCAACCCTTTCCGCGGTATCGAAGCGTACTTTAAAGTAGTAAACGGAACCATCAGAAAAGGACAGAAAGTAAAATTCATGGCTACAGAAAAAACCTACGACGCTGATGAAGTAGGAACTCTGAAGCTGAAACAGGTGGCCAAGAACGAAATAAAATGCGGAGATGTTGGTTATATTATCTCCGGAATCAAAGACGCCCGCGATGTAAAAGTGGGCGATACGATAACTTCTGTTGAAAATCCTGCCTCTGCGGCTATTGAAGGTTTTGAGGAAGTTAAGCCAATGGTTTTTGCAGGAATTTACCCTATTGAATCCGAGGATTTTGAAGAACTGAGAACCTCTCTGGAAAAACTCAGACTGAATGACGCATCATTGGTTTTCGAAGCTGAAAGCTCGGCCGCGCTTGGTTTCGGTTTCCGTTGCGGATTCCTCGGAATGCTTCACATGGAAATTGTTCAGGAAAGGCTGGACCGTGAGTTCAATATGAATGTCATCACAACAGTGCCCAACGTTTCCTATCACGGGTATTCCAAGAAAGAGCCAGACAACATGATTCTGATTAACAATCCTTCAGATATGCTTGATCCAGCCGGTCTGGACCGCGTTGAGGAACCGTACATCAAGGCAACCATCATTACAAAATCGGAGTTTGTAGGTTCGGTGATGACGCTTTGTATTGAAAAACGTGGTGAAATAGTGAACCAGAGTTATCTAACGGCAGACCGTGTTGAACTTGTTTTCAATATGCCTCTTTCCGAAGTTGTTTTTGATTTTTATGACCGTCTGAAATCCATTTCGAAAGGATATGCATCGTTTGACTATCATCCGATTGGATTCCGCGCATCAAAACTGGTGAAGATGGATATTCTGATCAACGGCGATATGGTGGATGCACTTTCCTCACTTATTCACGAAAGCAATGCTTATTATATCGGGAAGAAAATGTGTGAGAAATTGCGTGAACTTATTCCGAGACAGCAGTTTGATATTGCAATTCAGGCAGCGCTCGGAGCAAAGGTAATTGCCCGTGAGAATGTAAAAGCTCTAAGAAAAGACGTTACTGCGAAATGTTACGGAGGTGATATTTCCAGAAAGCGTAAACTTCTTGAAAAACAGAAGGAAGGTAAGAAAAAAATGAAGCAAATTGGCCGTGTTGAAGTCCCGCAAAGCGCATTTATGGCCGTTCTGAAACTCAACGACTAAAATTTTAGTTTAAACAGAAAAATCCACCGGAACGGTGGATTTTTTATTTTTTAGGAAGTCCTCTTCGTAATGCGTAGTTCGCCCTTTCAATGGCTTTCTTCTCTTTCCAGTCCATATATTTCTTTTTGAACCTTGCTTTCATAAAGTTATCAAAATTCCGATGAACGGTAAGATTCCAGAGTGAATGTGCCTTTTTTTTCCAGCTTTTGTCCCAGGCCCGCAGGGAAATTGAAAAACTTCCGTCAAGATATTTCATCCAGTGCCACCAGCCGGTCGGCATAAACAGCGTATCGCCGTGTTCAAGATAGCATTCAATTCCTTCAACGCCGTCCAGCGCAGGAAAGTTTTCGAAGTCAGGCTGTTCAATATTGTAATCTTCCAGGGCATACGTTGCGAAAGGCAACCGGTACAGACGGTCTTTCCACTTATAATCAAACAGAAGAATATGCTTTCTTCCGTTGAAATGCGTATGGAAAATATGCGCCAGATCGATATCATAATGTAAGAATGTAACAGAGCCCTTGCCGCCGAAAAACATACTTGGATATTTGTCCAGAAATCCGCCCATCAGATCTTTCGGAAAAACATAGTCTTCGAGAAGTTTTGGCGCCTGCTTAATAGGATCAAACAGAAAAATACGGAGATCGGTAGGTTCTTTTCTGATAAGGTCAATATAATCACCGAACTTCATTTTTGCAGCTGATGCATTGATTGGCGCCGCCGGATCGGCTTTTGAAGAATCATAAAGGGGAACTTCGACATCGCCTACCGTTTCTTTCATGTAATCAAGAGTCCATTTACGGTAAGCAGGCCATGTTCTGGCCATATTTTTTATAACTACAGGCTTTCTTGGCCGCAGGTATTTGCTGTAGAAATCTTCGCGCGAGATGTCTTCCACGACGTCTATCGGCTTCAGGATTATTCCCATTTAATGATTGAATTAATATGCAAAACTATCTAAAAAAAATTAATAACTGCACCATCAGCGGTCATGATATTATGCAGAAACCTATACTGTATGTAACAAAAATGCCTGCCTATAACACTAATTACTAAAACAGAAAATGAAATACGCCGTTACATTATTACTTCTAATGCTGGGTTCAGTATTTATGTACGCTCAGAAAACAATTTCCGGAGTGGTGAAAAACTCCGATGGAGAGAACGTTCCGAGTGCGAGCGTTACCGTTGAGGAACCTGGTAAAGATGCCATTATAGCATACGGTATTTCAAACTCGAAAGGGGAATACAAAGTTTCTTTTTCGTCTTCGGAAGCCAATGTCGACCTCAAGATCAAGGCTTTTAACCACAAGCCGCAGACAAAACAGGTGACGAATGACAATCATAAACTGAATTTCACGCTTCAGACCGAAGCAACAGAAATTCAGGAAGTAAAGCTGAAAACCAAAATTATCACAAAGAAAGGCGATACGATAACTTATGATCTTAAAGCTTTTGAAACGAAAAACGACCGTACTTTGGCCGATGTTCTGAGCAAAATGCCGGGAATTGAAGTAAATACGGACGGTTCAATACTGTATCAGGGACAGCCGCTAGCAAAATTCTACGTCAATGGAAAAGATTTGATGGAAGGCGGATACGGAGTCATCAACAATTCACTGCCGAAAGATGCGGTTCAGAAAGTTGAAGTTCTCGAAAATCACCAGCCGGTGAAGATTCTTCAGGATAAAGTTCCGTCTGATCAGGCAGCGATCAATATTAAGCTCAAGAACAAAGTAACGATGACAGGCCGTGGTGAAGTAGGTTCCGGCTTTGCAGATCCCTGGCTTTGGAACGTGAAACTTACGCCGATGTTTTTCGGACAGAAAAACCAGTGGGTTGTTAACTATAAGACCAATAATGTAGGAGAAACGGTGGAAAATGAAGGCGGTATGTTTGCAATGGGTAACCGCTGGGAAGGAATGCGCAGAAGTATTTCGCAAAGCAGCTGGCTGAGTGTTGAAAGGGCAGATATTCCATCACTGCCGGAGAAGCGCTATCTGATGAACAATGTACATTTTCTTACGGCGAACATACTTACAACACCTTTCGAAAACAAGGAATGGGAACTCAAAGCCAGCGGAAGTTATACCAATAACGCAGTGGAACGCGAAAGTTACGAAGAAACCTTCAACAAGGAGAACGGCAATACTTCAATAGGAAGACAAACCAACAACCTGTATACCAACAAGGCAAAAGGAGAGCTTATCTTCACGAAAAATGCGAAACAGGGCTTTTTTAAAAATACAACAACCTTCAACCAGTTCTGGAATGCGGACCGCGCCACTACGCTCTTCAGAAATCCGCCGTTTATAGATAAAAATTCGGCGCAGGCACTGGAATCGCCGACGACTTCCTTCCAGAATTCACTCAGCACGATTATTCCGCTTAAATCGAAGATGCTGAATGTCATGTCGTACATTAATTATCAGAACGACAACCAGGATCTTTGGGTGACGCCGGGAGATTATGTTGTTTTTCCGGTGCAGACCGGCGGGCCCGTTTTGGGAAACCTTTTTGACGGAAAAGACCGCGCATTTCAGGATTTCGGTATCAAAACATTCGAAGCCAACCATTCAGCAACAATGGGCTTCACGACAAAAGGCTGGACTTTCACGCCGGAAATCGGTCTGAATTACAATACCAGCAAACTGAATTCGCAGCTCTTTGGCTATACCGGAAACACGGCAGAAGCATTTGGAGACATGTTTATCAACGACCTGAAATTCACAGAAACCGTTCCGTATGCTGGACTTGGTGTAAACTATAAATCTGAAGCCTGGACTTTGGGAATTCAGATGCCGGTGAATTTCAACATAATAAAAGCAGAAGATCCTGCACGGAATCTGCATAAGGATTTTACGAAAACAACTTTTGAACCGTCCGGTTTTGTCCAGTACAGCTTTGCTTCGTTCTGGAAGGCAATGCTTACCGGTAACATGAACTACGGTTTTGCGGGAATCGATGATATTTACTCAGGTTTTATGATGAGGAACCCGAATATGTTCCGTGCAATGGAAGCCGGCAATCCTCTGCTGGAGAGTTCATCAAGACGTGCAGGAACCCGTGTGGAATACCGCAATCCGCTGAACAATCTTTTCTTCAATGTAAACTATTCCATTTCCAAGTCGAACAGTAACCTTATCGCAGATCAGAATGACGTTACGCAGGGTTTCGGATTGGTTAGATACATCGTTCAGGACAATTCTACACTTTCCAATTCACAGAGTGCGGAAATCGGCAAGTATTTTCCGAAATTCAAGTCAAATGTGTCTGCATCATTCAGAAACTCTGTCTCAGAATCTGATCTTTCATATGAAGGAACTCCTTATACCAACCGGAATTCCACGCAAAGCTTAGGTTTTAAGTTCAACAATGCCTATTTCGACTGGATGACGCTGGATTATAATTTCACAATGGGTTGGGGCAAGAACACCGGCCGATGGGCAGCGTCCAGCAACCGGAGCTACAATCATAATCTTGGCGCCACTTTTTTCCCTGTGGAAGGGCATTCTGTTGCATTTAACTGGGATCAGATCAATTCATCGCAGATGGGACGCAATTACCGTAACGGATTTTACGATTTGACGTATCAGTTTGCTTGGACAGAAAAGAAAGTGGATTTTGAACTGAAATGGCTTAATATCGCAAATAAGAAAGTGTTTGAAACCATTTCTGATGGTGCGCTGTATACAAGACTCAGCAGAATAAACATCCGCCCAAGCCAGGTAATGTTTACGGTGAAATTTAATTTTAAATAAAACACCTGCTAAAAACCTGATGATGAAAAAGTATATTCTGTTTCTGCTGCTTGTGGGTTCGTTTTGTCTGGCGCAGACCAATCGCTTTATATACGCATATAAGTTCGTTCCGGATATTAACGAAAAAGATACGGTGCGGAAAGAAATGATGCTGCTGGATATTAATGAGAAAGGATCTTTGTACTACAGTCACGCCAAATTTGTGCAGGATTCCCTAATAAAAGCAGACTTTGACAGGCAGATTTCCACAGGTACTAACAACGTCAATATAAACCGTAGCGGGCGACTGGTTTCTGTCCGTTATAAAGTAACCAAAAGCTATCCTGATTTTGAGGTGTTCCTGATTGACCAGATTGGTGAAGACCGCTATAAAATTCTTGAAGACGAGAAGCTGCACTGGAAAATTCACGCTGAAACGCAAAAAATAGGGGAATACAACGCTCAGAAAGCCACAGCATCTTTTGGCGGAAGAGAATGGACCGCCTGGTTTTCGAAGGATATTCCGTTTCAGGACGGGCCGTATAAGTTTCATGGCCTGCCCGGGCTGATTGTTAAGGCAGAGGACAGCACAGGATCGCATGTGATGACACTGGTGGCAAACAGAAAAGTTGCCGCCGAAGCACAAAGTACCGAATTGGTGGCACCCGGAATGGGAAGTATTTTCGACAGCAAACAGATTAATGTGGACGAGAAAAAATTCAGGAAACTGTGGAATGATTATCTGAATGATCCGGCTAAAGGAACAAGAGAAATGATGATGAAAAATTCAGGCCCCAATCAGAAAGTGATGATTAAAGTAATGACGCAGGATGGCAAGGAAATAACAGACATCAACGAAATATACCGCACCATAGAAAAACGGGTGCAGGATTACGAAAGCAAGAACAATAACAAAATAGAACCGTCTTTATACTCCAGACAGTAAAAAATTCCCGGTGACAACCGGGAATTTTATTTTAAAAGAGATCATTAAAAATTTTCGTCATCTGCAGAAGGGCCGTAACTTCCCGGTAAAGGAATATCGTTCAGGCGGTAATAAATTCCGAGCTGGGCACGGTGATGTGTGGCCTGGTTAAGCGCGTGGCGCATTGCTTCATATTTGCTGTAATCCGCAATCACATGTTCGCCCATTGTCATTTTCCAGCGGCCGTTAAGATCATCTTCGGAAATTGCGGCGAGGGTTTTAACACTGTCTTCATAATCATCATCAAGTTTTTGGAGAAGTTCTGCTTTTGTATTCAGTACCGTTGGCTTGTAATCACCGGCACTGAAATCCAGCTTTTCTGTGTTCATCATAAAAGCCGGCCATCCGAAAATTTCAGCAATATGCGTAGCCAAAGGCATCATTTTCATACTTTTTTCATGCGGCGCGTAATCGTTTTTGTCTTCAGGAAAATTTTCAAAAAACTTTTTTGTGGTTTCGTATTCCTGTTTCAGTTCAGCTTTAATGTTGGGTAATGTTTCCATATCTGT
Source organism: Bacteroidota bacterium (assembly GCA_023457935.1). Taxonomy (GTDB): domain Bacteria; phylum Bacteroidota; class Bacteroidia; order Flavobacteriales; family Weeksellaceae; genus JAEXBA01. The sequence goes on along the minus strand of JAEXBA010000019.1, from coordinate 56,958 downwards.
TTTGTTAAGTTGCTTAAAATTAATGCTTTTTAAAATATGGAGAGAAATTTAAGCGTTAAGTTTTTCCAAACATTCTGTAACAAAAACCTAAATACAGATACTAATTATTAAAATTGAAAATGAGAAAACAGCTCTCGGTGTTGGCCCTTATTGTTTTTGTTGCCCTGAACGCGCAGCAAACTGCCAACAGATTTTTTTATGAGCTTACTTTTAAGCCTAAGAAAGATTCTGCACGTACCGAAAAAGTGATGACGATTTTGGACATCACTACAGAAATGTCGCGTTATCAGGATTTTACGGTTCCCGCGCAGGATTCTATCATAAAAGAAAAAGTTTCGGCGATGGAGAAAAGCGGAGTTTGGTCCGACATGATGAAGAGCATCAAAATGCCGAAGTTCACGCATAAAGTAAAGAAGACCTATCCGGACATGAACGTTCAGTATACCGATCAGATCAGTATGAAAACGTTCGGCTATGATGATGCTGTGAAATTCGACTGGAAAATATCGCCGGAAAAAGCCACAATCGGAGAATATAAAACCCAGAAAGCCACAGCTGAATTCGCTGGCAGAACATGGACTGCATGGTTTTCACAGGATATTCCGTTTCCGGACGGTCCGTACAAATTCTACGGTTTGCCGGGACTTATTGTAAAACTGGAGGACGAAGGAAAAAACTATTCCTGGGAACTGAAAGGCAATAAAACGGTTGAAAACTGGGAAGAAATGTCCTATGCAGAAAAAATCAATCAGAAATACGGGATGTCGCAGGTTCCGGTAATTATTACCAGAGAGAAGTTTGAGAAATCCTATGACAACTTCAAAGCTGATCCTCTTGCAGAAATGCGCCCGTACATGACACCGGAACTGATGGGACGTAAAATGCCCGGCTCCGATAAAACCGTTGGAGAGTACATTAAAGATCAGGAAAAAATGGCCAAGGATTTCTTTACAAGCAATAATAATCCCATTGAAATCAAGCCCGAGAAAAAGTAACATTCATATCAGCTAAATTATATTGTAGAAGCCCGGAAACATTGTGTTTCCGGGTTTTGTTATGACATTAATCACCCTTATTTAGATTTAATTTAAATAACGTATATTTGCAGTGTAAACCTACTGATTTGAAGAACGATTTTTCCAACAGACTCTGCTGTTTTCCGCTAAGAAAAGCCGGGAAAATTGTTGGCTATGAAAATGATGACTTGCAGATGCCAGGAAAAATAATTGAAATGGGCCTTCTGCCCGAAACCGGCTTTAAAGTACTCTATCAGGCGCCTTTCAAAGGGCCTCTTTATATTGAATTTGGCGAGGAAAAAAGCCGCATTGCACTTCGCGAAGAAGAAGCACGGTTTATTATTGTAGAACGTTTAGATTAATGCACAAAGATCTTCAACATAAGAAAATCCTTCTCGTTGGAAATCCGAACGTAGGAAAATCAACAGTATTCAATGTTCTCTGCAACAGAAAACAGAAAACGGGGAATTATGCCGGCGTAACGGTAGCAAGCCATTCCGGAAACTACATTTACCGTGATGAGGAAGTGGAGGTGATTGATCTTCCCGGCTCTTACAGCATTTACCCAAGTTCCGAAGACGAAGCTATTTTTGCCAAATATCTGGTTGATGAGGTTCAGACCTATTCCGGCGTAGTATATATTCTCGAGGCGCTCAGCATCAAAAGAGGGCTTCTGCTTTTTCAGCAGATACAGGATTTGAGAATTCCGATGCTTTTGGTGGTGAACCAGATTGATCAGGCAGAACGAAGAGGAATTCACATCAATTTGGATGCGCTTGAAAGAGAAGTAGGTGTAAAGGTGATTTCTACCAACGCCAAAGAACATCAGGGAATTGATGAACTTCGCGAAAACATTTTCAGTAATAATTTCACTTCTTCAGCCCAGCCCACTTTTGAGATTCCTGTGGAACAGAAAGGCATGGTTTTCAGAATTCTGGAGAATACTAAAGAAGAAAACCAGTATAAAGTTTGGACACTTCTGTCATCAGATACATATCTTGGAAAACTGGAATCGGTACAGGATCAGCTTAATGAAAATGAAGTTAAGTGTCTGATACCAAAAAGACTGCAGACTCAGGAAACCATCAGACGTTATCAGAATATAGACCGTATTATTTCAAAGGTGATTTCCAGAACACCTCAGTTTAAAGAACTGCTTACCGAAAAGCTGGATAAAGTTCTTGTTCATAAGTTTTGGGGTTATATCATTTTCCTGGGCATACTGCTTCTGATTTTCCAGATGGTGTTTTTTCTTGCCGCGTACCCAATGGACTGGATTGATTCGCTCTTCCTCAGTTTTTCCAATTTTGCAAAAACTCATCTGCCTGAAGGTCCGCTTAATTCTCTCATCGCTAACGGAATTATTCCCGGATTGGGCGGTATTGTGATCTTCGCACCGCAAATCGGTATACTGCTGTATTTCCTTTATCTGCTCGAGGATTCGGGCTATATGGCCCGTGTAATCTTCCTGATGGACAGGTTTTTACGTCCGTTCGGCCTGAACGGTAAAAGTATTGTGCCTTTGGTTTCCGGAACCGCCTGCGCCATACCGGCAATTATGTCGACCAGAAATATTGAAAATGTAAAGGAACGCTTGATTACCATTTTGGTGACGCCTTTTATGACGTGTTCTGCCAGACTTCCGGTTTACAGTATTATAATTGGATTGGTAATTCCGGACAGGTATTTCGGTGGAATTTCGTATAAGGCACTGGCGCTCATGGCGATGTATCTGCTTGGGTTTCTGATGGCAATTTCCGCTTCTTTTGTTCTGAAAAAATTTATCAGTAACAAAGGAACCTCATTTCTTGTGATGGACTTGCCGACATATAAAAAGCCGCTGTTCGGTTATGATCTTAAACTGGTTCTTCAGAAAGTATGGGAGTTTATTACCGGCGCCGGAAAAATCATCTTCGTAGTAAGTATCATCATCTGGGTTCTGAGTTATTTTGGGCCGGGAACACAAAAAGATCAGATGGTTTCCACAGATGTTCATTTGGACGATTCCTATCTTGCCAAAATAGGTAAGAGTATGGAGCCGGCTATTGAGCCGCTGGGTTACGACTGGAAGATGGGCGTGGGAATTCTGACCAGTTTTGCCGCCAGAGAAGTATTTGTCGGTACAATGTCTACACTGTACAGTCTGGACGATGATGCACCTGAAGGAAAAGTGATTGAGAAAATGCGCAGCGATGTAAAACCCAACGGTGAAAAAGTGTTCAGCTTTGCGACCGGAATTTCAATCCTGATGTTTTATGCATTTGCCATGCAGTGTATTGCTACCATTGCTGTGGTTTACCGTGAAACAAAATCCTGGAAATGGACGGTCTTACAGATCATAGGTATGTCGGGTCTGGCTTACTTTGCATCCATGCTTGTATATCAGCTTTTAAAATAAATTAGTGATGGATTCTCTTACCATACAGTATATCATTCTCGCGCTGCTTTTTCTTTTTGCATGCTGGTATATTTTCAGACTTATACGTAAAAATTTTACTCCGGGAAAGTTTAAGGACAACAAATCCGGCTGCGATAAAGACTGCGGCTGTTAAGAGAAAAATTATTCTAGAAAACAAAAGCGTTAGTAAATATTTTTTTATATTCGCAGCACAATAAAATAAAAATTGAATTATGAAAAAAAGTTTTTTAGCAGTAGCTGTTATGGCGCTGGCATTTTCTACTCAGGTAAATGCGCAAACTAAAGTTAACCCTATCCAAGAAGGAAACACCGGATTGTACATTGGCGTTCACGGTGGATACAACTTCGGCATCGCAAAAGATTACGGTCGCTGGGTCAACAGAACACAGCAAACTTCCGGTTGGTCGCAAGAAGCTGTTGGTGTTTCATACGGTAAAGGAGCAAATTTTGGCTTGGATCTGGGCTATATGTTCAGCAAAAATCTTGGTGCGGAACTAGGATTGGATTATCTGAAAGGCAGCAAAACTGAAGTGACTGAAAAATGGAATGACGGAGAATTAGAGAAGTATGAACTTTCGGGAAGAATGCTGTTGATTCAGCCAAAAATTGTTGTAAAAGCAAATCCAGCGACTGTTACTCCTTACGCTAAATTTGGAGCTGTAATTGGAGCAATGCCAAAAGTAAATCAGGATTATACAGACACCTGGAGCAACAATACGTATAAGGAGGTATACGAGATGGAAGGTGGAACAGCTATAGGTGTGACCGGAGCGTTAGGTATTGATTATGCTCTTAATCAGAATATGTCAATTTATACTGAACTTAGATCCATGGCGCTTGCATATTCCCCTAAGAAAGGAACTTATACTGAAGCAAATTACAATGGAACAAATGAGCTTAATGAAGATTATGGCTGGCAATATGATGACATTCATTATGAGTACGTTGATCAGGTAAATCCGGGAGACAACTCAGGAAACAGCTCTGCGACCAAATTAACTAAGGAATCCCTTCCGTTCTCTAATTTTGGCCTTAACGTAGGTTTCAAATATTCTTTCTAAGAATTTCAAAATCTAAATAATCAACCCGGTTTTATGCCGGGTTTTTTTTGTTAATCGATTTTAATTTTCGCCCGGTTTCATTTTTCGTAAATTTGCAGAAATTTATTTTTAAATAAGCTTAAGACTATGTCATTAATCAAAAGTATATCCGGAATACGCGGAACAATAGGCGGAAAAGTAGACGATAACTTAACGCCGCTTGATGTGGTAAAATTCGCATCCGCTTTCGGAACCTGGCTGCAGAACAATAAAAGTAAAAAAGATCTCACTCTTGTTATCGGCCGCGATGCGAGAATTTCCGGACAGATGGTTTCCTCACTAGTTACTGCTACTTTGCAGGGATTAGGAATAAATGTGGTGGATTTAGGACTTTCTACAACACCAACCGTTGAGGTAATGGTTCCGGAACTCAATGCTGACGGAGGCATTATCTTAACCGCTTCCCACAATCCAAAACAGTGGAATGCTCTGAAACTTCTGAACGAAAAAGGAGAATTCATCAATGCTGAAAACGGTGCTGATGTGTTGGCATTGGCAGAAAGTGAAGATTTCAATTACGCTGAGGTGGACAATTTGGGTAAATACGAAACCCGTGATGATGCGTTTGACATTCATATTCAAAAAATTCTGGATTTACCAATGGTAGATGCAGAAGCAATTAAGGAGAAAAAATTCAAAGTGGTTTTGGATGCTGTAAACTCAACAGGCGGAATTTCTTTACCACCGCTTTTGGAAAAACTGGGCTGCGAAGTTGTAAAGCTTTACTGCGAACCAAACGGACAGTTTCCGCACAATCCTGAGCCTTTGAAAGAACATTTAACCGACATCTGCGAACTCGTTAAGAAAGAGAATGCAGACTTGGGAATCGTTGTAGATCCTGATGTGGACAGACTGGCTTTAATCGATGAAAAAGGTGAAATGTTTGGCGAAGAATACACTTTGGTTGCCGTTGCAGATTATCTTTTGAAACATAAAAACGGAGTAGCCATTTCAAACCTTTCTTCAAGCCGTGCTTTGAGAGATGTTGCTAAAAACCACAATTCAGAATATTTCGCAAGTGCTGTAGGAGAGGTGAATGTGGTGAATTTAATGAAAGAGAAAAATGCAGTTATCGGTGGTGAAGGAAACGGCGGAATCATTTACCCTGACCTTCATTACGGAAGAGATTCATTGGTTGGAATCGCTCTGTTTCTGACGCATTTAGCGAAAGAAAACAAGACGGTTTCCGAACTTCGTGCCGGTTATCCTGCTTATTTCATGGGCAAAAAGAAAATTGAACTTACACCGGAAATAGACGTTGACGCCCTTTTAACCAAAATGCAGAATGAATATCAAAATGAAGAGGTTTCTACTGTTGACGGTGTAAAAATTGACTTTGCCGAAAACTGGGTTCATCTCAGAAAATCAAATACAGAACCGATCATCAGGATTTATACAGAAGCGAAATCTCAGGAGGAAGCGGATACACTTGGTGACAGTATTATTGCTAAAATCAGAAGTCTGATCTGAAAAAAGTTTTGCACAAAAATTGATTTAATTACATCAGAATTCTTAATTTAGGAATACTTAATAATAAATATGAAGTTTTTCAAAGCCTGCAAGCTAATTTCAGATTTTGAAAAGACGGAGAGATAACGATTGGAAGAATTTTTTGAAAATGAGCTCGCTGCAAAATTCGAGCAGATGATTGAGAATAATGAGGAATACTACTTCGATACCGAAGAACTGGAAGACATCATTATTTACTATCTTGAACTTGGTGACATTTCCTACGCAGAACAGGCCGTAAGTTTCGGACTGAAACTGCACCCTAATTCCCAGGAAATAAAAGTTAAAAAACTGGAGGTTTTGCTTGAACTTGAAGATTACAGTCAGGCCAAAAACCTTATTGACGAGCTGAAGGAATCCTCGCAGGAAAACCTTGATTTTCTGGTGTGCTGCGCAAAATACTATTCAAACCTCGGAAACCCGAGAAGAGCGATTGATTTTTGTGAAAAAGCACTCAAAATGGAAGAAGAGGAGAATTTTCTCCATAATTTCATTGCGGATGAACTGGTGAATCTTGGCGATCCTTTTGACGCACTGAAACACTACAAACTTGCCCTGAAAGCAGACCCACAGGACGAATACGCACTGGAAAACAGTATGCTGTGTTTTAACGACCTGAACAAACCGGAAGAAGCCATTGAGTTTCTGAATCAGTATCTCGACGAGTTTCCGTTTTCAGAAACGGCTTGGTACGAGTACGGCCAGTTTTACTTCAACCGTAAAAATTACGAAGAAGCGATAAGAGGTTTTGATTATCTTTTGGCTATCAACTCCAATTCCGTTGGCGTTTATGCCAATAAAGGAGCGTGTTTAGAAGCACAGAAACAGTGGGAAAAAGCAATTGAGGTTTACGAAGAAATGCTTGCGCTGGAATATACCAAAAGCTTCACGTTTTATAAAATCGGGTTGTGTTATCGTGAACTCAATCAGCTGATTCCGGCACTGAATTCTTTTCAGAAATCTCTGATTGAGGATCCGCAGTTCTATATGTCGATGATGGAGCAGAGCTTTATTTATGAAGAAATGGGCGGCATGAAGGAAGCCCTTCATTTTGCCAAAGAAGCCACACTGCTTAACGACAACAATCTGGATTATCAGAAGCGGCTGGCGTTTCTGTACATTTCTTCGGGAAAATATGAAGAAAGTCTTGCCTGTCTGAAAAAACTCGTGAAAGCAGAGCCAAACCGTTTTTACAACTGGTATGCATACACAGAAGTGATGATGCTGATTGGCGAATATGAAGATGCCATCACCATTCTGAATGAAGCGTTGAAAGTGCATCCACGCGCCGAACTTTATTTTCAGCTCAGCAACAGCTACCATCATTTAAAGATGGAAAATGAAAGCTTAGAGAACCTTCAGAAAGCAATGGAGCTTAATCCCGAAATGCTTGAAGATATGCAGCAGAAATACCCTTTTATAAAGGATAAAGCGAAAAATGTAAAAGCAAAGAAAAAATAAGATAAATCCCGAAACTGTTTCGGGATTTTTTGTTTAATTCATTATAAACTACTGGGAATCATCATTTTGATTTGTTTCCTCTTTAAAATAGACCGATGGCGGAACTCCAAATCTTTCGCGGAAAATCGCAGTAAAAGCTTCCGGTGAAGAGTAGCCTAAATAATTGGAGATGTCCTTCACTTTTTTTTGTGTTGTGGAAGGGTCTTCATTGATGAGGTCTTTTAAGTGTGCCAGCCTAAGGTCATTGATATAATGGTTGAATATTTTTCCCGTTTTTACTTTGATAGCTCGTGCTAGATATTTTTCGTTGGTGCTGAATTCGCTTGCGATATCAACCAGCCGGATATTCTTTCTAAGAAATTTTTTGTTTTTTTCAAAGCTTTCCAAGTTTTTAAGAATATGCTTTACTGTTGGCTTATTGATTGGCAGATAGGCTTCATAATCTATTTCTTTCAAAACTGTATTTTGTGGCAGCGGAACATTAGCAATATCATCATTTGATTTCGGATTTTCCAAATTGCTGTTCTCTGCCTCATTATCAATGATTTTCACTGTGTTGATAAGGTCTGATTCAGTAAAATTGTTATCGTTTTCTGGAACTTTATGTTTTTCTGCAGTTTCATTTTGCGTACTATCTTGTAAAAGTGAACTACTGTTCGGGTTCTGTGATATATTTTCACTTCTTTGTTCGCGCATTTTTCTGCGGCGATAAATAGAATAGAAAACAATTCCTATTATCAATAGAATAACTGCTGCAGAAAAAGCCCACCTTTCTTTGATTCTCTTATTTTCAATCTTTTCTTTTTCCTGGAGCAGTTTTTTTTCATCGTAATCTGTCTGTATTCTGGAATCAATATTTTTCTGCTCTACATTATATGACTTGTCATAATTAAGAAGTTTATCTACATATTCCAGTTGTTTTTCCCGATCACCCTTATTTTTATAATATTCTATGAAAAACTCAAACATTGAACGAAACTCTACAGGCATATTGGAAGTTTCGGTAAACTTATTCTCAACAGTTTTAAAGTAGGAAAATGCATTTTCATGCTGATTGTTTTTCCAGTATGAGACAGCTAGATAAAAATTTGTTTTAATGTTGTCTTTTGGATCAGCAGACTCTCTGAGCGAGTTTTTAAAACTTTGGATTGCTTGAGAAAATTTATGCTGTTGAAGATTAACTATTCCTAATGCAGTGTAATATTTGTCTTTTCCCCTGTTTAGGTTCGGGTTTTTATCAATTAACAATTGTGCCTGTGTTAACAGCTTGGAGCTTTCATCAAATTTCTGAAGGTACGCTTCTGCTTGCGCTAACAGAACAGTAGAACTAAGCAGTCGGTTGTTGTTCGATATGGTATTTTTCGTTTCAATCTTCCACTTGTAATATTTATAGGTCTCATCAAAAATTCTTTGTGCTCCGATATAATCTCCTGATGACATTTTTATGATCCCAATATAGTTGTTTGATACATTAACCCATTCTTTGCTTTCGTTCTTCTCAAAATACTCTAAGGATAACAGTAGGTGCTCAAGCGCTTTTGAATAATCGTACGTTTCCACTAATACCACACCGCTCGATTGATAGGCTAGAGCAATCAGGCGATTGTCCTTATTCCTGATAGCGGTAACAGCGGCTAAAATCTGTAAAACAGCAAAAAAACAAAAACCAAAAAAGCCAACGGGTTAAAAAAACAAGTGCTTCTCTCGCCCGGATGCTCATTAACAAACAAAAAATTAATTTTTGAGAAGACAAAAAATAACCATGAAAAATTTATTAAAACTATTTAGTGTATTAATGGTACTGATCGGAAGCTTTGCTTTTGGGCAAACTCTAGATTTTCCTAAAGATGAACAACCCACAAAAATTTTTGGTAAGGAACATCTTGAAAACGAGTGGAATTTGGAATCTGCAGAGAAAAATGTTCCTTATTATTTTAATTTTTTTGCAGAAAATAATAATGATAAAGTCGTTAAGTTTGAAAAAACCGATAATGGTTTAATAATCGAACCAATAGAATCAAACTCAGGGGAAATGATTTTCCAATTTTATAAAGATGGCAAAGTAATAAAAAGTTCTAAAATTAATAGTCGCGGTCCTAATATAATTGACTTAGGTATCGAGTTTTTTTACTCAAAACCACAGCTAATTTATAGCAAGACTCTCTCCAATAAAAAGAAAATTTGGCCTGTTTTAGTTGCTGTTGGTTTATGCTGCGTTAAAGTGAAATATACCTACACTTCTGGAAACCCACCTAAGCATACGACCACAGTGGAATTTAATTGTACTTGTCTTAATAGCAAGATGTCGAGTGGTGTGCCAATTATTGTTGACGGCAAAGAAATCTATGTTGATTATATGACAATTACGACAGTAAACGAAGTTAGATCCAATGGCATTGGTTTAATTGTAAGTAAATAAATTATGAATAGTAATATTATTTTCATTGTAAAATCAGTAATATGTTCACTATTACTGTTCTTATTCCTTGCATTGTTACAGTTCTATAGCGCTTTTTTAGAAATGGATAAGAGTAAGTCTTTTTCGATAGAGTATAAAGATTTTATTTTTTTAATAAATGATCATAAAGTAAGTACGATACTATCGTTTCAAGGGATGCCTTTTTTCGTGATAATAACATTATTATTCTTCTTCTACTTCAAAAAAATTGCGCAAAATCAGAATAAAATTTAAATTATGAACAAAGCTTTAATCACGACACTCTACACCACAGAATTTTTTCATTAAATACTAACTCTTAAAACCAAAAATCATGAAAGCAATCCTAAACATTTTCGGAGTAATACCACTGCTATTTGCAGTATGGGCTTCTGCCTGGTTTCTCACAGAAAATTTTAACGGGACTTGGAATGACAACACAATTGGTGGACTTGCGCTTCTCGGCGTGTCAAGTGTCGCTCTTTTTTGTTGCATGTACAGCAGTAACATTTAGCAAAGCGCAGGTTAACCAAATATCGGATCTTGACCGTGGAATTTTAATCGGAAACCTATTAATACAGGGTTATCAAGCCCTAAAAGGACCTGGAGACAAATCCAATTCCAATTCCAAATCAGTCGACAGCTTCTGCTTTAAGAATAAGATGGACGAAAAAATTACCGTCCGCTTGAACGGAAAAGTTGAGGATGAAGAGATCAAAAAGGAGCTTGTGATCCAGAAAGATACAAAGGAATGTACCTTTGATTTACCCAAAGGAATTTACACGTACGAGATTCTCCTTTCCAGCAAGGATATCTATAAAAAAGGAGAATATAACGTTGCAGGGGATACTCTGATGACAATTAACCATGACTAAATGTTCCGCCGTGAAAAGCGGCGGAACTTTTCATAAAAAAACAATATTATGAAAACCAAGAACTTAAAAAAAATAACCGCTGCTTTTTTCGCACTGTCTTCCCTGCTTGTGGTTTATATGCTGATGATAACCAGTTTTTCTCCAAGCAATCCCAAAGTATGGATTTATAGCGGACTATCTCTTACATTGGCTTTTTTCGCATTTATGATATATACACAAAAATAACAGTTCTCAATAATTAGTTTTCTCCGGCCGTAGCTTGCTTGCAGCCGGAGTTTTTATTTATGAACCGTAGAGAATAGAGAAACCTGGATTTTCCTTATTTCAGAAGCTCCAGAGCCGATTTAGCCAAAAATTTGCTTCCCAAAACCATACAGTCTTCATTGAAAATCACTTTCGGATGGTGAAGGAAAAATTCGCCTTTCTGCTCGCTCATCGCACCGATAAAATAAAACATTGAAGGCACTTTTCTGGAGTAAAAAGCAAAATCCTCGGCGCCCAAGGTGGGCGGAATCGGATGTAAACCCATTTTAAAAACTGAATTTCCTACAGATTCCAGTCTTTCATGAACAGCAGGATCGTTGATAACGCTCAGGTAATGGCTGTCGAGCGTAAACTTAATTTCCGCGCCATAAGCTTTTGAAATTCCGTCTATTATCTGCTTGATTTTGCCCAAGATCATTTCAAAATTTTCGTCGGTCATTGCGCGGAGTGTACCGGTCATTTTCACATAATCTGCAATAACATTTGGTGCCGTTCCGCCATGAAAAGATGAAACAGAAACCACGCCCTCATCATTCGGGGCTACATTTCTTGCGACTATGCTCTGGAACGCCTGAACCAACGCGGTTCCTATCAAAACCGCATCAATCGCAAGATGAGGTGCCGCACCGGCGTGACTGGATTTTCCGAAAACTTCAATAGTGAAATTTCCGGCGCAGGCAAGGGCGGTTCCCGGTGTGTAGTTCAGCATCCCAACCGGAGCAAGCGGATTTACATGTAAAGCCAAAGCAAAATCAACACCGTCCAGAACGCCTTCCTCTACAACCCTCTGTCCGCCGGATTTTTTTTCCTTATCTCCGTTGGTTCCCTCTTCAGACGGCTGAAAAATAAATTTAACTTTTCCCTCAAAGTCAGCATCTTTCAACTTCATTATTGACCCAAGAAGCATCGTCGTGTGCATGTCGTGTCCACAGGCATGCATCACACCCTGATTTTTGGAAGCGAATTCCAGACCGGTAATTTCCTGCATTGGCAGCGCGTCGATATCTGCCCGAAGTAAAACTGTTTTTCCTTTTCCCTTTGAAATTTCTGCCAAAACACCGGTTCCTCCTGCAAATCCTTTTTGATAGCTAATTTCCAGAAGATCAAGCTGTTCGCAGATGTATTTTGACGTTTCGGTTTCCTGATACCCGATTTCAGGAATCTGATGAAGATGACGGCGTATTGAGACCAACTGATCCGATATTGATACTTCCATATTCTGATTTTAATGGAGTTAAGTTAGGAAATTTTATGCTTGGCAGCGGGTTTTGAGCGCAAAAATAAAAGTCCGGCAAGAATAATCAGTCCTCCGAAAGATTGGGTTAATGTTAATTTTTCACCGTCTAAAACGCCCCAAATTACTGCAACAACAGGCATCAGAAGTGTTACCGTTGACGCAAACAGCGGCGTGGAAATATTCAGCAGACGGTAATTCAGCATCATTGCGAGTCCGGTTCCGAAAATTGAAAGCAGAGAAACAAATCCAAGTCCGATCAGATCGGATTCTGTCCCTTTAAAATCATTGAAAAAGCCACTGAGGACCAAAGCAATCAGTGAAGGAAGCAGCAGAACAAAAGAAAATACGTAAGACGACAGGATTTTGGCAGGAATATTATTGAGTTTTGATTTCACGGTTGTTGTGCTGACGGCATACAGAAGTGTTGCAATAAGAAGCAGAAATATTGGAAAGAATTTAATGTTTCCGCCTTCATGACCGCTTAGAGCAAGAATACACGCGCCGCTAAAGCTTATAATAACACCGATAATCTGTTTTTTTGTGGTGGAAAACTTCCACAGTAAAGCACCGACGATAATCACGAATATCGGCATCATTGAGTTGATAATTCCTGCAATGCTGCTGCTGATTTCGGTCTCGGCAATAGGAAAAAGAAACATCGGAATAAAATTTCCCGAAATGCCGGCAATAAGAAGCCATTTCAACTGTTTCTTCGGAAAACTTTTAATATTCGGAATAGCAACCGGTAACAACAGAATTCCCGCAATTAACACGCGCAGCGCTCCAACCTGATACGGATTAAAATGATCAAGCGATTTTTTAATCAGAATAAACGAGGAACCCCAGATTACCGACAGGACAAGGAGTAAGAGCCATTTTTCTTTTTCAGGATTCATAAATTTTTTCTGAGAATTTCAAGATACTTTTGCTTCGGAATCATGGTTGCGCCCAAGGATTCCAAATGGGCGGTATGAACCTGGCAGTCGATTAATTCAAACTTACTGTTCTGAACAAAATGGATAAAACCTGCTTTCGACGCGTTGCTCACCTTGGCAAACATACTTTCACCGCAAAAAACGTTTCCGAACTGTAAGCCGTAAAGACCGCCAACCAGTTTTCCGTTCTGCCACACTTCAACACTTTTCGCAATTCCTTTATGGTGAAGATTGGTAAAAACATCCCGCAGTTCTTTGGAAAGCCATGTTCCGTCCTGACCTTTTCTCGGCATTTTTTCGCAGTTTTCAATCACTTCTTCAAACGCTTGGTTTACAGTAAAACTAAAATTTTCGTTCTGAAGGATTTTTTTCATTGATTTTGATACTTTCAGACTGTCCGGAAACAGCACAAATCGCGGATCGGGACACCACCAGAGAATTTCTTCACTCGGATTGAACCAAGGGAAAATTCCCAACTGATAAGCCAAAAGGATTCTTTCTTCAGAGAGATCGCCGCCAACAGCAATTAGACCGCCTTCCGGATGATAAAGTTCCGGATCAGGAAATGCAATGATATTCTTGTCGAGCAGAAACATAGGTAAAAAGAAATCCCACTTCAAAATAAGCAGGATTCAGGTTCTTATTAATCTACCGGGTTTAAAACGGAAGATCATCATCCTCGTCTTCTGCGAAAGGATTTTCATTCGTAGAAGCCGGTGTTGCTTTTTCCTGTGTAGAAGGAGCGGCCTGAGTAGGTTCGTTGCCGAAATCAGCCATTTTTTCTATTCTCCATCCGGTGATCGAGTTGAAATATTTTACTTCTCCCTGAGGCGAAGTCCATTCTCTTCCGCGGATATTGATTCCGATTTTTACATTTTCACCTTCAGAGATGTTCTCAAGCAAACTTATTTTATCCTGAAGAAATTCGATACTGATAGGTTGCGGATACTGTTCCTGCGTAAGAAGAATCAGTTCTCTTTTCTGAAAACCGCTGGCAAACGTCTGTGTATCAGTTATTTTTTTTACTGTTCCCTGTAATTCCATGTCATTAAATAATTAAGATTGTAAAAGTATGAAAATGAATTTTAAATCTGAAAAAGCTGCATGCGATTGTGGATAAATAATTTTTTTAGAAAAAATTTGTTTGGAAGTAAAAATTTATGTTATATTTGCACTCACAAAAAAAGAAGAAGATCTTTTAAAAAGGCGGATGTGGTGTAATTGGTAGCCACGCCAGACTTAGGATCTGGTGCCGTGAGGCGTGGGGGTTCGAGTCCCTTCATCCGCACACAGAAAAATTTCTAGATTCGTTTAGAAATTTTTTTTTGCGAAAATAGCTCAGCTGGTAGAGCACAACCTTGCCAAGGTTGGGGTCGCGGGTTCGAATCCCGTTTTTCGCTCTACAAAATAGAAGTTTTTTTGTGAAGCTTCTATTTTTTTTACCCGCCCTGGTGGTGGAACTGGTAGACACGCAGGACTTAAAATCCTGTGTCCGCAAGGACGTACGGGTTCAAGTCCCGTCTGGGGTACTTAAAACGCTGTTAATCTGTAGATTGGCAGCGTTTTTTGTTGCTGGGAGCTTTGCGCGGTTGATGATGAACTTAGAACCGGATATATTTGCAGGTTTTCCGATTTTTTCGTTTATTTTTGTAGGAATTTTCATGGAAATGTCAGATATCATTCAGTTATTGCCCGATCATGTAGCCAACCAGATTGCCGCCGGAGAAGTTGTTCAGCGGCCGGCTTCCATTGTGAAGGAACTGCTGGAAAATGCTATTGATGCAGGTGCAGACAAAATTGAACTGATTATCCGTGATGCAGGCAAAAATCTTATTCAGGTGGTGGACAACGGTAGCGGAATGTCCGATACGGATGCCAGAATGGCTTTTGAAAGACACGCAACATCCAAAATCCGCACTACTGACGACATTTTTAAGATTTCAACCAAAGGTTTTCGCGGAGAGGCATTGGCTTCCATTGCCGCAGTAGCTCAGGTGGAACTGAAAACGAAGCAGAAAGACCACACCGTCGGAACCAATATTTATATTGAAGGCGGCGGGCTTCAGTTTCAGGAACCGGTTCAGACTGCAGAAGGTTCCAGTTTTCAGGTGAAGAACCTTTTTTACAATGTTCCGGCAAGACGGAAGTTCCTCAAGAATAATAATGTAGAATTCCGCCACATCATTGATGAATTTCAAAGGGTGGCGCTTGCGCATGAAAACGTGGAGTTTTCGCTGTTTCATGATGACGATCCGGTTTTCAGATTACGAAAAGGGTCTGAAATGCAGCGTATTGTCGATATATTCGGTCGGAAGCTTCAGCCGCTGCTGATTCCCGTAAAGGAAGATCTGGGCTGGGTAAAACTTCACGGTTTTGCTGCAAAACCTGAAGGCGCTAAGAAGGTTCGCGGTGAACAGTTTCTTTTTGTAAACGGCCGGTTTTTCAAAAGTCCATACCTGAATAAAGCTGTTCAGGAAGCATTTGAAGGATTGCTTCTGCCGGGTTATCTGCCGTCTTTTTTTCTGTTTCTTGAACTGGATCCGGACAAAATTGATGTTAATATTCATCCGCAGAAAACTGAAGTAAAGTTTGAAGATGAACATCTTATTTTCGCTTTGCTCCGCTCCACCATAAAGAAAGCACTGGGAATTTACAACATTGCGCCAAGTCTGGATTTTGACCGTGATCCGCAGATGGATACCATTTTTCAGCCGTCAAAAGCAAATACCGCTTTTAAAATGCCGGAAGTGAAGGTTGACCGGGACTACAATCCGTTTAAAGATGAGGTTTCCATAAAACAGGTGGAAATTCAGAATCTTGCGGAAATGTATCACCATAATATTTCTGCTGAACCGTCGAAAATCAATCTTTTTGAAGATGAAGATTTTGATGAAGATCTGATGCGTCTTCCCAATGGCTACTGGCTGTTCAATAAAGGAGAAAAAACCCTGATGCTGGATCTGGGAAGAATGCACCGCCTGACTGTTTCAGAGAAAAACAAGACAAAAAAGCGCTCCAATGCCGCACATTCATTACTTTTTTCGCTGGAGTATCATATGAACGAGATTGAAAAGAGTAAGTTCCGTTCCATAAAAAAATTCCTTCCTGAGCTTGGTTTTGATATTAAAACTGCACACGAAAACGTTCTGAGAATTGATGCGGTTCCTGAAGGCCTGAAAGAAACGCAGGTCATGAAATTCATAGAAAATCTATTCGAAATCATGGAGTACAGAACCGAAGACGATTTTATGAATTACTACGAAAACCAATGGAACAAGATGCAGAGCAAATCCCGGTTCGATTTCATTTATAAAGCTGATGCAGAGAATGTTATCAGAGATTTCACGGTGCTTGGTTTTCCCGAGTATCTTCCGAACGGAAAGAGATGTTATTTCGAAATTCCTTTGGAAGACTTAAAAAATAAATTTTAAAAAAATGTTCAAAAATATCCCGCCGATAACACGGACAATTATCATTCTCAATGCAATTATTTACGTAATTAGCAATATTCCGCAGTTTAATTTCCTGTATAATATTCTTTCTGCCTATTATCCTTTTTCACCGAACTTCAGAATCTGGCAGGTAATTACGCATATGTTTATGCATGCGCCTTTCGGGCATGGAATAGGTATTATGCATATTCTTTTCAATATGCTGACGCTGTGGAGTTTCGGGCCTGTTCTTGAAAAAACTTTGGGTGAAAAACGGTACTTACTATTGTATTTTCTGAGCGGAATCGGTGCTTTTCTGCTGTTCAACGTCTGGAATTTCTATGAAATCATGCAGATCACGAAAATCATTGAAAGCCAGGGAATTAACGTTGCTGAAATATACAGTAAAGCGGCACTGGATTACACCGGCGATCAGTCGATTTTTAGAAATGCATCCGCGCTTCATCTTGGGCAGATGCTCAACAGCCAGATGATGGGAGCTTCCGGCGCTATTTTTGGTGTAGTGGCTGCTTTTGCAACGCTTTTTCCGAACGCAAAGCTTATTTTTCTGTTCATTCCTTTTCCGATTAAAGCAAAGGTTTTACTGCCAATTGTTATTGTAGTTTCCGTGTACCTTGGAATTACCGGAGACGGAACCGGTATCGCACATTTTGCCCACGTTGGCGGTGCAATTGTCGGCTGGCTTCTGGCCAAATACTGGAGAAAATACATCAACCGATTCAGAATTATGTAGATGAAACTTCTGCGTACAATCCTATTTTTCATCCATTTAGCCGTTCTGCTGGCGATTTTTGGAACTTATCTGAACAGTGTTGTTCCGCCAAAAGTCTTTCCTTATTTCAACTTTCTGTCACTGAGTTTTCCGGTCCTGGCAATCGTACATGGTTTGCTTTGTGTTTACTGGATTTTTTCATTGAAAAAGAGAGCGCTTTTTTTTGTTGCTTTATCTTTTCTCATGATTCCTCTGTTAAAACCGTGGATCAATTATTCCTCTTCAAAGCAAAAAGATAAAACCCTGAAAACAGTTACCTTCAATGTAAGGAACGGTTACAACGACAATAAAAAAGATATCCGTGAATTTCTTGATAAAAGTGATGCCGATTTTATCTTTGCGCAGGAAGCGGGCGGATTAACGGCAGAAAATTCAGAGCTGAAATTCATTTCCAAAGGCTTTCCGGTAACCATGATTTACAGCAGACATAAAATTATCGAAAAAGGAGCAGTGCTTTCAAAACAGGGCGTGGGAGAAGCGCAATATGCAGATGTTGAGATTGATGGCAGAAGAATACGGTTGGTGAACATGTATCTGGAACCTTATTTTCTTTCCAAATCGATGGTGAAACCAACACAGAATTATGCTGTTAATGAAGACAAGGCAAGAGATTTGGTGAGAAGGATGGCTCCGACTTTTAAAACGCATCAGGATCAGATTAAAAAGGTGGTGGATTTCATTAAAACATCGCCTTATCCGGTGATTTTAGGCGGTGACTTCAATGCTGTTCCCAATTCTTACGAGTATTTCCAGATAAGGAATCTGCTGAATGATGCCTTTCTTCAGTCCGGAAAAGGTATCTCCACCAGTTTTCACGATTATAAATTTCCCATTCGGATTGATTATATTTTCAGTTCAAAAGAGTTTGAAGCCGTTTTTTATCATGTTGACCGGAACACTGGTTTTTCTGATCATTTTCCGGTGGTTGCCGAACTTAAATTTGTTGAATAATATGAAGAATTTCTTAGCTTTTACCGCGATAATCGCCCTGCTCTCGGTTTCATGTTCAAAGAAGAAAGATTACAGCGAAAACGAGCAGACCTATGTTCAGCCATCTTATGATACGACGGCCGTGGATTCATTTTCAACAGGGGCAATTTCGGTAGATGTGGCAGAACAGATTAGAAAATCTTCCGCTGCCTATCAGGATTCTCTTAAAAAAGCTGCAATGGAGACCGCTGCCGCAAAACTGGAAGCCGAAACCAAAGCGAAAGAAGAGGCCAAATCCCGTGAAGAAGAAAACAAGAAAAGGGAGGAAACCGCAAAATCTGATAAAAAGGAAGCTGAGAAAGCCGATTAGTCGTTCATTTTCAGCAATGGATCCATGTATTCGCGGTCGTTGCTGAGGCGCGGAACCTTATTCTGTCCGCCCAGTTTCCCGCGGGATTCCATCCAGCTGTAAAAAAGATTCGGTTTTGCAATTCTTACCACCGGACGTTTCAGTGTCATGTCAAGATAGCGTTTTGCTTCATAGTCGGAGTTAACCGATTTCAGATATTTGTCGAAAAGATCTGTAAAGGTTTCAATATCAGACGGTTGCTTTGAAAATTCAAAAATCCATTCGTGGGCACCGCTGCCATTCCCGTTCATAAAAATAGGTGCGCCTGTATAATCGGAAATCAGTGCGCCTGTTTCTGTGCAGGCAAAATCCAGGGCGCTTTCTACATTGTCGATCATCAGTTCTTCACCAAAAGCATTGATGTAATGCTTGGTTCTGCCTGAAATTTTTATTCGGAAAGGATTCAGTGAAGTAAAAATCACCGTGTCGCCGATAAGATAACGCCAAAGTCCGCCGTTGGTAGTGATGACGACTGCATAGTTCTTTCCGGTTTCAACATGTTCCAAAGCTACAACTCGCGGATTTTCCTTGCCGAAATCTTCCATCGGAATAAATTCATAGAAAATTCCGTAATCCAGCATCAGCAGCATTTCATCGGAATCTTTCTGATCCTGAATGGCAAAAAATCCCTCAGATGCGTTATAGATTTCGTAATAATTGATGTCTTTGCCGATAATCTGGCGGTATTGCTCACGGTAAGGTTTAAAACTGATTCCGCCGTGAAAAAACACTTCAAGATTCGGCCAGATTTCTGAAACAGATCCGGCTCCGGTTTCTTTCAGAACACGCTGAAGCAAAACCATCATCCAGCTCGGAACACCGGTGATACTGCCGACTTCCTCGTTTTTTACTTCCGAAACGATGGCTTTCAGCTTGCTTTCCCATTCCGACATCAGCGAAACTTTTTTCGAGGGAATGGTGGTGATTTCAACCCAGAACGGCAGATTGTCGATCAGAATGGCAGAAAGATCGCCGAATTTGGTATTAAACTGCTCATACATTTCTGCAGAACCGCCCAAACGCAGGTTTTTATAAGCAAAAAGCTGGTTGTCGGGATGATTGTTCGCGTAAATGGAAACAAGGTCTTTTCCGGCCTTAAAATGGCAGTATTCAAGACTTTCGTCTGTAATTGGAATGAATTTGCTTTTCGCATTGGTAGTTCCGGAGGATTTGGCAAACTGGCGGATCAATCCCGGCCAGATGATATCTTTCTGTCCCTGTCTCGCTTTTTCAATGTAAGGTTCAAAATCCTCGTAAGTAACAATCGGGACATTCCGTTTGAAATCCTCATAATTGGAAACAGCGCTGAAGCCGTGAATTTTACCGTATTCGGTGTCTTCACCATGATAAACCAGGGAAGAAAGAATCCCGTTCTGGGTTTCGATCGGATGGTTCATGAAATTCTGAATCTGGTCAATCCTCTGTTTGATGAACCAGTTTACCACCGAATTGAAAAGCGCTTTCGTAGCCATGAAGGCAAATATAATAAAACGTGAGATTTTCTGAAACAAAAAACCACCGCCGAATCAGTGGTTTTTATCATTTTTCTGACTTTTTTAGCAGTATTCTTCGTAAGCCGCCTGTAGGTTGGCTGCAATAGCGCCTGCAGGATTTCCTTCGATGTGATGTCTTTCAAGCATATGAACCAGTTCTCCATCCTTGAAAAGCGCTACACAAGGTGAGCTTGGCGGGAACGGAGCAAGGTGTTTTCTTGCTTCTGAAACAGCGTCGGTATCAAAACCTGCAAATACTGTTGTTAAATGATCCGGTTTTTTCTCTCCGGTTAAAGAGTAAATTACGCCCGGTCTTGCAGCTCCTGCCGCACATCCGCAAACGGAATTGATCATCAGAAGCGTAGTTCCTTCTTTCGAAAGGGCACTGTTTACAGCTTCTGGAGTTGTAAGGTCTTCAAAACCTTTATCGGTAAGCTCTGCCTTCATCGGCATTACGAGTTCCTGTGGATACATATGAATTCTTTTTTAGTTGTTTTAATTAAATAATCTGCGCAATCAGATATAATTGATGGCTGCAGTGCAAATTTAGCAATAATCTGCTGTTTAGAATCCATCAAAACTATACCATTTATCAATCGTGACAATTTGACAAGAAAAACCCGAAGTGCAAAAACTCCGGGTCCTCAATCAAATCGATATGCAAAGGTTGAATATCCTTGTTTAGGATCAAGGTTCAAAGTTCAACAAGTTCAAGGTTAGGGTACCCAGAATTTTGAACTTTAAACATTGAACAGATTACGAAAGCAGTTTTTTCGCCATTTCGGAAATGGATTTTCCGTCGGATTTTCCTGCCAGCGTTTTGGAAGCGGTTCCC
This sequence comes from Bacteroidota bacterium, assembly GCA_023457935.1. Taxonomy (GTDB): domain Bacteria; phylum Bacteroidota; class Bacteroidia; order Flavobacteriales; family Weeksellaceae; genus JAEXBA01. Next base: position 35,814 of record JAEXBA010000019.1, on the reverse strand, counting down.
ATCACTTTTCCGAGATCTTTCATGCTTTCAGCTCCCGTTTCGGCGATGATTTTTCTGATTTCGGCTTCCAGTTCTTCAGAAGAAAGCTGCTGCGGAAGAAATTTCTCAATCACTTTCATCTGCGCGTCTTCCACATCGGCCAAATCGGTTCTTCCCTGGGCTGCAAACTGTTCGTAAGAATCCTTACGCTGCTTGATCATGCGCTGAAGAATAGCGATTTCCTGTTCAGGGGAAACTTCTGCGCCTTTAGCTTCCGTTTTTAGTAAAAGAATCTGTGCTTTTACCGCTCTTAAAGAATCCAAAGCCACTCTGTCTTTCTCGCGCATTGCGGTTTTAATGGCTTCGTTGATGGTATTTTCTAAACTCATTATCAATAATTTACCAATGTATCAATGTAACAGCTTACCAATTTTCTTGGAATTGCATTGTTACACTGCTACTTTTTTAGATTGTTACATTAATCCACGTCTTTATTCAGAAAACGGTTTTCGCGAACCTGCATCTGTCCGTTTTCGTTTTCAGAAAGGAAGGAATTGATGCGCTGTTCTGAAGCGTTCTGACCTTCAATCTGAATATTTTTTCTCTTGTAAGAAGGAATGTTTTCGAAATCATTCAGATCGTCGGAAACATGATATCTGGAGTTGAATTCCTTCAGTTTGTTTCTTCTTTCCTGAACTTTGGCTTCGTTGGTTTCCGTTGTTTTGTTGAAGAATGTAAATCCGCCAAAAGTACTGCTGATCAGCTCTTCTTTGGTTTCCTCAACAGCGGTTTCGGTTTTTGTTGAAACATCAACAGTTTCTGCCTTTTTTGCCGGTTCTTCCGTAAAGAACGCCGGAGCAGCTTTTTCTTCTGTTTTCTGAACCGGTTCAGCAATTTCCTCAGTTTTCTGTTCCTGAACTTCAAAAACAGTTTCATTTTCGGCAGGCTCGTTTACGAAGAAGCTGAACTCAATCGGTTTCTCTTCAGAAAATCCTGAAGGTTCCGGAGTTTCCTCTTTTTTAGTTTCGGTTTCAAATGAAAAAGACTGAGTTTCAAGATCTTCATCGGCAAAATCGTCATAACTGAACAGATCGATTTCCTGAGGTTCTTCTTCAATTTTCTCTTCAGTTTTCTCGAATTTCTGAACCGGAGTTTCAAAGATATCTTCTTTTGGCGCTGTTTTTACGTGTGACTGGGGTTCTTCCTCAACCGTCATTTTTTTTTCAGCAGAACTTACCTGGAAATGCGGCGTTTCAGGCTCTATTTCGTCGTCGAGCCGAAACAGGTTTTTCGTTCCTGCTTCCTCATTTTTTGGCTCTTCTCTTTCGGTTTTTGAACGGAACGGAGATTCTCTTGGAGTATCATAATCGTTCAAAGCGATTTTCACTTTTTCTGTTGGTCCTGAATGTTTGCGGTCTTCTTTTGCAAAACCTGTTGCAATTACCAGTACGCTGATGGAATCGCCCAGTTCCTCATCAGTTCCGACACCGAAGATAATGTCGGCTGTGTTTCCTGCTTCTCTCTGAATATGGTCGTTGATTAAACCGATTTCGTCCATCGTTGCTTCCTCGTTTCCGGAACGGATCAAAAGAAGTACGTTTTTCGCACCGGTAATTTTGTTGTCGTTCAGCAACGGGGAATCAAGCGCTTTTCTTACGGCTTCTTCCGCTTTGTTTTCGCCTGACGCCATTCCTGTGGACATTAATGCCGTTCCTGAATTTGCCAGAACGGATTTTGCATCACGGAAGTCGATGTTTACATCAAAATATCCCGTAATAACTTCTGCCATTCCTTTGGCAGCATTCGTCAACACTTCATCTGCTTTCGAGAAACCCTGTTTGAAACCTAGATTTCCGAACTGCTGTCTCAGTTTATCGTTGTTGATCACAATAAGTGAATCCACATTGTTTCTTAATTTTTCAAGACCAAGATCTGCCTGTTCCAGACGTCTTTTTCCTTCAAAACTGAACGGAACAGTTACGATTCCGACCGTAAGAATTCCCTGATCTTTTGCCACTTTTGCAATAACAGGTGCAGCTCCGGTTCCGGTTCCACCGCCCATTCCTGCGGTGATGAACACCATTTTTGTGTTCTGTCCAAGTGCAGCTTTGATGTCTTCGATGCTTTCGATTGCTGCTTTTTCGCCAACTTCAGGATCTGCGCCTGCGCCCAAACCTTCTGTAATGGTTACACCCAACTGCACTTTATTGGCAACGGGATTGTTGTCCAGAGTCTGCGCATCGGTATTACAAACCACGAAATCCACGCCGTGAATTCCTTTTTCGTACATGTGTTTCAGGGCATTGTTACCGCCGCCGCCGACACCGATTACTTTTATGATTGATGAATTTCCCTTTGGCAGATCAAACGAAAATCCCTGTGTGCTAAAACCTTCCATATCTGTATTGTTTTTACTAATGATTGTTGATGAATGATATTTTGATTTGATTGCTGATGAAAATAAACGTGATATTCTTTACCGCTTATCATTCATCATTGATATTTTATTCTACTTCTTCAAAGAACTTTTTTACTTTTTCCAATAAATTCTGTCCGAAAGTCGGCTTGTTTCTTGCCGGTTGCTTCACTGGAGCAGCGGGTTCTTCGCCGCGGAAAACAGGTTCTTCATTTTCGGCTGCCGGTAAAGTTTCCGTTTTAACGCTTTCAATTTTTACCTCTTCCTCCTGAACCGGTGCCGATTTCTTGTCGCGGATTTTTAAACTTTCCATTAAAAGTCCGATTCCGGTTGCGAATTCAGGGCCTTTCAGAAACTGGTTTTTGTCGTTGGCTACATATTCATTCGCGAAACCAAGACGGCTGTCGAAACCAGTTGTGAAATTTGCAAGCTGACGGATGTGTTTCAGGTTGGATCCACCGCCGGTCAGAACAATTCCTGCAATCAGTTTTTTCTTCTGTTCGTAAGCGCCGTATGCTTTCAGTTCGGTATTCACCATTTCCAGAATTTCCTCAACGCGTGCATTGATGATCTGCGCCAAAGTTTTCAGCGAAATTTCTTTGTCCGGACGCCCGTGAAGTCCCGGAATCGTTACATAAGTACTTTCCTTTTCCATTTCCGGAAGGGCAGAACCGAATTTTGTTTTCAGCTGTTCCGCATGTTTTTCAATAATAGAACAGCCTTCTTTAATATCTTCAGTGATGATGCCGCCACCGTAAGGAATTACGCAGGTGTGACGGATAATATTGTCCTTGAAAATTGCGATATCCGTTGTGCCCCCACCGATATCAATGATCGCGACTCCGGCTTCTTTTTCTTCTTTAGTTAACACCGCTTCTGAAGATGCCAATGGTTCAAGCGTCAAAGCTTCCATTTCCAGGCCGGCTTCTTTTACGCATCTTGCGATGTTGCGGATGCTGCCCATCTGACCGACTACTACGTGGAAGTTGGCTTCAAGACGTTTTCCGTGCATTCCGATCGGTTCGTGAATTTCCCCTTCGGAATCCACTTTGTATTCCTGCGGAAGAACGTGAATAATTTCTTCGCCCGGAAGCATTACCAGTTTTTTTACCTGGTCTTTCAGTTTTTCGATATCATCTTCTGTGATATACGCCTCCGGATTTTCGCGCATGATATAATCGGAATGCTGCAGCGAACGGATGTGTTTGCCTGCAATTCCAACGGTTACATTTCTGATGGGTACACCTGCGCTTTTCTGTGCTTCTTCCACTGCTGCTTTGATGGAAGTAATGGTCTGAGAAATATTGTTCACAATACCCTTGTGAACGCCCAGACTTTTGGCTTTGCCAACGCCCATCACTTCAATTTTACCGTGATCGTTGCGCCGGCCGACAATGGCGACAATCTTGGTTGTCCCAATGTCCAGTCCTACTGAATACTCTTGATTTTCCATTTGTATGCTCGATTTGATTTTTTATTCTAATTTTTGTTTCCCTTACTCTATCTCAACCTTTGCTTTTGGCTTTGCGGCAGCGGTTGTTTTTTTCACCGTTTCCTTGGGTTTGGTCTCGGCTTTTTTCTTTTCCGAAGCTTTCGGTTTTGCTGCTGCCGTGACCTTAGGTTTTTCCTTAGGTTTGGATTCGGTTTGGGAAGGCGTCACTTTCTTTTCGGCCGCTGCTTTTTTCCGGGCTGTTTCCGGGGCTTTTGCCAGTTCCTTGTGACCTACTGACAGAATACTGTCGTTTTCTTCAAAATTTGGATTCAGTGTCGTTACAATCTGATTGTCGTATTTCACCGAAACCTTTGTGTATTTCTGCGGATCCTGATACACCAGGAATTTTTCCGCAAAAGCTTTGAATCCTTTTACCTTGAAATCAATATCATCCAGATCACCGATTTCCACTTTATAGTTTCCGTCGCTGGTCAGCAGGTTGTAATTTCCTTTCTCTTTTGAAATTCCGATGAAATATTTTCTGCTGAAATCGTCCTTATTGATTTTTTCCACGAGTTCCGCAAGTTTCTGATATTCGCCTCGTTTTACATCGCCCATTACCAGCATCGACGGATGCGAATAATTCTTGGAAACAGGAAACTCGTTGCCCTTGGTGTCCACATAAAAATCCTGACCGTTCTTCAGCAAGCGGAAGGCCGGAACTTTCTGCACAATGTCCACATTCAGGTTTCCGTTGAGGTTCAGGTACACATTTGCACTGTCTACAGACGGAAAATGGTTTACTTCTTTCTCCAGATGCGGAATGTTGATATCGCCGATTCTTTTTGTAGGGTTTGATTTGTTGATGAATGATTTTACATCTTTTTCATCAATAAAATAAACCTTTTCCTTTCCCTGTGGATACACCATATTGATGGATACTTTTTCCATTGAAGCATTGTTGAAACGCTTCAAAGAGAAACTCAACAGAAATCCAAAAATGATTACTGTTACGAGTATCTTCAATATTCTCCACTTATTTTTCATACTTTATTAAGATGGCAGATGTCAGATTTGAGATTTCAGACCCGAGACATCAGATTAAGTTTTTATCTATTTTTTATTACTCAGCCATTCTACAATCGGGTCGTAAAGCGTATCGATATTTCCGGCTCCAACCGTGAGTAAAATGTCAAAATCCTTATTTTTTATTTTATTAAATGCTTCATCCAGTGAGGAAATTTCTTTTTTATCGTGATCTACTTTTTCCAGAAGCCATTCCGACGTAATCCCAGCAAAGTTTTCCTGAAGTTCTCTTGCCGGATAAATATCCAGAAGAATCAGTTCGTCGCTGTTTTCCAGACTGTTGGCAAATCCGTCGGCAAAATCTCTCGTTCTGCTGAAGAGATGCGGCTGGAAAGCAACCAAAAGTTTTTTCCCCGGATAAAAAGTCCTGATGGAACCAATTACTGCATTGAGTTCTGTTGGGTGATGCGCATAATCGTCCACATAAATTTTTCCGTTTCCGAAAATATGTTTCGTATATCTTCTTTTTATTCCTTTAAAACTGGAAATTCCTTTTTTCAACGTTTCAAAATCAACACCAACGCTGTTCAGTAAAGCGATTGCAGCGGTTGCATTTTCTACATTATGAATTCCCGGAATTTCCCATGAGAATTCAACAGTTTCATCATCTTTATGAAAATCAAACTTCATGAATCCGTCAACAATCCGCAGGTTGTCAGAATAATAATCTGCTTCCTCATTTACCGCGTAGGTTTTGCTTGGTCTTCCGATATCAATGCCTTTACGCACGAAAAGCTGGTCGTTTTCAGGAACTAAATCGGCGAACTCATTGAATCCTTTTTCTATGGTTTCCACATCACCGTAGATGTCGAGATGATCAGCATCGTTTGACGTAATAATTGCCCAGTCCGGAGATAAATTCAGAAAACTTCTGTCGTATTCGTCGGCTTCCAAAACCGAGTATTTATTGCCGTTATACAGGAAATTTGACTTAAAATTCTCTGAAATTCCACCCAAAAAGCATGAAAAAGGCAAATCTGCTTCTTTACATAAATGTGCAACCAACGTTGAGGTTGTTGTTTTTCCGTGAGTGCCTGCAACAGCGATACATTCGGTGTTTTCGGTAATTAAACCCAGAACTTTTGCTCGTTTCAGAACCTCAAATCCGTTTGAATTAAAATAATCCAGAATTCCTAAAACCTTTATGGCCGGAGTGTAAATTACAAGTGTAGTTTCCTTGTTCAGACCGGTGATTCTTTCATCAATCTGATCTTCAAAAATGATATCAATTCCTTCAGATTCAAGGGCATCCGTCAGTTTTGTATGGGTTTTGTCGTAACCCAGAACTTTTTTGCCGGAAGCATGGAAATAACGGGCAAGATTGCTCATGCCGATTCCGCCGATTCCCACGAAATAAAAGGTTTGATATGTTTCTAAAGGTTTCACCACTTCAATATTTAAGGTTGAATGTTCAGCGTCTTGATTATTTCATCCACAATTTCTTCTGTTGCTTTCGGTTTTGCAAAAAACTCCAGGTTTTTGCTCATTTCTGAGCGCAGGTTTTCATTCTCGCAAAGCTCCATCAGTGTCGGAAGGAACTTTTCTTTCATTTCAGTATCCTTCACCATTCTGGCGGCGTTTTTCTCAACTAAAGTCATTGCATTTTTAGTCTGATGATCTTCGGCCGCAAAAGGAAACGGAACCAGAAGCACCGGTTTTTTTGCTACTGCCAGTTCGGAAATCGCAATGGCACCGGCTCTGGAAACAATTACATCCGCTGCGGAATAGGCGAGCTCCATGTTTTTAATGAATTCCACTATCTGCAGGTTTCTGCTCTGTTTAGTTTCTGTTTCTTTCAGGATGCTCTGGAAATCTGTTTTTCCGGTTTGCCAAAGCAACTGGTAATCTTTTTCTATAATGTTGTCAAGGTTTTCTTTCCAGCCATTATTCAGTGTGCGGGAACCCAATGATCCGCCAACTGACAGAATGGTGAGTTTATTTTTGTCTAGTCCTAATTTTTCCTTTGCTGCTGCTGAATCCGTTAGACCCGTAATAATATTCTGGCGGATTGGGTTTCCGAGAAACACCGTTTTTGTTCCCGAAAAGAAACTTTCCATATTCGGATACGCTGTGAAAACCGCTTTTGCTTTTTTGGCCAGAAACATGTTGGTTTTTCCAGGCAGTGAATTCTGTTCCTGAACAAAAACCGGAACATTGTGTCTTTCAGCGATATACAGTGCAGGACCGCTTGCAAAACCGCCGGTTCCAATCGCTATATCCGGTTTGAAATTTTTGATGATGCTGTTTGCTTTGCGCAGACTTGAAATAATTTTAAACGGCAGTCCGACGTTGGCCAGGAGATTTCCACGGTCAAAACCGGCGATGTTCAGACCTTCAATTCTGAACCCGGCCTGCGGAACTTTCTCCATTTCCATTTTGCCTTCTGCACCGATGAACAGAAACTCAGCATCAGGAAAACGCTTCTGGATTTCCTGCGCAATCGCAACCGCCGGGAAGATGTGTCCTCCTGTTCCGCCGCCGCTCATTAACACTTTCAGTTTTCTGCTCATTTGTTATGCGATATCGTTTATTTCTTCAATATTCTGTTTTTTGCCCATTCCTTCTTCATCAAACACCTGAATTCTGGAACTTACGTTCAGTACCAGTCCAAGTTGGATATACGTCACCAGCATTGACGTTCCACCGTAACTGATCAGCGGTAATGGCTGTCCGGTAACAGGTATCAGATTCACGGCGACTGCAATGTTTACCGAGAGCTGCACGAAAATCATAATACCGATGGCGAGGACGAGCAACGACCCGAAAAATGCGGGCATTTTACTGGCGATCATCACAATTCTGAATATCATGATTAAATACATAATGATGAGAAAGGCGGCTCCAAAAAAGCCGTATTCCTCAACAATTATGGCGAAAATAAAATCGGATGCCGACTGTGGAAGCATCTGTTTCAACGCAGATTTTCCCGGTCCCATTCCGGTAATTCCACCGTGTACAATGGCCGCTCTGGCCTGCATTACCTGATAATTTTTAGCCTTATCAGCCTCGCTTTCAATCTGGTTTTCTTTTTTTGAATCGAAGAAAACTTCAATACGGCTCATCCAGGTATGCACACGGTTGCTCTTGATTAAATCTGTCTTTAATGCAACAAATAAAAACAGACTGATGAATACGGCGGCGGTTGCCATAAAACCAGCCACGTATTTCCAGTTGAGCTGTCCTACAATCAGGATAGCAATGGAAACCAGCATAATCATTAAAGCTGTGGAGCCGTTATCTTTGGCTACAAGTCCGAAAATCACGAGGATTGGTCCGAAAATGTAGATGATGTTTTCCAGCGGAACACGCTCTCTTTTAATTCTTTTCGTAAGATATCTGCAGAGGTAAATCACCAGCATCAGATAAGCAAACGATGACGGCTGAAATGAAATCGGAGTTCCCGGAATTTTCAGCCAGCGTGAAGCCGAAGCGCCGTCAATGGTTTGTCCTGTAAACATTGTAACCACGAGAAGCGCCGCCATCAGAGCCAGCAGAATACTGCTCAGCTTTCCGATATGTTCGTATTTTACGGTTCCTACCAAACGCATGATACCAAGTCCCAAAACCACAAAAAACATGTGTTTCAGAACGTGGCCGGTAGTTGTACCGTTGTTCACGATATATTCCAGATTGGAACTCGCGGAATACACCGGGAAAATCGAAAAAACAGAAATCACGATAATCACCATCCAAAGGACTTTATCGCCCTTCAGGAATTCAAATCTGTTTTCTGTATTCTGTTCGTTCATTTCTTTTTCTGTTTCAGGTTCTGACGGTTAGTTTTTCAGAACTTCTTCTTTAAATTTAGTTCCGCGGTCTTCATAATTTTTGAATAAATCGAAACTCGCACAACATGGCGAGAGCAGAACAGTATCGCCTTTTTCCGCAACGGATTTGCAGATTTTCACTGCTTCTTCCATGCTGGAGGTATCATAGATGAAATCCTTCTTGTCCCTGAAGAAATCTATAATCTTCTGATTATCAACACCCATGCAGACAATAGCTTTCACTTTTCTTTTTACAAGGTCTTCAATTTCAGTATAATCGTTGCCTTTGTCCACGCCGCCAACAATCCACACCGTTGGGTTTTTCATACTTTCCAGCGCATAATATGCGGCATTCACGTTGGTTGCTTTACTGTCGTTGATGTATTTAACGCCGCTGATTTCTGCAACCTGTTCAAGCCGGTGTTCCACAGCCTGAAATGTCATCAGCGAATTTCGGATACTTTCGTTACTGATTTTCAGTATCTTACCGGCAATTGAAGCTGCCAGAGAGTTCGCAACGTTATGGTTTCCCACCAGAGAAAGTTCCTCAATCTTCATTGAGAACTCTTCCTGAAGTTTCACAAAAATCCTGTCTTCATCTGCATAACCGCCTTCCTTTACTTTGGACTGAAGTGAAAACGGAAGCATTTTGGCTTTGATTTCCAGTCTTTCAAGCAGGTTCATGCTCATTTCATCGTCTTTATTGTAGATGAAATAATTATCGTTTTCCTGGTTTTCTGCAATCCTGAATTTTGCCAAAGCATATTCTTCATAATTGTAGTTGTACTGATCAAGATGATCCTGACTTAAATTCAGCAGAAGCGAGATGAACGGCCTGAAGTTCTGAATGTCATCAAGCTGAAACGAGCTTACTTCCAATACATAATATTCAAAAGCTTCATCGGCTACCTGTTTTGCAAAGCTTTTTCCGATATTTCCACCCAATCCAACACTGAAACCGTCATTTTTCAGAATATGGTAAATCAGCGAAGTGGTTGTGGTCTTGCCGTTGCTTCCGGTTATGGCTACGATTTTCGCATTGGTGAATTCAGCTGCAAATTCAATTTCCGAAGACAAACGGATGCCTTTCTGATTGATTTTGTAGATAATGTCTGCCTTTTTCGGAATTCCGGGCGACTTTATAATCCAGTCTGCAGAAAGAATTCTTCCTTCATCATGACTTCCTTCCTCATATTCAATTCCGTTTTCTTCCAGCAAAGCCTTGTATTCCGGCTTAATCTGACCTTTATCCGAAAGAAACACTTCAAGCCCTTTCTTTTTTGCCAGATAAGCCGCTCCAAAACCGCTTTCGCCACCGCCAAGAACAACAATTTTCATAAACTCTTCTCTTTCTTTCTATTTTTATCGAACCTTCAGTGTAATCAGACAGATAATCGCCAGCATAACGCCGATGATGATCATTCTGTTTACGATTTTGCTTTCATGATATCCTTCCTTCTGATAATGATGGTGCAGAGGCGACATCTTGAAAAGCCGGTTGTTTTGGGCATATTCCAGCCCGTATTTTCTTTTTCTGTATTTGAATACCGCAACCTGAAGCATCACAGAAATATTTTCAACAAGGAAAATTCCGCAAAGCACCGGAATCAGCAGTTCTTTTCTAAGGACTACCGCCAAAACAGCAATTACTCCGCCCAGCATCAGACTTCCTGTGTCGCCCATAAACACCTGCGCAGGATAGGTGTTGTACCAGAAAAATCCGATGACGGCTCCTACCATCGCAATGGCGAAAATGGTGGCTTCACCCATGTTGGGGAGAAACATAATATTCAGATAATCCGCAAAGATGATGTTTCCGGAAACGTACGCCAGAAACGCAAGTGTCAGGAGTATTATCGTGCTGGTTCCGGCGGCGAGACCGTCAATTCCGTCCGTAATGTTTGCTCCGTTGGATACGGCAGTTACAATGAAAATCACAATAGGAATGAAGACCATCCAGGCATTTTCTTCCTGTTCTTTTTCATCCATCCAAAAAAGGATTTTGCTGTAATCGAACTCATTGTTTTTGAAAAACGGAACCGTAGATACTGTTGATTTTTCGGTAGGCATAAAGTTTTGCTCTACGTTGTTGCGGTTTACAATCGACGCATCGGCATATTTTCTTTTCACGGTGATATCTGAGTGAAAATACATCGTAATCCCGACGATCAGGCCTAAACCGACCTGACCGATAACCTTGAATTTACCACTTAAGCCATCCTTGTTTTTCTTGATTTTTTTCAGATAATCATCAAGAAATCCAATTCCGCCCATCCATATTACTGACACGATGAGCAGCAGAATGTAAACATTCATAAATCTTGTAAAAAGCAAAACGGGAATTAATGTAGCCAGAATGATAATCAGGCCGCCCATTGTAGGTGTTCCTTCTTTCTGTTTTTGCCCTTCCAGACCCAGATCGCGAACCATTTCCCCCATCTGTTTGTTACGCAGATAGTTGATGATTCTTTTTCCGTAAACCATTGCAATAAGCAGTGAAAAAAGCACTGCCATTGCCGCTCTGAACGAAATGTAACGGAAAAGGTTCATCCCCGGAATGTGGATTCCGTGTGATGTAAGGTATTCGTAGAGGTAGTATAACATTTAGTTCAAAGTTTAAGGTTCAAGGTTTTTATTTTCCCATTAGTTTCAATAAATCATCAATCACTTCCTTATCATCGAAATGATGCTTTATTCCGTTGATTTCCTGATAATTTTCGTGTCCTTTTCCTGCCACCAGGATGATATCTTTAGGTTCGGCAAATTTTATTGCCATCTTTATGGCTTCTTTTCTGTCGGGAATTGAAGTGTATTTGCTGAAATACTGCGGTTCAACACCGGTTTCAATTTCCTTGATAATTGCGTTCGGATCTTCTGTTCGCGGATTGTCTGACGTGATGATTGCCAGCGTTGATTTCCTTGTCGCAATTTTTGCCATTTCCGGTCTTTTTGCATGATCGCGGTCGCCGCCACAACCAAAAACAATGATCAGCCGTTCATTTTTTGTGCGGATTTCGTTGATGCTGTCCAGAATGTTTTCCAAAGCGTCCGGAGTATGAGCATAATCCACCACGAAGAAAATTCCTGACGGCGATTTTATCGTTTCGAATCTTCCTTTTACACGGGATAACTTTGAAATTGCCTGCAGAACATCTTCTTCATGAAAACCCAGTTCAACTGCAACTGCATAAGCCAGCAAAAGATTATAAACGTTGAATTTTCCGGTCAGTGTTGTCCAGAATTCCTTACCGTTGAAATTCAGCAGCATTCCGTTGAAATCTGCTTCCAGAAGGCGACCGTGATAATCAGCCATTGTTTTCAGAGCATAGGATTTCTTCGTTGCAGAAGTGTTCTGAAGCATTACACTGCCATTTTTGTCATCGGCATTGCTAATTGCGACAGCATCTTCGTTCAGTTCATCAAAAAACCTTTTCTTCGTTTTCAGATATTCGTCAAAAGTCTTGTGATAATCAAGATGATCATGCGTAATATTGGTAAAACCGGCCACTTTAAACTGTAGACCTTCGGTTCTGTTCTGATGGATTCCGTGCGACGATACTTCCATGAACGCGTATTCGCAACCGGCCTCTACTGCTTTTGCAAGCATTTGGTTCAGTCTGATGACATCCGGAGTGGTGTGTGTTGACGGAATTACTTCATCTGCAATTCTGTATTCAACAGTTGAAATCAAGGCAGATTTAAAACCTAAATTCCTGAAGATATCAAAAAGCAGAGTAGTTGTTGAAGTTTTTCCGTTAGTTCCGGTAATTCCGATCAGATCAAGTTTTTCAGAAGGATTTCCATAAAAATTACTGGCAATCTGCCCGAGCGTTTTGGAAGAATCTTTCACTTTGATGTAAGTGATATTTTCTTTTCTTTCTGATGGAATTTCTTCGCAGATAATAACTTCTGCGCCTTTTTCTATGGCTGCATCAATATAGCTGTGACCGTCTGAAACCGTTCCTCTTAAAGCAGCATACAGCGACCCTTCAACAACTTTTCTGCTGTCGAAAATAATTTCAGAAACTTCGCGGTTCACTTCACCGATGGTTTCCAAAACAGGGATTCTGTTTAATAATGCTGTAAGATTCATATTTAATACTGAAGTTTAAGATATATTTTTTGGTTTTTGCTGATGACGGTTCCTTCTGAAGGAAACTGCTCCTTTATCCTTCCAACACCTTTATAATCAACGCGGTAACCTTGGTTTTCAAGCTGAGGAATTATATTTTTTCCGATTAAACCGGTTACATTTGGCATTGTTCCGTTGAACGCAATTTTCCTGTTGGGTTCAACCAGTTTACTCATATCAACTTTTTTGTTGACAAGAAGGTTCTGTTCGATATTCTGTGGTGTTTTCAGGAATGTTTTACCGGCGATTTCCTTAAAAACCGGCGCTGCCACTGTAGATCCGTAAAACCCTTTTGAAACATCGGGTTCGCTTACCATAACATAGCAGGTATATTTGGGACTGTCAGCCGGATAAAATCCTGCAAACGATGAGCGGTATTTCATTTTTCCCGGAAGCCAGTATTCGAATCTTGCGGTACCCGTTTTTCCAGCCATTTTAAGGTTCGGCGTGAAGATACTTTTCGCAGTTCCTTTTTCAACCGCTTTTGTTAAAGCGTGGGTCATCATCGTGATTGCTTCCTTTGAAGCCATTTTGTTGACCAGAACCTGCGGTTTTGCTTCATACATTACCTGTCCGTCTTTCATAATTTTGTCGATGAAGAGCGGTTTTAGCATCTGTCCGCCGTTTGCAATTCCGTTATAGAATGTCGTCAGCTGCAGAAGATTGAAATTTGTTGAATAACCGTATGATATTGAGGCCAGTGTTGCGGCGTTCCAGCGCTTGTGTTCAGGAGTGTAAACAAACGGTTTGGTTATTCCCGGCAGTTCAATATCCATTTTTTCGAACATTTTCCATCTCTTGAGATGGTCGAGGAATACCTGAGGTTTTTCAGCGTAATATTGGGTAATCAGCTTTGCGGTTCCTACATTGCTCGACTTCGCCAAAACATCGCTGATTTCATAAGTTCCGCCACCATGACCGTCGGAAATACGCTGTCCGGCATAATTCCATACGCCGCCACCAACGTTTACTGTTGTGTTTTCATTAATAAAACCGTCGTCCATTGCGGCCAGCAGAGATACCGTTTTGAAAGTAGAACCCGGCTCAATTCCGTCTTTAAGAATGTAATTGTAAGCATCCACATAGATTCCCGGTTCAGTTCTGCGAAGATTCACCATGGCTTTCACTTTTCCGGTTTCGGTTTCCATCACCACAACGCAGCCGTGTTCAGCATCGAAGTTAATCAGCTGTTTTTCAAGTGCGGAAGTGGCAATATCCTGTATTCTGAGGTCGAGAGTGGTGTAAACATCCTGTCCGTCCACCGGATCCTGAACTTTCCAGTAATCAATCGGTTTCCACTGGCTGGAGTTGATTCTTTGCTCCAGTCGCTTCCCGTCGGTTCCGCTGAGGTATTTTGAGAAAGCCGCTTCCAAACCGGCTTTTCCGCGGTGGTCATCCATTCCGATTGTTCCGACGCCGATTTCTGTCGTAGCGAGTTCACGCTTGTAATTCCGGTCTACGATAAATCCGCCCCGGTGTTTTCCCTTTTTGAAAATCGGAAACTGCCGGATACGGTCGTACTCATCAAAGTCCAGCCCGCGAACTAATGAATAATACTGATTTTTCTTGGCTTTCTGATCGTCCAGACGCTGTCTGAAATAGCTTCTAGGCTTATCGAACATTCTGCTCAGAGAATCTGTAAGTGGGCCAATATTATTGCTGTAAACGGTATCTCTGATAGTTTTGAAGTCAATGTAAATGTCGTAACGCATCACGGTGGTGGCAAGAATGGACCCGTCGGAAGCGTAAAGGTTTCCGCGTGCAGCTTTTAAAGTTGCTTCACGGTAGTTGCTGTTGATATAATCAGCTTTTATTTCGGCTACATTGGTGTTCTGAATCTGAACAATCCTGATCAGAAACATCAGAAAAACAACGATGGCCACCCCTGCGAAAAGGTAGCCCCACTTCAGCGTTTTTGAGCGCTTAGTTTCGTATTCATTCTGTTTTGTTGGCATCAGTGCTGTCCAGTTTTATCAGTAATTTATGTGGATGATTTTCCAGCGGCAAAAGAGAATCCTGAACCATTTCCTTTCCCAGTTCCGATTCCATTCTTACTTTAATCAGTCGGCTTTGGGCAAAGGCATTGCGGGATTTGTATTCTTCCGTCTGCTCTTTCAAATCATTTACTATTTCTATTTTTTGGTTAACCAAATGGTTGCTGTAAATCATAATCATCATCAGAACAAACAGGAGCAGAAAATACTTGTAATGCACTTTCAGCTCGTCGCGGTTCAGAAAATTACCCTTCAGCAGATCGATGAAAGTGAGTTTTTTCTGAGGCCTTTTTGTTGTTCTTTTTGCCATCTATAGATTTCAGATTTCAGATTTCAGATTTTTTGTTTGTTGTCCTGTGTCTGAAATCTCATGTCTTACAATTTGATTCCTGTTCTGAGTTTCGCACTTCTTGCGCGCGAGTTTTCTTCAATTTCATCATTGTCCGGAACGGTAGCTTTGCTCTGCAGGAGTTCAAAAGCTTTTGCATAGTTTCCGTAGATGTCTCTTTCCGGTTCACCTTCAAACATTCCGTTTTTCAGGAAACGCTTTGCCAAACGGTCTTCCAGTGAGTGGTAGGAAATAACCACCAGTCTGCCGCCCGGTTTCAGGATTTTGTATGCCTGAAGAAGCATGTCTTTCAGCACTTCAAGTTCCTGATTCACCTCAATTCTGATGGCCTGGAAAACCTGCGCAAAAAATTTATTCTGCTTGTGCGGCGGAATGTAACTGAAGAGTTTCTTAAGGTCTTCCGTTGTTGCAATTTTCTTTGTTTTCCGGTGATGAACAATTTCTCTTGCCAGTTTCCGTGCTTCGCGCAGCTCACCGTAATGATAAAAGATGTCTGCAAGGTGTTCTTCTTCATAATCGTTCACCACCTTTTTGGCGTCCAGATGCTGCTTAACATTCATTCTCATATCCAGCGGTGCATCGCTTCTGGTAGAAAATCCGCGTTCTGCTTCATCAAACTGATGGGAAGAAACGCCCAGATCTGCAAGAACTCCGTCTACCTGTGTAATTCCATACATCAGCAGCGAATTCTCAAGAAACCTGAAATTCTGGTTAATCAGTGTGAATCTAGGATCATCAATTTTATTTTCCAGTGCATCAAGATCTTGGTCAAATGCGTACAGCTTGCCTTTGTCGGAGAGTCTTTTCAGAATCTCACGGGAATGTCCGCCGCCTCCAAAAGTGCAGTCCACATAAATGCCGTCCGGATCTGTCACCAGATCGTCTACACTTTTCGTCAGCAAAACCGGCACGTGATAGGCTTGTTCCAAGATTTTTATTTGTGTTTCAGGTTACTCTTCATCAAAACTGATGTTGCCCATTACCCGTTCGGATAGTTTGGCAAAATCTTCCTGACTGATAGAGATAATTGCTTCATAAGCTGCTTTGTCCCAAACTTCAAAAATTTCACCGGCACCGGCGATTACTACATCTTTGGAAAGTTCCGCAAATGCTTTAAGATCTTTTGGAATAAGAACTCGCTCCGAAGCATCAAGTTCAATATTTTTTACTCCAGCCGTAAAAACACGGATAAAATCTGCATTTTCTGTTACGAAACGGTTCAGCTTGTTTATTTTTGCCATGATTTTTTCCCATGGCGACATTGGATAAATTTCTAGGCATTTGCGTGCAACAGAGCGCTTTACCACAAAGTTTTTATTCTCTGTGGCTTCAAGCAGCTTTACCAATGACGAAGGAAGCTTCAGCCGCCCTTTGTCATCAATTTTGCACTCGTATGTCTCGTAGAAATTAATCATTTGGGACAAATTTATATATTTATTTCTAAAATTTCCCACTTTTTCCCACTTTTTGACTTAATGTTAATAAGTTTTGATTATTAATGGTAATCCACTGATTAAAAAAGAGTTATGCAAAACAGAATATTATGCAGGTCACAGCTTGTTAAATGCTGTTAAATGTTTACATAATTGTAAAATTTCGTTCAATAATTTTGATGAAATAAAAAACTATTGTTCTTTATTCGTACTTTTGCCTGTACGACATTACACTATATGTTATTTAAGACGAAAAAAGAGACGAAATTCAATTATATTGAGGAAGGCGAAGGTCAACCAATCGTCCTGCTGCAGGGCCTTATGGGCGGGCTGAGCAATTTTACGACGCTGATTGATTTTTTTTCGTCAAAAGGGTATAAAGTATATTTTCCCAATCTGCCGATTTACGATCTTTCGGTTCTCAATACCAATCTTACCTCGCTTGCCAAGTTTGTGGCAAAATTTATTGAAGAAGTAGTGAAGGAGCCCGCAACGGTTGTCGGAAATTCAATGGGTGGCCACGTAGGACTTATTCTGACGCTTTCAAGACCGGATTTGGTGAAGCATCTTGTTCTTACGGGAAGTTCGGGACTGTACGAAAGAAGTTTCGGAGACAGTTTTCCGCGTAAAAACGACCGCGATTATATCCGTAAGAAAGCAGAGGAAGTTTTTTATGATCCTGCAGTAGCCACTGAAGAACTGGTAGATGAAGTTTTTTCTGTAGTGAACGACCGCGGAAAAGGCATCAAAACGGTAATGCTTGCGCGGAGCGCCATCAAACACAATATGGAGCCTGAACTTCACAAGATTAAGACGCCAACCTGCATCATCTGGGGAAAACAGGATAATGTTACACCGCCTGATGTGGCTGAAGCAATGGATAAGCTGATTCCGGATTCACAACTGTTCTGGATCGACAAGTGCGGACACGCCGCGATGATGGAGAAACCGGACGAATTTAACCAGATTCTCTACAACTGGCTTCAAAGCAGAAAGTAAAATACCGCCCTTTAAAGGGTTTCACAAATAATAAAAGAGCATTTCGTTTAATCAATGAAATGCTTTTTCATAAATAATAATTAACTTCATAACCTAACCGCCGTCAAGGTTCCAAATTCTATCTATATGGTGATTAAAACTGCAGAATTTGTAAAAAGTTCAGGGAAATGGCAGGAATGCCCAGAGCCCACAATGCCGGAATACGCGTTCATCGGACGTTCAAACGTTGGAAAATCTTCACTGATTAATGCGATGATGAACCGGAAGGATCTTGCGAAAACCTCTCAGACGCCTGGAAAAACACAGCTTATCAATAATTTTTTGGTGAATGAAAACTGGTATCTGACGGATTTACCGGGTTACGGTTATGCTAAAGTTTCGAAAGTTCAGCGCAAAGACTTTGAAAAACTGATTACCAACTATATCCTGAACCGCCGGAATCTGGTGAACCTTTTTGTACTGATTGATGCCCGCCACACGCCTCAGAAAATTGACCTTGAGTTTATTGAATGGTGCGGCGAAAGCGGAGTGCCTTTTTCGATTGTATTTACCAAGGCGGACAAACTCAAACCCAATGCAGCGCTAAAAAATGTTGAAGATTACCGTAATGAATTACTGAAAACGTGGGAAGATCTGCCGGAAATCTATGTAACGTCTGCTGAAAAGAAAGAAGGCACAGAAGAAATTTTGAATTTTATTGAGAAAACCAACGACTTCCTTGAGAAAAACCATGTAAAGTTCGATGAATAAACCTGTCTGGAAAATCAAGAGCTTTAACGAACTTATAGCTACTGAACTGTACAGCATTCTGAAAGCAAGAATTGATGTTTTCGTGGTAGAGCAGAACTGTCCGTATCCTGATCTGGATGGTTACGATAAAGAAGCCATTCATCTTTGGGCGGAAGAAAACGGTGAGGCTCTGGCTTACTGCAGAATTTTCAACAAAGGAATTAAGTACGAAGTGTGCTCAATCGGTAGAGTTCTGACCACCGAAAACAGCCGCGGCAAAAATTTGGGAAGACAGTTGATGAAATATGCGGTTGAAACGGTTGAGAACAGATTCAGAACTTCTGAAATTAGGATTTCTGCACAGGATTATCTGCTGAAATTTTATAGCGAATTTGGATTTGAAGATACCGGAATAAAGTATTTGGAAGATGATATTCCGCACACGGAAATGATCAGGAAATAAAAGTATGAATTTTGATAACTATACGAAGGAGGAAAAGATCATCGATTTGATGAAAGCCAATTTGGTGGCTATAAAATATTTTGCCTTTTTTGCAGTGGTTTTCGGTTTGCCATATTTATTTGTTTGGGGTTTCAATTCCAATCCTTTATTGAAATCTGATAACATTTTTCTGAAGTATCTCTCTTTACCGGTCATGCTGATTCTTGGAGTGGTCCTTCATGAACTGATCCACGGGATTTTCTTTGCAAAATACGCACAAAAGGGTGTCAGATCTGTCAAATTTGGAGTGATGTGGAAAGCGTTGGCTCCTTATGCTCACTGTAAAGAACCACTTAAAATCAAAGAATATAAAGTTGCATTGGTGGCTCCGCTTATTTTAGTTGGAATTCTGCCGGCGATTATCGGAATCATTACCGGAAGCTCTGAGCTACTTATTTTAGGTATTGCAATGAGCGGCGGTGCGGCAGGCGATCTGATGATTTACGATCTGATTAAAAAAGAAAATCCTGAAGACTATGTTCAGGATCATCCGAGTGAAGCGGGATACTTTATTTTTAGAGAAAAATCAGATTCTCTCGCAGATTAAATTTCTGTTTTATTCGGCTCACTCAGAGAGAAATTTATCATTCGGATTCCACCATTCCCATTGCTCCGAAATGTTTTTTGAATTTGGCGATTTTCGGTCCAACAACTGCTGAACAGTAAGGCTGATTAGGATTGGCTTCGTAGTATCCCTGATGATACTGTTCCGCAGGCCAGAATTTTTGGAATGCCGTAAGTTCTGTCACCACTTTTCCTGAATATTTTCCTGAAGCATCAATTTTTGCAATCGCTTCTTCGGCTTTTAGTTTTTCGGCTTCGTTGCTGTAGTAAATAACGGATCGGTATTGGGTTCCGATATCATTTCCCTGACGGTTAAGCTGCGTTGGATCATGCAGAAAGAAGAATACATCCAAAAGCTGTTCATAAGAGATGATTTTCGGATCGTAGGAAATCTGAACCACTTCTGCGTGGCCGGTTTCACCCGAACAGACTTCTTCGTAAGTGGGGTTTTGGGTGTGTCCGCCGGAATATCCGGATATTGCACTTTCAACACCGTTCAGCATATTGAAGCAGCTTTCCACGCACCAGAAACATCCGCCACCGAAAGTTACTTTCTGTAAATTATTTAAATCCATTTTTTGTTTGGTTGGGTTATTTGCGACCTGTTTCCTGTCCTGACCGTTACAGGAAATCAGAAAAAAGGAAATCAAAAATAGGAAAAAGTTTCTCATTGCTTAACAACGTATTTCTCCGTTAAATATTGAACGCGCCTTCAGGCGCGTTCTTTTCATGTTTGTTATTTCTTTTCCCAAACCAGTGCGCTGGCGCCGAGAATGGCGGCATCAGCTTCATCCAGTTCACTGAAAACAAGTTTTACTTTTCCACGGAAAATAGGCAACAGGTTATGCTCCATGTGAAGTCTTGTAGGTTTCAGAATAAAATCGCCGGCTTTTATAACGCCGCCGAACAGCAGAATGGCTTCCGGTGAAGAGAACATCACAAAATTGGCAAGCGCTTCACCCAGTTTCTGGCCTGTATAACGGAAAACTTCTATTGCTGTGGAATCGCCTTTCAGCGCGCATTCGTGCACGGTTTTGGAATTGATTTCTTCTTCAGGATAACTGTTCAGCATGGATTCGGGAAATTCTGCACGGAATTTTTTTGCCGTAATGGCAATTCCGGTTGCGGAAGCATATGCTTCCAAACTTCCTTCGGATCCTGTAGACCAGTGTTTTCTTCCATTTGGCTTTACAATGGTGTGTCCCAATTCACCGGCAAATCCGTCGTGTCCGTAAACCAGGTTTCCGCCGCATACAATGCCGCTTCCGACACCGGTTCCCAGTGTTATCATGATGAAATCTTTCATTCCGCGGGCAGCGCCGTACATCATTTCACCCAAAGCCGCAGCATTTGCGTCGTTGGTAATAGTGCAGGGTTTTCCGAATTTTTCAGCCATCATATCGGCAAACGGAATCACGCCTTTCCACCGAAGGTTTGGCGCCTGTTCAATTGTACCTTTATAATAGTTCGCATTGGGAGCGCCTACGCCGATACCTTCAAAACTTTTATCAGAACAGTGTTTGCCTACAAGTGGTTTAAGGTTTTCGTACAGTTCAGTGATGAAATCTTCGATTTTTTCGTGCTGATCCGTTTTTAATGTGCCTTTATCAAGAATTTCACCGCGGTGGTTTACCAAACCGAATTTCGTATTGGTACCGCCGATATCAATACCCAAAGCCACCTGTCTGGACAAATCTATTAGAGCCATCTGATTTATTTTTTTGAATCAATAAATTTAATGAAAAATTAATATTTGATGAGGTTCTTATAAAAGTTTTATAAAAAATAATCGAAATCATCAACAAAAAAATCCGCCAGTTTTGACGGATATTTTACTGGATGTTAGAACTTTTTTCCAATTCCGATTCCAAAACGGGGATACACTCCATCAGAAAGTTCATTATTGAAAAATTTTCCGACACCGCCATAAGCTTCAAAAACAATATTTTTTTGGGTCACGTATTTGTAACCTACTGCTGCACCCATTCCAATGCCGAACGATTTTTTTCTTTCGCCGGAATTTTGGAAAGATTCATTGAGTACCACGTGGTCTTTAGACCAGACCAACATGCCGTTTCCTTCAACAAAAAAACCGGAATTAGGGTTCTTTCCAAAGTAGTAGCGAACATACGGTGTGAAGCCATAACTAACATCAAGTTTTCCAAATCCGGCAGCTGCAGAAATTCCGGCAGATAAATTTTCATTAAGATGCCTTTCATAACTCACTTCGCCGACACCCCAAAAAGCATAGACGAGATTCAATTTAAGTTCATTTCTTGGGATTCTGTAGTTCTCGGTTGAAACTTCCTGCGAGAAACCCATGCTGGCAAAAGCAAGCATACCTACTGTAATTGTTTTCTTCATATCAATTTTTGATTAACTGCGTAAATGTAATTGCTGTAAAGGCAGTGATAATAGCATTTAACAAAGATTAACCAAAATGGATTTTTAAGAAAAAAAAATTAACAGAATTTATTTTAATTCTTGAAAAAATTCAACAATATTTAATAGCAAAACTTCAGAATTTATGTAGATAAAAAATTAAAAACCCGCTTGAAAATTAACTCAAACGGGCTATGAATTTGCTTATTTTTAAAATTAAGCCGGAATCTCTCCTTTATAAAGGAATGAAACGGTTTCTTTATTCACTTTATCCACCATATCGCTGAACAGATAGAAGGATTCCTGTTTGTAGATTACAAGCGGATCTTTCTGTTCGTAAACGGCGCCCTGCGAAGATCTTCTCAGGTCGTCCATCTCACGGAGGTGAAGTTTCCAGTTTTCGTCGATAATGGAAAGGGTGATGTTCTTTTCAAAATCGTCCACAAGACTCTGGCATTTTGTTTCGTATGCTTTTTCAAGATCGGTTACAATAGTCATTGTTCTGTGCCCGTCGGTAAAAGGAACCTGAATCATTTTGAACATGGAACCCTGATTCTGGTATACATTCTCGATAATCGGGAACGACTTTTCTTTCATAAGTTCAAGACGCTTTCTGTAGTCTTCTTCAGCAGCTTTGAAAACGATGTTTGAGAGTTCCTGAACGGTTTTGTTCTTGAAATCGTTCTCGGAAACCGGAGATTCCATTGTGAAATTCTTGATGATTTCGTATTCAAAATCTTTATAGTCTCCTTCCATTTTGGTTTTGTTCACAACGGAATGGGAAACATCATAAATCATGTTGGAAATGTCGTATTTCAGGTGATCTCCAAACAAAGCATTCTTTCTTCTTTTGTAGATAACATCACGCTGTTTGTTCATTACGTCATCATATTCCAGCAATCTTTTACGGATACCGAAGTTGTTTTCCTCCACTTTTTTCTGCGCTCTTTCGATAGACTTGGTAATCATTGAATGCTGAATAACCTCACCGTCTTTATGGCCCATTCTGTCCATCATCTTCGCGATTCTTTCGGAACCGAAAAGACGCATCAGGTTGTCTTCAAGAGAAACATAAAACTGCGAGCTTCCCGGATCTCCCTGACGGCCGGCACGACCTCTAAGCTGTCTGTCAACACGTCTTGAGTCGTGTCTTTCCGTACCGATAATGGCAAGACCACCGGCTTCTTTCACGCCTTCACGGAGTTTGATGTCGGTACCACGGCCCGCCATGTTGGTGGCGATGGTTACCTGTCCCGGTCTTCCTGCTTCAGCTACAATTTCTGCTTCTTTTGCGTGAAGCTTCGCATTCAGAACCTGATGGTTTATTTTTCTTAACTGTAACGCTCTTGAAAGCAACTGAGAGATTTCTACCGATGTAGTACCAACCAGTACCGGTCTTCCTGCAGCAGTAAGTCTTTCTACTTCTTCAATTACGGCGTTGTATTTTTCACGGTTGGTTTTGTACACCAGATCCTGTCTGTCGTCTCTCTGGATCGGGCGGTTGGTAGGAATTACCACTACATCCAGTTTGTAAATCTGCCAAAGTTCTCCGGCTTCCGTTTCCGCGGTACCGGTCATACCCGCAAGTTTGTTGTACATACGGAAGTAGTTCTGAAGCGTGATGGTTGCAAAAGTCTGCGTTGCCGCTTCGATTTTTACATTTTCCTTTGCTTCAATGGCCTGGTGAAGACCGTCGGAATAACGTCTTCCTTCCATAATACGTCCGGTTTGCTCATCAACGATTTTTACTTCACCGTCGATAACAACATATTCGTCATCTTTTTCGAAAAGAGTGTAGGCCTTCAGCAGCTGGTTCATGGTGTGAACGCGTTCAGATTTTACCGCAAAATCACGGAAAAGGTCTTCTTTCGCTGCGAATTCTTCTTCTTTCGGAAGGTTTTTCGCTTCAAGCTCTGCAATTTCGGTCCCGATATCCTGAAGAACGAAGAAATCTTTGTCTTCAGTTCCCTGCGACATATATTCAATCCCTTTATCTGTTAAATCAATCTGATTGTTCTTCTCGTCGATCACGAAATAAAGGTCTTTGTCCACTTTCGGCATTTCGCGGTTGTTGTCCTGCATGTAATACGCTTCTGTTTTCTGAAGCAATGCTTTGTTTCCGGTTTCAGAAAGGAACTTAATCAGCGGTCTTGATTTTGGAAGTCCTCTGTATGCCTGCAGCAGTTTGAAACCGCCTTCTTTGCTGTTACCGTTAGCGATCAGTTTTTTCGCTTCGTTGAAGACGTGTGAAATGGTCTGTTTCTGAACTGCCACAATTCTGTCAACCGATGGTTTCAGAACATCAAATTCCTGACGGTCGCCCTGAGGAACCGGACCGGAAATAATCAGCGGTGTTCTGGCGTCATCCACCAAAACGGAATCCACCTCATCCACAATTGCAAAATTCAGATCTCTCTGAACCAGTTCTGTAGGTGAAGTCACCATGTTGTCTCTCAGATAATCGAAACCGAATTCGTTATTGGTTCCGTACGTAATGTCTGAATTGTATGCCGATCTTCTTGAATCAGAGTTTGGCTGATGGTTGTCGATACAGTCGATGGAAAGTCCGTGGAACTGATAAAGCGGCCCCATCCACGCGGAGTCACGTTTTGCAAGGTAGTCGTTTACCGTTACAACGTGAACGCCTCTTCCCGGAAGTGCATTCAGATAAATAGGAAGTGTTCCTACCAAAGTTTTACCTTCACCGGTTGCCATTTCGGCAATTTTTCCGGAGTGAAGCACAACACCACCAATAAACTGAACGTCATAGTGAACCATATCCCAGATGACATCTGTACCGTGTGCATTCCAGTGGTTTTTCCAGATTGCGGTATCACCTTCAATGGTGAGGAAATCTTTATTGGCAGCAGCGAGCTGTTTGTCCCACTCGTTTGCTTTTACACGGATTTCTCCGTTTTCGGCCCATCTTCTGGCGGTTTCCTTAATCAAAGCGAATGCTTCAGGCAGAATTTCGTTCAGAACTTTTTCTTCAACTTCGTAGGAATTCTTCTTCAGCGTTTCAATTTTCGTAAAAAGAGCTTCCTTTTCATCGATATTGGATGTATGGGAAATCTTTTCTTTTGTCTGCTCAATTTCAGCGGTATAATCGGCCGATGCAGCTTTGATTTTGTCTTTGAATTCGGCTGTTTTTTCTCTCAGGCCGTCATCAGAAAGATCCTGAATTCCCGGCTCTACTGCCTTAATTTTATTGACAACTTTTTTTACTTCTTTCAGGTCCGCCGCATTTTTGTCGCCAAGAAAACCTTTAAGAACTTTGTTTAAGAAACTCATATTTTTTTGCTCTAAGCTTACGCGGGATGCAGTAAGCGTTAATAATTAGCACAATTGGTGCAGTGATACAATGAAAATAGGCTTGAAGCAATTTGCCTGAAGCCTACTTGTTTTTTTAGTATTCGTCTTCGTTCCAAAGGAAGTCTTCATCCGTTGGATAATCGCTCCAGACTTCTTCGATAGATTCGTAGATTTCCCCTTCGTCTTCAATAGCCTGAAGGTTTTCTACCACTTCCATTGGTGCGCCGGTTCTGATGGCGTAGTCAATTAATTCTGCCTTGGTCATTGGCCAAGGGGCATCGCTTAAATAAGAAGCTAATTCTAGTGTCCAGTACATATAATAATGTGTGTTTTCTAAATTTTTTGCAAAAGTAAAAAAATAGGTGGGAAAACAAAGCTTTTTCTCCCTGATTTTCAATTCTTTTGCTGCTTTTTACAGAGGGCTTTCTGGAAACGGCATTTCAGGGTTGTGGCCACTGGATTTTCAGAAGAACTGAAGTCTTACTTTCGGCTCAATTTCTCAAAAACCATTCCACAAATTTTTTTATGCCATTTTGGAAGTTTGTCGAGGGCCGGTAACCGATTAATGTTCTTGCTTTGGTAATATCAGCATTGGTTTTCAGGACGTCTCCGGGCTGCATTGACAAAGTGTTTTTTTGGGCTTCGGTCTTCATTTCGTTTTCCAGTGCAGATACCATTTCCTGAAGGTTAATGACTTCATTTTCGCCGAGATTCAGGATCTCATAAACTGCATTTTTTTCTTCCAGAATTTTCACTGATTTCAGAATGCCGTCGATAATATCATCAATAAAAGTATAATCTCGGGAAGTGGAGCCGTCGCCATAAAACGGAATCTGTCCTTGTTCAGCAATGATTTTGGTGAATTTATGAATCGCAAGATCCGGCCTCTGTCTTGGGCCATAAACGGTGAAGAAACGCAGGTGAACCATGTCAATCCCATAAAGATGATGGTAAACATGCCCAAGAATTTCCGTGCATTTTTTTGTCGCGGCATAAGGCGAAATTGGCTTGTCTACATTATCTGTTTCAGAAAAAGGAATTTTCTCATTGTTTCCGTAAACACTGGAAGATGAAGCGTTTACAAATTTTTTGATGTTGAATTCCTTACAGAGTTCCCACAGATTCATCGTTCCTTTGATGTTCACTTCTTCATATTCCAAAGGCCGTTCAATGGAAGGTCTCACGCCTGCAAGCGCCGCGAGATGAATCACCATATCAATGCTATGATTTTCAAAAACTTTTCTGAGACCTTCCAGATCGCGGATATCCTGATAAAATAGCTGATAGTGATCAGAAGTAGTTTCAATAATAACTTTCTGAATATCAATTTCTTTAGAGCTGAAACTGAATTCGGTATCTTTTCCGGCAGATTCTAAAGTATTGCGGATTTTTATTTTGTAATCATAAAAATCATCGAAGTTGTCAATGTTTATGACAGAATGTCCGTTTTTCAGAAGTGCCTCCACCAAATGAGATCCGATAAATCCGCTTCCGCCGGTAACAAGATAGGTCATCGCAATTTTTTTGTGCAGCAAATTTACTCAATTAAGTTGAAGGGTAACGAACTGATTTTAGTATGATTGTCAATCTTTGTCCGCTATTTCCCAGGGAATTTTTTCCTCTGCGCAGATAGTTTTGCTTATTTTTACTGAAATTTCAACCGCAATGCTATTCAAAGGACAGGTTCTGAAAATGAGAACCGAAAACGGGAAACCGATTCAGTATTATTTATCGCTTTCTGATGATCTGATCAATATTAATCAGCTTATCGGCAGGAAAATCAGACTGAAACATATCGGTTATGAATGCGTAAACTGCGGCAGCGAAGAAAAAATCTTCAGAATGGGTTTCTGCAAGAAATGTTTTTTCGAAAGTCCTTATGCAAGCGATACGATCATCCGTCCGGAACTTTCCCGTGCCCATCTTGGCGAGGCAGAACGCGATCTCGAAGTGGAAAAGCAGATCCAGCTGCAGCCGCATATTGTGTACCTGGCTTACACCGGTGATGTAAAAGTTGGCGTTACGCGGTTCAACCAGATTCCGACGAGATGGATTGATCAGGGCGCTACATTTGCACTCCCGATTGCCAAAACCGACAACCGGTATGAAGCCGGAATGATTGAAGTTGCCCTAAAAGAACATCTTCCGGACAAAACGAATTACAAAAAAATGCTGGAAGACGATTTTGAAGATGATCTGGACCTAGCGGATTTCCGAAACCGAATTCAGCAGTATTTCCCTGAAAATTTTGAAAATTTTTACAATGAAACCGGTGAAATGGTCCGTTTAGACTATCCCTATGAAAACAACGGGAAAATAACCGCTTTCACTTTGGATAAAAATCCTGAGTTTGAAGGTGTTCTGACGGGAATAAAAGGGCAGTATCTGAGTTTTGAAGACGGCAAAGTGATGAACGTCCGGAGCCACGAAGGCTTTGTAGTTGAACTGGAAGTAAAATAAGCGTTCACATTATTTCAGAACTGTTCAGAAAAAAAATACAGATAAATTCGTCCTGAGTCAGCGGATAAACCATTCGGACACCAAGCTGTAAGCAATCCCTAAAATCTTATAACGCGCAAAACAGTCACAATTTTATTTTTGCAGAATGCAAAAGTGGCTTAAAATATCGCTTATTTCACTGGCTGTTCTGGCCATTCTTTTTCTCCTTGGAAATATTGGGGTAAACTGGTGGCTTAAGGAAAATCTTCCTGATTATATCAGAAAAAACTCTGATTATGAGATTAAATATTCCACGCTGGATGTGGATTTGGGAACGGGCAATATCTTGGCAACCAAAATTGCAGTGAAAAGTAAAAATCCTGAAAACCGGAATGTAATCGGTGTTGACGGAACTGTTGATTCTTTAAAAATCAGCCGGTTGGGAATTTATGATGCAGTATTCAACAAGAAAATCAATACTTCCGACCTTTTGCTGGTAAAGCCACGGCTGAAAGTAACCTTGGCAAAACCTGTTGACAACCGCACAGGGAAAGAGCGAAATCCACTGCTTTTTAAGAATTTAAAAATTAAAGACGGCGATATCAGCATGTACCGCCACACAAAGCAGAAGTTTCTTTCTGTAAACGATCTTATGCTGGATGTTACCAATCTTCAGCTCACCGAAAAATCTGTAGAGCAGAAACTTCCTGTGGTTTTCGATAAGTATGACATTAACGGAAGAAATTTTTATTTCCGGCCGGATAACGTATACGCTTTAACGGCTAACGTCATCACCACAAAGAACGGTCTTATGGACATTCAGAAATTCAGACTCGTTCCTTTGCTCACGTACGATCAGTTCATCCGTTACTATCCGAAGAAGCGTAACCTTTTTGATTTTAATGCAGATCAGATGACTTTCAAGGACATTGTGATGAAGAACAACAAAATTGCCCTGTCCAATGTTACGTTTCAGAATCCTGAAATAAAAATGTTTACAACATCGGCTCCGAAAAGCAAAACAGAAAAGGATTTTACTTATGATGTGAATCTTCAGGATGTACAGATGAACAAAGCAAAAGTAGAGATTCTGAATCCGGATAAAACACGGCTTTTTGCTGCAGAAACCCTGAATCTTAACGTCTCCAATATGAGAATGGACAGGGAAACGGCAAAAGGAAACATTCCGTTTTCCTATGAAAAGTTTCTTATTGGCGGAAACGGTCTCAATTACATTACGCCCGATCAGGAAATTACAGTAAACTCACTTTCTGCGAATCCAAAAAGTGTGGAATCGCGCGGTATTATGGTAAAACCTAAAGTGAAGTATTCTTCGAAGCCGCTTCTGGATTTTTCGTTGAATCATATTTTCGCCGATATCAACAGCTGGAAGTTTGAAAAGAACCGTCTGTCGGTTGATGTTCAGAATCTGGTTCTGGATGCACTGAACGGCAAATTTACTGCGCCCGAAAGCGAGGAAAGAAAGAAGTTTTCAATGCGCGGAATTCAGCTGCCGTTAAAGGTTCGGAATATTACAGTGAAGAATTCCAACCTTACTGTTGACCGGCCGAACCGCCCTTTGGTATTCAACAATCTGTATGCAAATGTTCAGAATCTTGAAATGAATTCCGAAACCGTGAAAAAGGGAATTCCTTTTAAGCTGGGAACCTATAATTTCACTACGAAAAACTTCAGTTACCGCACAGAATTTTACAATATGAGTGCAGGTTTGATCAAGTTTCAGAAAGGAAATTTTCTCGTGAACAATTTTGCCATGAAACCAACTGTTTCGCGCGCGCAGTTTATCCGAATGATTCCTGTGGAAAAAGATCTGTACGATATTGCTGTGAACCAGATTACCGGAAACGGAAACTGGGATCTCGTTTCAGACAAAAAATTCATGAATGTTTCTCAGGTTCTGCTGAACGGTGTAAAGGCGAATATTTTCAGAAGTAAGATTCCGAAAGATGATCCGAGCATCAAGCCAATGTACAGTGAACTGTTACGAAGCATCAAATTTCCGCTGACTGTAGGGAATCTTGACATCAAAAACTCCGTTCTGGAATATGAGGAAGATACCAAACAGAGTGAAGGGCCCGGAAAACTAGTTTTCGGTAATTTCAGTATGAATGTGAAAAACCTTAATTCCGGGAAATCACCGGGAAAACCGACAGCCATTCCGATTACGATAAAAACTTCCTTTATGAACGCTTCGCCGATGAATGTGAAGTGGAATCTGGATACGGCAAAACAGAATGATGCGTTTTCGATTTCGGGAAACATTTCCGATCTGCCGGCTTCCAGAATCAATCCGTTTATAGAACCCTATCTTAAAGTACGTGCAACAGGAGCCATCGAGAATCTTATTTTCAATTTCAACGGCACAAAAACCGGCCTTAACGGCGTGGTGAATATGAAACACAAAGACCTGAAGGTTTCGGTTCTGAAAAAAGATTCAAAAGAAAAGAATAAAGTACTTTCTGCGATCGTAAATATGGTGGTACGAACCAATTCGAAAGACTATCCTGAAACCGTAACGGTGGACAATGTAAAACGCGATCCAACGAAATCTTTCTTTAACTTATTCTGGCAGGGAATTCAGGAAGGTCTGAAGAAAACACTTATCGGCAAGAACATTGAAAATACGGAGCAAACCGTAAAAACAACAGTTACAGATGCTAAGGCCGTTGGAAAAGGTGTTTCGAAGACGGCCAAAGAAGTAAAGGAAAAAATACAGACACCGGCAAACACAGCGGAACCGGAAAAGAAAGAAGGCTTTCTGAAAAGAGTCTTCAGAAAAAAAGATAAGGAGAACGACTAAGATGTAGCCGTTCTGTACACATTTTCTTTCCCATACAAAGTTTTGCAGTAGAAATCGTTTGAGTACCTTTGCACAAATTAAAAAAATGTCTGTTTACTACCATAAATTTGAAGTCCGCTGGAGCGATATTGATGCCAACCGCCATCTTGCCAATTCGGCTTACGTGGAATACTGCGCACAAACCAGAATGGCTTTTATGTCGAAAAACAAAATGGGTCTGCGCGAGCTGAACCGCTGGGGAATCGGCCCTGTAATTCTGCATGAAAGGTTCTCGTTCTTCAAGGAAGTGTATATGGATCAGGAAGTATATGTAAGTCTGGAAATAGACGGTTTTTCTGAAGACGGATCCATCTACCAGTTTCTTCATAAATTCTACCTTCCGGACGGAACACACCTTGCCACTTCTGAAGCTTTCGGTGTCTGGATTGATATGATGCTGAGAAAATCAACAAATCCACCTGATGATATTCTGGAAGTTCTTACTCAGTTTAAATCACCGAATCATACCGTCTTCACAAAAGAAGATATCAAAAAACTGCCTTTTCGCCCTGAAAATCTGGATCCGTCAGTATTTGAAGTAAAATAGAAAACATTAACTCCCCAACATGTTAGAAGATAAAAACCTTAATCTTACACCCATTTCACAGCTTGGAGAATTTGGACTGATTAAACATCTTACCGAAAAATTTAGTTTAAAAAACCCATCTAGTGAAATTTCAGTTGGAGATGACGCTGCAGTAATCAATCCTGATGGGAAAAAAGTAGTCGTTACAACCGATGTTTTGGCTGAAGGTGTTCATTTTAACCTGGGCTATGTTCCTTTGAAGCATTTGGGCTATAAGGCGGTTGTTGTTAATTTGAGTGATATTGCAGCCATGAATGCAGCGCCGACACAGATTTTGGTTTCTCTTGCAGTTTCAAACCGTTTTCCGGTGGAAGCACTGGATGAAATATATGCAGGAATTGCACTGGCATGTGAGAGATATGGTGTTGATCTCATTGGTGGCGATACCACAAGTTCCAATGCCGGACTTGTGATGAGTATTACCGCAATCGGACTGGAAGATTCCGCGAATATTGTGAAAAGAAGCGGCGCAAAACCGAATGATCTTTTAGTAGTTACCGGAGATTTGGGTGCGGCCTATATGGGTTTGCAGATTCTGGAAAGAGAACATGCTGTTTTTCTTGCCAATCCGAATATGCAGCCCGAAATGGAAGGTTACGATTATATTCTTGAAAGACAGCTGAAACCGGAAGCAAGAACCGATGTGAAGAAAATCTTCGAAGAACTTGATGTTTTACCAACCTCGATGATGGATATTTCAGACGGTTTGGCTTCAGAAATCCTGCATCTTTCTGATCAGAGTAAGGTTGGATTCCGCCTGTACGAAGAAAAAATCCCGATGGACTCGCTGACCATTTCCACTGCGGATGAATTTAACCTGAATCCTGCAATGGCAGCACTTTCCGGTGGTGAGGATTATGAACTTCTGTTTACCATTTCACCTGATGATTTCGAGAAAATAAGAAACCATCCGGATTTTACAGTAATCGGTCATGCGGTAGATCT
This sequence comes from Bacteroidota bacterium, assembly GCA_023457935.1. Taxonomy (GTDB): domain Bacteria; phylum Bacteroidota; class Bacteroidia; order Flavobacteriales; family Weeksellaceae; genus JAEXBA01. Next base: position 3,908 of record JAEXBA010000019.1, on the reverse strand, counting down.
GGAGCAGGGAAATTATATGGTTTTACGCGGCAGTAACGAACTTTCCGAAATTACAGCTCAGGGTTGGGTTCATTTTTAACTTAGACTTTTCCGCCAACAAAGCTGGCAAAAGCAGCCGGATGAATAAAATCTTCCATATTTACGGAAATGTCGTTCGGCTCAATTTCCGGTTTCTGGAAATTTTTAGAATCAAAGAAATTCAGTTTCCATTCACTGTTGTTGTATTCCAGCCAGGAAAGATTTTCAATCCAGTCACCGGAATTCAGGTAACGCACAGAACCGTGTTCGTTTGTGGCAATACGGTCTGAAGGCATGTGAATATGGCCGCAAATCACGTAATCATAATGATTGTCGATCGCCAGTTCAATGGCTTTCTGTTCAAAATCCGCAATAAAGGCAACAGCTTTTTTCACCGAATTTTTAATTTTTTTGGATAGTGAAACCTTCGGTTTTCCGAACAGGCCAAGAAACCAGTTAATCGCGCGGTTCACCAAAATCAGCCAGTCGTAACCAATGCCGCCAATTTTTGCAATGATTTTTGCGCCGCCTTTTGTGGTATGATCAAAGATGTCACCGTGGAAAATCCAGTGTTTCTTACCGTCAATTTCAAGAAGATATTTATCGGTAAGAAAAAGGTTTCCCATTTGTAAATCGGAGTATTTTCTGAGAAATTCGTCATGATTTCCCGTGATGTAGATGATTTGCGTATCATTCTTCATCATTTTAAAAAACTCACTTAAAACTGCCATGTGCGAGGTGGGAAAATACTTTTTGGAAAATGCCCAGCCGTCGATAATATCACCGTTAAGAATTAATAATTTTGGATTGATGCTTTTCAGATAAGCGACCAGTTCGGTTGCGTGACAGCCGTATGTTGCCAGATGAATATCCGAAAGGATGACAATTTCAACGTCGCGTTTGTTCGGCATTTTGAGTTTTTTCAAAATTAAGACGTTAGTATTTCCTGAATTTTAATTTAAAATTAATTTATTTGAATTAAATAAAAAAGTTCTCCCGGAGAAGGAGAACTTTTAGTGGAAGTTTTTAAAGAAAATTATCTTTTTTTAACCGCTCTTGCAATATTCACAATCACTTTCACGGCTTTTTCCATCGTTTCCAGGGCAACATACTCGTACGGACCATGGAAATTCATTCCGCCGGCAAAAATATTCGGACAAGGAAGCCCCATATACGAAAGCTGTGCGCCGTCAGTTCCACCACGGATTGCTTTGATTTGTGGCTCAACATTGGCATCTTTCATTGCCTGAGCTGCAATATCAATAATGTGCATTTTGCCTTCAAACTGCTGTTTCATATTGCGGTACTGCTCTTTTATTTCAACTTCAGCGGTATTTTCGCCATATTTCCGGTTGAATTCCGCTACTTTATCAAGCATAAGTTTTTTTCGGGCTTCAAACTTATCGGCGTCGTGGTCGCGGATAATGTACTGAAGTTTCGCTTCGGAAACATCGGCAGTCATATCTGTCAGATGAAAAAATCCTTCAAAACCTTTTGTGGTTGCAGGTGTTTCGTTTTCAGGAAGCATATTGGCGAATTCTGCAGCTAAAAGTCCGGCATTCACCATTTTTCCGTAAGCATAACCAGGATGAACACTCAAGCCGTGAATTTTTACAACAGCGCCTGCTGCGTTGAAGTTTTCATATTCCAGTTCACCTGCTTCACTGCCGTCCATAGTGTATGCCCATTCTGCACCGAATTTTTCAACATCAAACTTATGTGCACCGCGTCCGATTTCCTCGTCAGGCGTAAAACCTATTGCAATTCTGCCGTGTTTAATTTCCGGATGCGCCAGAAGGTATTCCGCAGCAGTAACGATTTCTGCAACACCGGCTTTGTCGTCCGCGCCAAGAAGCGTTGTACCATCAGTAGTAATCAGTGTTTTACCGACATATTTTTTTAAGCTTTCAAATTTTGTGGAAGAAAGTGTAAATCCGGTTTCCTTGTTCAGCAGCAAATCTCCGCCGTCATAATCGTCCCAGATCTGAGGTTTCACATTTTCACCGTTGAAATCCGGCGACGTATCGTAGTGTGCGATGAATCCTACCGTTGGCTCGTCATCATTTTCAAGATTGGAAGGAACGAAAGCGTAGATGTAACCGTTGCCGTCCAGTTCAACATTTTCCAGACCCAATGCCTGAAGTTCCTCAAAAATATATTTGGCAATATTCCACTGCTGAGGTGTGGAAGGTGTAGATTCGCTTTCCGGATCCGAAGTGGAATAGATTTTTGCATAGTTGATGAAGCGGTTCTGGAGTTTCAGTTTCCAGTCCAGGTTGAATTCTATTGTCTGCATTATTAATGAATTTCTGTTTTAACAAAGATAATTCTTTTTGTTTGGAAGAGGGAACAGGAACACCGGAAGTTTCAGCGTTTTCCCGAACTTTGCGGGCTTCTGAAGGGTTTCTTCCGTCTTTCATCAAAATTAGTATCTTTACGAAAATCTAAAAAAGTAAAATGTTCCTTACCGAATGTCCACGTGATGCCATGCAGGGTTGGGGTGAATTTATCCCGACACAGAAGAAGATTGACTACATCAACGCACTGATGTCTGTAAATTTTGATATGCTGGACTGCGGAAGCTTCGTTTCGCCTAAAGCAATCCCTCAAATGGCAGACAGCGGTGAAGTTCTGGACAATATTGACAAATCCATTTCCGATACAAAACTTTCTGTAATTGTCGCGAATATCAGCGGTGCAGAACACGCACTGACACATGATCAGGTAGATGTTCTGGGTTTTCCTTTTTCGATTTCGGAAACATTTCAGCACCGGAATACCAATAAAAGCAGGGAAGTGGCCTTTTCGCAGATTCTGGAAATTCTGGAAATGACAAAAAACTCCGGAAAAGCGCTGAATATTTATTTTTCCATGGCGTTTGGCAATCCTTACGGTGAAATGTGGAAATGGGAAGATGTGGATTTCTGGGCCAATCGTTTTGCGGAAATCGGTATTAAAGACATTCAGCTTTCGGATACTACAGGCGTAGCGACGCCGGAAACAATTGCACTTCTTTTTGATAAGATACCGTCCAAATATCCTGAAGTGACTTTCGGAGGACATTTTCATAACCGCTACGAAGATTCTTACGTGAAACTGAAAGCGGCTTATGACAACGGCTGCCGCCATTTTGATTCGGCAATTAAAGGAATCGGCGGCTGTCCGATGGCGAAAGATGATCTTGTTGGAAACATGCCGACAGAACAGGTTTTCAACTTTATGCACGCCGAAAAAATTGATATTTCACAGAATATGCTGAACTTCGAGAGCGCCTTCAACATGGCAAAGGATATCTTTCATTTCTAGAATATTCTTTCCTGCGGAAAACCCTAGCCCCGATTGAACGGCGTGTCTGAGCTCTTTTTGGCGGCGGAGCGAAGCGGAGCCGGCAAAAAAGCGAGTAGTGAAAGCGGGAATAAGCTTCAAAGAAAAATAAAATCTGAATATATGACAGCAAAAATAACGTACCTCGGCGACCTGCGTTGTGAAGCCGAACATCTGCAGAGCGGAAGCAAAATTGTGAGCGATGCGCCCACCGATAATCACGGTAAAGGCGAGAAATTTTCGCCTACCGACCTGTGTGCAACTTCTTTAGCGGAATGCGCGCTGACGACCATTGCAATTTTGGGAAAGGAACAGGAAATTAATATTGACGGCGCTTCGTGCGAGATTCAGAAAATTATGCTTTCGAATCCGCGCAGAATTGGGGAAGTGGTTTGCTATTTTGATTTTCCTGCTGAGTATCAGGAAGATGAAAAGCAATTTATTGAAAGTACAGCCCAAAACTGTCCTGTTGCACTGAGTCTGCATCCGGATCTGAAAAAAACAATGAAATTTAAGTACGGCGTTTAACTGGAAAATGCCGGGAAAGAATTTCGGCGGGGGGCAAG
>JAEXBA010000018.1 GCA_023457935.1 Bacteroidota bacterium | reverse complement strand
TCTTCCTCCGCATTCTCCACATTCTTCTGCGTCGGTTCCGCCGTCTGCCCATGAAAAGTTATCTCAATGCTCGGGCTTCCACTGATTGCGCAGATTCCTTTGCTGTCTTCTAAAAGTGGGTTTCCGCCATTGATTTCATACTTTACTTTCTCGTATTGGCCCGTCCATTTCTGTAAGGCGGGAACACACGGAAGATAGCCGGATGAAGAAGGCTGCAGTTTGCACTGGCCAAAAGTGTTTTTTTCAAAAGTCATCCCGATATCCATGTGGGTGGCTACCAGTTTTTCTTTCGCGTCCTTATCGTTGATGTAGTGTTTGTTCTGCGTCAGAACCTTAAGCTTGTCCGGCATAGTTCCAAACTGACATTTGCAGATCGCGCCCTGACATACTTTATGTTTTTGGCTCATTTTGTGTTTTTATGCATTAAATATAAAAAACTTAATTCAATTCGAACATCTCGAACTGCGTGATATGTTCTGTTTCTCTCTCAAAACAGGTAATACTTCCCGTTATCGAAAATATCTCATTATTGTCACGGTGAAACTTGTAAAGCAAATCCACCTTTCCTCTTTTTTTATGACGGCTGAAGAAGCTTTCGGATTCTTCACCTTCAATTCTCATTGCAACTTTGTTGCTGCGTGTAAACTCTTTATCCAGAGTAAATTCAGCATCATAATCAGCCATAATATCCGCTTTCGGGAAATAGAATGAAAAATTTTGTGTTATTTTAAAACTGCTGTAAAAACGGTACACCGGTTGAAAATAAAGGTTGAAAAAAGAATTTTTTCGTAAAAACCCGCAGTTACTCCCCAACTGATCAAATGATCTGGTAAGTTTCCCCAAAATTTCATCCGCAACATTTCCAACGTAATATTGGCGCAGTTTGGGATAAATATCATTTTTAAACCTTCCTGAAATGTCTTTATGGTTTATAATTTTGTTTAATGCGCCATTGGACTGTGTCGAAACCTGCAACGGATAAACTGCTTCCGAAGCTGCTTCAGCGAGTTTTTCAATCTGCCGGTCAACTTCCTCGTTGTTTACCCATGTTTTATCCTTTTGAATTTCAATAATTCCACCTGATAAACGTGAAACAGTAATAGTGTAGTGAATCTGAAGATCTCTGTTTGGAAACCTGATTATCACGCCATATTTCTTTTTACTGATTTTATTTGGTAGTTCCAAAGCTGGCGTCTGTAAAAGACTTTGTTGTCTTTTTTTTACCGAATGAGCAGGAAGATAAATATACTCTACAAATTTGGGCAGCGTTTCGGGAAGAATCTCGTGAACAGCGCAGTGTTCATTGTGAAATTTCCGGATTTCTTCAGGTGCAATACTGTATTCTTCGGAAAGTTTTTCCAAAGAAACAACTGACTTTGTCTTCACTTTGATAAACGGTTCTGTCTGCATTTAAAAAAAAGAAATAATCCGGAAAATAAAAATAGGAAATAGTACCGGTTGTGCATATCGTAGAACTACTACAAATCACAAAAATCTCAGATGATTAATCCGAGACGTTTTTATCTAAACAGTATGTAATTGTATTTTATGACTTCAGCGCCGCAATTTCATCCCTTAGCTTTGCTGCTTTAATAAAATCCAGATTTTTTGCAGCTGCTTCCATAGCTTTCTGTTTTTCCAGGATGAGTTTTTCTAAATCTTCGCTTCCGTAACTGGCTTTGGTTTCGGCGACTTCGGCAAGAAGCTGTTTTTGGGTGTATTTTTCGTCCGGAAAGTCTTTTGCGCGGCCAACCAGGGTTTCAGAAATTTTCTTGCTGACCTGTGTCGGGGTGATGTTGTTCTCCTCGTTGTATTTCTGCTGTTTTTCGCGACGGTAATTGGTTTCGTCAATAGTTCTTTGCATGCTTCCGGTCATTTTATCGGCATACATAATTGCTTTTCCGTTGAGGTTTCTTGCAGCTCGTCCGACTGTCTGAATCATAGAACGGCGGGAACGCAGCATTCCTTCTTTGTCCGCATCCAAAATGGCAACTAGTGAAACTTCAGGCAGATCCAATCCTTCACGCAGAAGATTCACTCCAATCAGAACATCAAAAAGTCCGGTCCGCAAATCCTGCATAATCTGGATCCTTTCCAGTGTTTCTACATCAGAATGAATGTAGCGGCAGCGGATTCCGAATTTTGTAAAATATTTTGTGAGTTCTTCGGCCATTTTCTTGGTCAAAGTGGTCACCAAAACCCTTTCATCTACTTCTGCGCGCTTCTGAATTTCCTCCATCAAATCATCAATCTGATTCATCGTCGGTCGAACTTCAATTACCGGGTCTAAGAGGCCGGTCGGACGGATAATCTGCTCAATGTACTCGCCGCCGGTTTTTTCAAGTTCATAATCTGCAGGCGTTGCGGAAACGTAAATAACCTGATTCTGCATTCCCTCAAATTCTTCAAATTTCAAAGGCCGGTTGTCCATTGCCGCTGGAAGCCGGAAACCAAATTCTACCAAAGATTCCTTTCTGCTGCGGTCACCGCCGTACATTGCATGAACCTGTGGAATGGTAACGTGACTTTCATCAATCACCATCAGAAAATCTTTCGGAAAATAATCCAACAGACAGAAAGGCCGCGACCCCGGCAATCTGCCGTCCATATAGCGGGAATAATTTTCAATTCCGGAACAGTAACCCAGTTCCTTAATCATTTCAAGGTCGAGTTCTGTTCTTTCCTGAAGGCGCTTCGCTTCAAGCGGTTTCTCTATGCTTTCAAAAAATTCAACCTGTTTTACAAGGTCGTCCTGAATGTCGCGGATGGCGCTGTTCAGAGTTTCTTTTGTCGTTACAAAAAGATTTGCAGGATAAATCTGAATCTGTTCAAAATTAGAAATAACATTGCCCGAAACAGGATCAAAACTCTGGATTTTTTCAATTTCGTCTCCAAAAAACTGTACACGCAAAGCGTTGTCCGAATACGCCGGGAAAACATCAATAACATCTCCTTTTACTCTGAATGTTCCGCGCTGGAATTCATTTAAGGTTCTGGCATATAGAGCGTTAACCAAAGAGTGCAGAAAAGCGGTTCTCGTCACTTTATTTCCAACCTGAATCGAAATAAGAGATTTGTTGAATTCCGACGGGTTTCCGATACCGTAAATACAGGAAACGGAAGCCACAATAAGTACGTCTCTTCTGCCCGAAAGCAGACTGGCCGTTGCGGAAAGCCGCAGTTTTTCAACTTCTTCGTTGATGGAAAGGTCTTTTTCAATATAGGTTCCGGTTCGTGCGATGTAAGCTTCCGGCTGATAATAATCGTAGTAGGAAACGAAATATTCAACCGCATTGTCCGGAAAAAACTCTTTGAACTCCATAAAAAGCTGCGCGGCCAGAGTTTTGTTGTGTGCCAATACAATGGTTGGCCGCTGAACGTTGTTCACGACATTCGCGATGGTAAAGGTTTTTCCCGAGCCGGTTACGCCGAGAAGTGTCTGGTATTTTTCGCCGGTTTCTAGGCCTTCCGTAAGTTTTTTTATTGCCTGTGGCTGGTCTCCGGTAGGTTTAAATTCGGAATGCAGATTAAAGTTCATTGCTCAGAATAAAGAACAAAGATAAAGGAATAAAGATTGGGGATCTTTACAGAATTCAAATAAAAAAGAGCAGAAATCTCTGCTCTCGTTTTCTATTTACTGTTTTCCGTATTGTTTTCGAATTTCATTGTCAGTGGAAGTCTCAGACGGTAGCTTACCGGTTTGCCGTCTTTCATTGCGGGTTTCCACTCAGTCTCGTTGCTGATCTGTTTCAGAGTTCTTGTGATCTCCCCGTTAAATTTCGGGTTGTTTCCTTTAACGCTCACTATTTCCAGTTTTCCGTTTTCGTTGATGAGGTAATCAACATCTGACTTCAGCAGTCCTTCATCTTCTTTAAATATAGCAGTGTTGAGCGTCATTCCAACTTTGTTTCGGAACGCATTGAGGCCACCCGGAAACTCCGGTGTCTGATCTGCATGGTTTTCGGCTTCAAGACTTCCACCACTGGCCGGCGCTGGTGGAGGCGGAGGCGGAATTACTTCTCTTATTTTCTGCAGTTCCGTTTCTGATTTCTGTAATTTTTTCTGCGCTTCTTCTAGATTTTTTCTGGCTTCTTCGACTTGCTTCTCCACTTTGCGCATATCTTCAACGGTAGGTTTTCTGATGGTGTCAGAAAGTGTAATCTCCTGTTTTGAAGGTGTTTTAGCCTCTTCTTTGTCAAGCGAAGGAATGCTGTTGTCTGCCACTACAGTTTTTTCCGGAGTGGTATTTTTTGCCGGAATCTTTTCGGTGAACATGAAAAATAGAAATGCTGACAGCGGCAGTGTAAGCCAGCTTAAATATTTTCCTGTTCTGTTTTTAGGTGTAGTCATCATTTTAATTCTTTTTTTGGTGTTACTTAAATTGAAAGGCTGTGTAAATAATATTCTTTCGGAAATAAGCTCGCTTAAAAGAAGTTTCTGATAGTTCGTGATATGGTTTTCCTGCGCCAGAACAGCTTCGTCAGCAAGAAATTCGTGGTTTGTGATAATGGCTTTGCGGTAAAGATAAAAGCTTGGATTAAACCAGAACACAGCAAGCAAAAGCTCTGTAAAAAGTATGTCCAGACTGTGTTTCTGATCTAGATGTGCCTTTTCATGAATAAGAATTTTTTCATCAATCTGTTGGTTTTCAAAATCGCTTTTGTTCAGAAAAATGTATTTCCAGAAGCTGTACGGATGGGTTTTCTGATTTTTCAGGATTAAAAAATGATTTCCAAACGGAATTCTTTGGCCTGTTCTCGTTTCCCGGATCAGTTTCGAAAGATTTACGCCAAAGCGGATCAGCAGAAAAAGAGTAATCAGAGCGTAAATTCCTGCCAGAATATTTTCCGTCGTAAAAGCTGAAGGTTCAGTCACATATCCTGTAAAATCCACAGTGCCGGTTTCATCCGGAATAATCATCTGATTCTGAACTTCCTGAACACCATAAGTAATGGCTGTCAGCGGAATCATTAGCGAAAAAACTATGCTTCCCAACAGATAAAATCTTTTGAAACGGTGGTTTTTCTGCTTTTCAAAGATCAGAAAGTAAATTGCAATGAATGCGGCGGAACAAAGGATCAGTTTCCAGATATAGGTTTCCATCACTTGTGTTTTTTCTCAATTTCGTTTTCAATAATTTTCTTGATCTCAAGCAGTTCTTTTTCGCTGAGCTGAGCATTCGCGGTAAAGAACGACGCAAACTGTGTTACGGAACTGTTGAAGAACTTTCCGATAAGTCCGTTCATTTCTTTCGTGAAGTATTTTCCCTTTTCGACCATAGGGAAGTACTCACGCGAATTGCCGAAAGTCTGAAATCCCACCATTTTTTTGTTCTGCATTCTTTTCAGAAGCGTTGCAATGGTTGTGGGCGCCGGTTTGGGTTCGGGATAAGCTTCCATCAGATCTTTCATAAATGCTTTTTCCTTTTCCCAAAGGATCTCCATCAGTTCTTTTTCGGCATCAGTTAAGCGTTCCATTTCTACAAGAATATTATTTACTCTACAAATGTAGAACAAAATTTCATACAGACCAATTTTTCAGAAAAAAATCCGCAGTTTTAAATGCGGATTTTTGTTAAAGTATTTATTATGAAAGCGTTATTTAACGAATTCTTTCATGTTGTCAATGTAAATTTCAGTTCCGAATTTCGTCATGGTCTTGCTGTTATGCAGAAAACTCTTGCTTTTCTGGAATGATGAATAACCGGCATTCTGAGGCATTTTGGCTGAAGCAAGGTTGAGAGCCGTGTTCAGCGCCGGATCCGACGGATTTCCGAATTCCTGTAAAGTACCGAAATAGGAATAGGAATTAATCGCCTGGTCAGCAGCGATGCCGTTGGTTGGGTTCGGATCGTGATTCCCGTTGAAATAAGAAAAGGTAATCGGCTGCATCGCCCAGTTGTGCGATTTGTTCCGGTTGTCATAAGAAAGGTAATCCTGCGAAGGCGAGTCAAAAAGTGTATTTGAACCTACAAATTTCCCGTAAGTCTCAGCGCCAATCGTCACGACGTTGATGTATGCTTTCAGGCCAACAATGGTAAGCTCACTTGCTGAGGCCGTTCCTGATGATGTCAGTACATACACTTTGTTGAGGTTGAGCGAATTTACCGTCTGTTCACCGGTCTGCACCGTCTGTCCATTGGAAAAACCATACGTTTTCACCTTATTCTGAAAATTATTTGTTTCGTTATACTGGCTGTGCTTCTGGTTGAATTCAATCTTAACGTAAGGCTGCCCGGTAAACTGTCCTGTAATCATGCTTCCCAATGCGACCGCGGTTTCAACAGAACCGCCACCGTTGTAACGCAGATCCAGAATCAGTTCATTCACGCCGTCCGCCTTCATGGTGGCAAATGCGGCATTCAGCTCATCGTTATAATTGGATTTGAACCCGTTGTACACCAAATAGCCGATTGTTTTTCCGTTTTGCTGAAACTTCTCGTAATAGGCAATCGGGTTTTCCTCCAGTACCGAAGCCGTTAGAGAGTAATTCTGGCCTCCAGTGGTTACAATACCTGCCGATGTCTGCGATACGGAATCCGCAATGGTAACGGTAATCTGATCGTTCATCAGCTGCGTGTAGTTGGCTGAGGTAAGATCGGCGTTGTTCACTTTTGTAATTACGTCTCCTCTTACAATTCCTGCCGCTGCCGCAGAAGATCCGGGTACAACGTAATTGACAATTCCTACGATGTTCACCTGTCCGGCATCCTTATAGTACAGACTGAAATCCATACCGTTGCTTTTTGTAATCCCGTTGAAGCTTGCCAGCAAAGCGTTCACGTCGTTTACAATCCAGGAAAAGCGGTCGATTCTTGGCTGTGTATTATAATTGTAAAGCAGACTGTAAAAAAGCTGATCAGGCGATTTACCGTTGATAATCGAAGAATACTGATTGCTGTTGTTCATTACCTGATCCGACAGATTCGGAACATTTGGCTGCCAGTAATACCACGAGTTTAGGCCTTTCCATACAAAATCGTTAATGCTGGCGCTGGACTGTTGGTCATCATCGTTTCGGCAGGAGGCCAGAAGTATTGCAAAAAGCAGAAGTAAAGGTATATTTTTTGTAAATTTCATCTTGATAAAAATTAGATATTCAAAATTATGAAAACAGAACGTATTTTTTCTATTATTCTGATAATTAGTTCGTTGTTTTTTATTCAGTGTAAAAATCAGGATTTATACAAAACTAAGATTCTGAATCCAACTTACAAAATTTATGATATAAGCGGCGAAAGAGGTTACAACGTGCATTTTTCACTTGAAAACCCAGAAAATGGCGTTAAAGCAGTTGCGGTTGCAGTCAACGGAATCAAACAGAAAATTGCGGATTCAAATAACGGTAGGTATCAGGTAAATGTTATTTCAGAATCCAGAAAAATTGCAGGATACCGCCCTCAAACAACAACCGAAAGCAATGGCATCTGGCTGACAAAAGGTGAGCGTGAGATCTTTTTGCCGGTAGATTTCAAGCTGGAGAACTAAGTTTTGAATCTTACAAAAATATGTGGAAAAGCTGTAATTCATTTTGTTACAGATGAATGTACTTTTACGGAAACAGATTTTTCATGAAATACCACATAATTACAGCGGCAGTTCTTTTTTCATTATTCACGGTTTCCTGCAAAAACGGTTCAGCCGCGCAGTCTCAGGAAAATGTTGAACAGGGTCTTAATCCTGAAACCGCATCCAGAAATACTGATATTCCGGCTGCTTTTGACGGGCAGACAAGGATCCGCGGAGTGAAAACTGAAACACCTTATCAGGTTGAAACCCTTTCCACTGCATTAGGCAAGCCTTGGGGAATTATTAACCTTCCTGACGGACGTTTTTTGATTACAGAAAAAACCGGATTTGCCAACATTGTTTCTCAGGACGGAAAGCAGGTGAAAGAAGTTACCGGATTTCCTGCTGTGGATTCCAAAGGCCAGGGCGGATTGCTCGATATCGCACTTGATCCCAACTTTGCATCCAACCGAACGGTATACTGGTGTTATTCAGAACCGGTAAACGGCGGCAACCATACTGCTGTGGCAAAAGGAACCCTTTCCACAGATGAATCCAAAATAGAAAATGCAACCGTTATTTTCCGTTCAACACCAACATACGACGGAGACAAGCATTACGGGAGCAGACTTGTTTTCGACAAAGACGGAGATTTATTCGTGAGCACCGGCGAACGTTCTGATATGGAAACGCGTCATCTCGCTCAGGATCAGACCAAACATCTCGGCAAAATACTCAAGATTACCAAAGACGGGCAACCTTCAGCTGCCACACCGAAACTGGCTGGCTGGCAACCTGAAATCTTTTCAACAGGACACAGAAATCCACAGGGAACCGACATTCATCCTATTACCGGAGAATTCTGGGTGGCAGAAATGGGCCCGAAAGGCGGCGACGAAATCAACAGAACTTTACCGGGGAAAAATTACGGATGGCCAACAGTTACTTATGGTGAAGAATATTCCGGAGCTACAATCGGAGAGGGAATCGGGCAGAAAGCCGGTCTCGAACAGCCTGTTTATTTCTGGGATCCTTCTGTTTCGCCAAGCGGAATTGCCTTCTATACCGGGAATATTCCTGAATGGAAAAACAATCTTATGGTGGGCTGTTTAAGTGGAAAGAAAATAATCCGTCTTGTAATTGAGAATAATAAAGTAACCGGTGAAGAATGGCTTCTTACCGATCAGAATGAAAGAATCCGTGATGTTTTGAACGGTTCCGACGGAAATATGTACACCATTACCGACAGCGGTAAACTCATAAAAGTATCAAAAAAGTAAAAGCTGTATCTTTGCAGCAGTAAAATTTAGAATTATGAAAAAGTTATTAGCAGTTGCAGCATTTGCAGTGTTCGGACTTGCAAACGCTCAGAATGATGCCTTCAGCGGAAGCGGAGATCTGCGTCTGAATCTTGGTGCAAACCTTCAGAAAGGCGGTACCGGAATTGTTACCTCTCTGGATTATGGTTTGGGACAGAGTTTTTCTCTTGGTGCGCAGGCCGGTTATCTTTTGGGAGTTAAAGAAATTAACGGTGAAAAGCCGGGAGCAGAACACCGTTTCGATGTTAAGCTGAGAGCAAACGCTCACCTTGGCGACGTTATCGGATTACCGGAAAACTTTGATATTTATCCTGGACTTAATCTTGGTCTGAAGAATTTTGGCGGACATGCCGGAGTAAGATATTTCTTCGATAAAGGTTTCGGTGTTTTTGCTGAAACTCAGTTTCCGATTGCCAAATACAACACGGATGCAACATCCTACAAATTGCTGAACAACCAGTTCGCATTTCTTATCGGGGCATCTTTTGACCTGAACAAGCAGTAAGAACAATACAGCTAAATAGAAAAACCGGGATTCTGATTCCCGGTTTTTTTTGTTCAGTAAAATCTCAGTTTTTTAAGACTGAGGGGCCATTTTTAGCGTACCTTCTGATTCTTCCAGTTTCACAGTGAAGTGACGGAGAATTGGCGGTTCCCAGGTGATTTTATATCCTTTGGTAATTTCGTTTCTGCGGTCGTAAACATTTTTGAGCCCCGCGGCAATGAAATCCATATGATTGTTGGTATAAGTTCTTCGCGGAATGGCCAAGCGGAGAAGTTCCAGTTTAGGATAACGGTTCTCGCGTGTTTCAGGATCGCGGTCGGCCAGTAAAGTTCCGATTTCCACACCGCGGATTCCGGCTTCCTTATACAGCTCGATTCCTAAAGTTTGTGCGGCAAATTCTTCACGCGGAACGTTTGGTAAAAACTTCAGCGCATCAACAAAAATGGCGTGCCCTCCGATTGGTTTCTGAATCGGGATTCCGTACTCAATAAGTTTTTCGCCCAAATATTCAACCTGAGAAATACGGCTTTCAAGATATTCAAATTCTGTAGCTTCATCCAGACCGACTGCCAATGCAGACATGTCTCTGCCTGCCAATCCGCCATACGTAATGAAACCTTCATAAATAATGGTGAAGTTGGATGCTTTTTCAAATACTTCCTTATTATTGAGGGCGATAAATCCGCCGATGTTTACCAGTCCGTCTTTTTTGGAACTCATGGTCATTCCTTCTCCATAAGAGAAAATTTCCTTACAGATTTCCTTGATGGTTCTGTTTTCCTGTCCGGCTTCTCTCATTTTAATGAAATAAGCGTTTTCTGCATACCTTGCACTGTCGAAGTAAACCGGAATTCCGTATTTTTTGGAAAGCTCGCTTACCGCTTTGATGTTTTCCAGAGAAACAGGCTGTCCGCCCGAAGTGTTGCAGGTAATGGTGACAAGGCAGAACGGAATGTTTTCCTTTGGATGACTCTTGTAAACTTCCTCGAGTTTCTCCAGATCGATATTTCCTTTGAAAGGATGCATGTTTTCTATATCGAAAGCTTCCTCAATAGTACAGTCAATCGCATGCGCTTTTCTGAACTCAATATGGCCTTTGGTGGTATCAAAATGTGAATTTCCGGGAATTACGTCGCCTTCTTTCACTAACACTGAGAAAAGAACATTTTCTGCAGCTCTTCCCTGGTGTGTAGGCAACAGATATTCGAATCCGGTGATTTTCTTTACCATTTCATGAAGTTCCCGGAACGATCTTGAGCCGGCGTAGCTTTCATCACCGCGCATCAGTGCTGCCCACTGTCTGTCGCTCATTGCGCCAGTTCCCGAGTCGGTAAGTAAATCGATAAAAACTTTATCGCTTTCCAGGTTGAAAAGGTTGTAGTCTGCTTTTTTAATCCACTCTTCACGTTCTTCACGTGTGCTTTGGCGGATTTCTTCAATCATTTTTATTCTGTAAGGTTCTGCGTATGGTAGTTTCATAATATTTTTTTGAACAGGTTTGACATTTTTTAATAGTATACAGTAATGAATGTCAGACTATTCCGGGGCTTTAAAAATGTTGTCATCCGAATGAAATCCTGCGACTCCGCCCGAAACCGCAAACTTCATTGCCTGTGCCGCACTGATATTTTCAAGTTCAACCACATCGGTTCCCAGCGCAAATACAACCCAGCCCGAAACGGCATAGGCGTGCGGAAGATATACCGAAACATATTCAGGAAAACCTACCGAGGAAAGATCGCCCTGGGTGAGAAATCCGATTCGCCACATTTCCGGATCGGCCGATGTTTTTATGAGAACAGGTCTGTTGAACTTTTTTTTGTCGCCGACAAAGGAAGTCATCACATCCTTTAGTGAGGTGTAGATGAATTTTATTCCGGGCGTATGTTCAAGAATGTAATCGAAACTGTCGACGATAAACCGGCCGATTATGAACTTATTACCGAGAAAACCGATTAAGGTTGTCGTAAGAATGACAATCAGAAAGGTAATTCCGGGATATACTTTTTCTGAAAGTGCCGGAATGATATTGTCGATGGAAGAAACGATATACCAGATAATCCAAACCGTTACCGCAAACGGACCGATAATCAGCAGTCCCTGAAAAAAAGACTTTACCAGCAGATTGACGATATTTTCAGTTCTTATTCTTTTCATTTCTTTTAAACGGAAGTAAATTTATCCGTGTATCGTTTCTTTGTTGCCATAGCTCTGGATGATTTTAGCTTCGTATTCCAGCCATTCTTCCCAGCGCCTGTTTACCTTTTCAGGATCGCCAAGCTGTCTCGCAAACCCGATGAATGTGGTGTAATGATTGGCTTCGGAAATCATCAGTTCGCGGTAGAAGGTTTTTAGCTCTTCATCGTTGATGTTTTCGGTGAGTACTTTGAAGCGTTCGCAGCTTCTGGCTTCAATCATCGCTGCAAAAAGCATTTTGTCGATGATGAGATCTTCCCTTGAACCCTGAACAATAAACTTGAAAAGATCGTTTACGTAATCGTCTTTGCGGGCACGGCCGAACTCCATCCCGCGTTTTTTGATGATTTCGTGAACCTGATTGAAATGATCGAGCTCTTCCTGCGCAATCGCCAGAAGTTCTGTCACAATTTCCGGATATTCAGGAAGCATTGTAATCAGAGAAATCGCATTGGTAGCGGCTTTCTGTTCGCACCAGGCATGATCGGTAAGAATTTCTTCCAGGTTGCCTTCTGCAATATTGGCCCACCGGGGGTCTGTCGGAAGTTTCAGTTTAAACATCTTCTAAATTTTGGTAAATTTAAAATTATTATCAAAAAAGGGAAGAAATCGCGTGTGTTTTTTCATGATTCATACTCGGCGGTTACATTATTCACATTAATCCGTGATTTGGCACTTTAGTTGAAAAATGTACAGCATAACTTTAAAGAATAAATTATGAAAACTACAGGGACACTTATCAAAAGAAAATTCGAAAAACTAATGCTGCTTACAGTAATGTTATTCTCAACCGTAATTGCTTTCGCACAGGATGCCACAAAACCTCTTGATGTGGATGTAACTACCACAGAAACCACTACGACAACCACTACTGAAGAGTGGTTTACCAATCCGCTTTACTGGATTATCGGTGCAGTACTTCTAATTATCCTTATTGCTGTTGTTGCAAGAGGTAACGGAAACAGATCAAGCAATTAATACACTATATATTTTATAACTGGGCCGCTTTGTTTTTACAGAGCGGTTTTTTTGCGCAGAAAAGTCAGCCACTTCCAGCCCAGATCATCAAACTTCTTAAGCAGCCCGGCAATAAATACCGCCAAAACAACGTTCAGAACAAAAATCAAACACATCAGCAGCCACCACGGCATTTTATCTTCGAGCGGAACTACTGCGAAATAAACGAGCGAAGAGCTGATTCCCTGGGCGAAATAATAAAAAATAGCATTCGTACCGATGTTGGTAATGAAGTTGGGTTTTGATATTTTCAGACGGTTGTAAAGCACAAATAGTGTGATAATTGAAAATGATGACCAGAAAATATACAGCAGTTTCGGCGGGAACTTGGCTTTGTTCATTTTCAGAAGGATTTCCGAGCCGGAATTCCAGATGATAAGTCCCAAAATCAGGAAGAAAATACCATAAAGTACCGGAATCCACCGGGTTGGAACTTTCTTTCCTCTGATTTTGTTAGACAAAAGGAAGAGCCCAAGATAAAATGCTACATAACCCACCTGACCAGTTGGATAATACTGCGGTAACAGGTTGAAAATCAATGTTAATCCGAAACAAATACCTATGAACCAGTTCAGATGCTGTTTGAAAAAGCGGAGAATAAGGACACCGAAAACCGTGAGAATAAAGTACACTTTAAGGTACCAGAAGCTGCCCATTACCACCGGAAAAGTATCTGCATTGGTATAGGAATGAAGATACCAGTTCCCAAGATTCTGCCACTGCGGATCAGTAGAAATATTTCTTGGAACATATTTTTCGCCGAATGTAGAATAGAAACTTTTCATCCAGTCCATCCCGAAAACCGATAGCCCGAAAACCTTAAAGAAATAATCCAGGAAGAACAGCAGCGTCACAAAAATCATATACGTGATCTGCAGTTTAAGCAGCCGGTAAAATGTTTTTTCCACATTGCCGCCGGAGGTAATACCGCTTAAAGCATAAAACAGCGGCACATCAAAAAGCAGCGAGGCCACGCGCACTTCCGTTGGGATGTAGTACTGTCCGCTCCAGAAAGCAGTATGAATAAAAATAATGGAAAGTGTTGCCAGTCCTTTGGCAAAATCAATGTAGAGATCTCTTTGCATATATTTCTTTATCTTATCAAAGTTAGCAAAAAGATGGTCTATATTGTGATTCGTTTACTCTTTTATATTTAAACACTATTTTTGTCACTTAGCTCGCAAGCAATGAAAAGATATCTTCTGCTTTTTCTGGCATTCTCGTTTGAATTGTGCCTGGCCCAGAATCACCGCTTTACCTATGAATACAGGTTCCGTACAGACAGTACGAGAACTGATTCTCTACGGAAAGAAATAATGAATCTTGATGTTTTTGAAGATCATTCGGTTTACTATGGTCAGATCCGATTTGCTTCCGATTCCATTATGCTGAACAGTATTATTGATCAGCAAAAGAACACGCCGGGAAATTATTCGGTTTCCAACGGCATGGATGACTGGAATGTATCGGAAATCGTAAAGAAAAAATATCCGGATTTTTCAGTTTCATGGTTAACGATGGTTGGCTCTGAAACGCTGG
Organism: Bacteroidota bacterium; assembly: GCA_023457935.1. Classification (GTDB taxonomy): domain Bacteria; phylum Bacteroidota; class Bacteroidia; order Flavobacteriales; family Weeksellaceae; genus JAEXBA01. The sequence goes on along the minus strand of JAEXBA010000018.1, from coordinate 16,989 downwards.
AAGTTTCTGAAAAACCCGATTTTGGATGGAAAATTTCCAATGAAATGCAAAAGATTGCGGATTATTCCTGTCAGAAAGCAACGGTAGATTTCGCAGGCAGAAAGTGGACTGCCTGGTTTACAACTGAGATCCCTATACCGGAAGGACCGTATAAATTTTATGGTTTGCCGGGTTTGATCGTAAAGATTACTGATAAAACCGGTACCCATCAGTTTATGTTGAAAGGCAATTCCAAAATAGGTCTTGAAACTAAATCCTGGGATTTTATAGAGGATTTGACGCGACAGGCTTATGCCGGCAATGAAAAAGCATTGGAAATCAACAGAAAACAGTATGAAAAACTCAGCAGAGAATACCGTAATGATCCCACAAAGCAGATCAGGCAGGAACTTTCGCAACCTGGTGTCTCAATGGTTGTACGGACCGGAGACGGGAGAAGAATTACCGAAACAGTGGAGCTGATTCGGTATCACGAAGAGCGGGAAAGGGAAAAAATGAAAAGAAAGAATAATCCTATTGAGCTTATTCAGGATTAATCATAGCTGCTAAAGCCTTATTTTTTTGTCTTAACTCTTTGTTTTTCAGAAAAAAGTTGTATTTTTGCACACTCAAAAAAGTGTATTTAACTAATTAAAATTTATAAACAATGTTTGCAATTGTAGAGATAGCAGGGCTTCAATACAAAGTTGAGCAAGACCAGAAGTTGTTTGTAAACCGTCTTAAAGGAGACAAAGGAGGAAAAGTTTCTTTCGATAAAGTGCTTCTTACTGTAAACGGTTCTACAACTGTTGGCGCCCCGGCTGTAAGCGGTATCACTGTTGATGCTGAGATTTTGGATCACGTGAAAGCGGATAAGGTAATCGTCTTCAAAAAGAAAAGAAGAAAAGGTTATGAGAAAAAGAACGGTCACAGACAGTCTTTAACTCAGATTCAGATTACAGGTATTACCGGTTTCGACGGAGCTAAGAAAACAGCAAAAAAAGAAACTGCTAAAACTGAAACTACTGAAGCAAAAGCTGTAAAAGCTGAACCTAAAGCAGAAAAAGCTGCTCCTAAAGCTGCTTCAAAAGCAGAAGAAAAGGAAGTAAAAGCTGCAACAGGAGACGCTGCAACAGTAAACTTCAGCGAAGATCACGAACTGAACTACCTTTTGAAGAAAAACGGTCTTTCTGAATCTATCGACAACAGAAAAGTTTTGGTAGAATTGGGTAAAGAACTGAAAGAAAAATCAGGTAAGAGAGTTCTTTCAAACGATGATTTTGATGCTTACATCAAAGAAAACATCGAGAAATTAACTGCAAAAAAATAATTCTGAAATAAAATGGCACACAAAAAAGGGGTTGGTAGCTCCAAAAACGGTAGAGAATCTCACTCTAAAAGATTGGGTGTAAAGATTTTCGGAGGACAGGAGGCTATTGCCGGTAACATCATCGTAAGACAGAGAGGAACTCAGCACCACCCGGGTGAAAACGTGGGAATGGGTAAAGATCACACTCTTCATGCATTGGTTGACGGTACTGTAGTTTTCCGTAAGAAAACAAACAACAGATCTTTCGTATCTGTAGAGCCAAACGCATAGTTAAAGCGTTTTATAAGATAAAATCCCGGACTTAGGTTCGGGATTTTTTTTGTTTGTTAAGTGTTTGTCATTGCCTGTCATCAAGGGGTTTATCTTTGTCAAAAATTAGCCCAGTAGAAATGCTCAGTTCAGACACGATTTTTTTGAGTATGGAAACGAAAAGACCTCTGCAGTTGCTGCGAGGTCTTTTTTATGTGGGTTAATCCCAGATTTACCGCTTAATTATCTTTGAAACGATAACGGTATCTTTTGTGTGAATTTTAATAACATAGGTTCCTGCTTTCAGATCCGCCAGATTTGCGCTGTTATTTTGAACTGCAACGACAGCAATGATTCGACCGGACATATCAAACAGTTCAGCTTTCTTCACTTTTTCGGCTGATTTGAAATAAAGCACTTCTTTTACCGGATTGGGATAGAGAATAACGGAACTTTCTGTTTCTGCTTCATAAGTTGACAGATTATTCTGGACGGTAGTTGTTGCGGTATTTGTTGTAATTGGGAAGTTGTAATCAAAATAAATATCAGCAGTATTGCTGAAGCTGTCACCCAAAACTAAAGTAGCTTTTGTTTTAATCTTGAACATAATAAAGCCATCATTAGTAGCATCATCAAAAGGAAGCTGAATGTTTTCGAAAATAAATTCTATCGTGTTGGGCGAAGTAATTTTTGTAATTGCATTATGACTTGTATTCATTACAACAAGTGAATTGAGGTCGAATTTTGAGGTGTCAATAACGTCTTTCACCACAATATTCTGCGCGTTTGCCGTTCCGTTGTTTTCAAATCTTATCAGATAATGCACATAATCCCCAACTTCTGTCTGCGTGATGGAAGCTCCTTCCAGACAGGTTTTATCGTTCGGATCAAAAGAATTTACCACGGTTTCATTCAGGACAAAAGTATTGTCGGCCGGAGTTTCGTCTGTTCCAGCAGTGACAACGGAAGTAAAAGTAAGGATGTCGCCGCTGTTTAAAGGTGGAGTTGCCGTTGGCGCATTCAGGGCAAATGTCACAAAAACTTCGTCCAGCTCAAAAGGTGCGAGATTAGTGAAATTCCAGTTTAGAGTACCGACTGACTGTGAAGTGGGAACAACGTCTGCATTGACGAAATTAATTACACTGTCATCATAACTAAGAGCTAAATTTCCGGACTGAACTGTAGTACCTTTATTTCTGATTATTATTTTGTAGGTTACATTATACCCCGGAACCGAATCATTCATAGGAATTATTGCAGTTTCCAGGTCATTATGGTTTCCATTTGCTGAAACACAGAAATTTTGGTTAACTGGACTTGTCTGCGTTGGAAAATCTACAGTTAAAGTTGAAGGCGTAACAATGAAATAGGACGGATTTTCCAGCACCGGTGTAATGGTGTGTGTTCCGGACATTATAGGAATCGCGTAATTCCCGGTTATGTTTCCTATAATTTCATTAGTAGTTGCTCCCGAGGTTACTGCAAATTTTTGATTCGGCAGTAAAAGATCGGCAGTATCACAACCGTTTGCATCGCTGTCAAATCTGGTGCTTCCGGCAACGGTGTAATAAGTTCCGCCAGGCGTGAAGGTACAGTATGAATTTACTACACAGTTAGTGAGTCCCATTGCTGTATTATTGGCAACAAGTGCAGCTGTTTCGCTGTCATCAGCGCATATATAGATTAAGTCAGGGTTATCTTCGTAATAAATTTCGTCAACGATTCCGTTCTTAATAATAAGAGTCTGCAATTCGTTAGTATCTGCTTCCACAATAACGAGATTACTGTTTGCATGAAGATCAAGCAGCGTAAGGTAATTATACGATAGAATAAGGTCTTCCAAAAGAGGATTGGAGATTAAACTGATATGGGTAAGCTGATTATCGTTTAAGCTCAGGGATTTGAGTTGAGGTGACGAGCTGACATCAAGGGTTGTCAGATTATTATTCCCTGCCTCAATCAGGTTTAGGAGTGGCGTATTTTGAACGTTTAAATTTGTTAGAGAATTAAAGCCACACCGCAACGTTAATAACTGATTAAGTCCGCTGGCATTCAACGTCGTAATCACGAAATTGCCAGTAACATCAACATTTTTTAAATTCGGGAACAGCTGTAAATCTAATGCAGAAAGCATATTTCCTGAAAGGTTAAGATTCTCAATAGAAGTGCTGCCTGTAAAATTTATGGAAGTACTGTTGTTTCCGGCAGTCACATTTTTCAGCAGCGGAAGTCCCGAAAGATTTATCGTGGGAATATTGCCACCGCTCACCGCAATACTCTCCAGAAGTGTGCTTCCCGAAACATTGAAAGACTGCAGGAAAATATTTCCCTGAGCGGAAACTTTTTTCAGACTTGGCATATTGCTTAGATCAAGCGCATCAATCATCTCCAGATTGTCCAACTCTAACGAATCAGCAGTGCTGAAGCTTTTTATTCCCTCAACCGAGGTAATCATTGCCGGAGGAATTACGCGAAGAAATTTAATCTGCAGCGCTTCCGAAATCTGTATTTCGCCATCACCGTTTGTATCAACGGCAACCCAGTTTCCGGCTGTATCTTTTGCAACAGAATCCGCAGGTACAGCATTCACCAGGTAATTTTTAAACTCAATATCGGTAAAAGTTACGTTTTGTGAATGGCAGAAAACTGCAAAGCAGAAAAACAGTAGTGTGTATAATTTGTTCATTTACAGAAATTTAATGCAGCCAAAAGTAAGAATATTTTGTTTGAATCCTAGCTTTTTATTTAAAATTATTTATCGCATAATATAAATTGAATTGTGACTTCATAAAAAAAGGCCTCAAAACTGTGTTGAGGCCTTTCTTTTATTTTTCGGATTGTTTTAACTGAACTGCTGTAAGAGCTGCGTCAAAGTGTTCACATCGTGTAAGCCGCTTTCTTTCCATAAAAGTTTACCTTCTTTGAAAACGGCCAGCGTCGGAACTCCGCGAACGCCATATTCGGCAGCGATTGCGGGATACTGATCGACATCTATTTTTACAATTCGTGCAGCTTCACCAATATTTTCTTTTACGGTTGTCAGAACGCTCGACTGTACTTTGCAGGGTCCGCACCAGGTTGCAAAAAAGTCAATAAGTACGGGTCTTTCCGAGTTGATTAATTCCTGAAATTTCTGTGACATAATTTTTTGTTTTTTTTAATTTGGAAACTCCCCGTTTTTATCAGAAGGAATTTCACATTTTCCTGCAGCGCATCCAAACCGGAATACAGCCATCGCTGCGAAATAAATACCGAACAGTCCAAGCCACCAAACACGGTCGTTAACGGCAATGGCAATCAGTGCAATTCCGCCGGTAAGATAAACGGCCCGGGACAATGTCCAGTTTTTAAGCATTTTCTCCCTTTTTTACTTTTGGTTTTTCGAATACCGAAAACATCAGATAACCCATCACCATTCCGTAAACCGAGGAATTCAACGGTTTTGAAGTAATAGCGCAGCTTCCGGTATTGCAGCCGATAAAATAGTAGTACGCAAATCCTGCGATTCCACCCAGAATTACGCCTGCAACGGCCATTTTATGTTTGATGAAAAAATTCACTGTCTTTTCTTTTTAAAATTTACAAATACTTCCGATCCCTGTCTTGGCGCGATGCTGTTGGTACAGGGTTCAAGTGTATGAATTTCAAAATTCTTCCTGAAAAGAAACTCATATTCTGCTGCACTTCCGCTGAATGGCGGGCCGCCTGCAAAATTTCTGTTGAACATCACACCGATAATTCTGCCGTTTTTATTAAGCAGTTCGGAAGCTTTCTGAACATAATCTTTGCGTAGAAGCGGTGAAATTGCGCAGAAAAAGGTTTGCTCAATCATAAGATCATATTTTTTAGTATGCTCAAAAAAATCTCCGCATATAACCTTGATTTCCGGGTTTCGTTCAAATTTTTTCTGAAGAACTTCAACCGCAAGCGGTGCAATATCCAGGATTGTGATATCCGAAAAGCCGTTTTCCAGCAGAAAAGTAGCTTCATAAGCGTTTCCACAACCCGGAATTAAAATTCTGGCGTTTTTATCGGGATACTGAAGCATGTATTCTTCAATAGCAGGCGACGAATAACCGATATCCCAACCGGTTTCGCGCTGTTCCCATTTCCCGTTCCAGTAATTCCGGTCGAGTTCTTCATTGTGTTTCTTGGTTCCGCAGCTGATTTCTGACATAACTTCGGTTTAAAGTTCCTGGATTACTGTAAAAAGATTCTGACTCAGAATTCCCACTACTTCGTGTTCCTCATCAACGGGAATTTCAAAAACGTCCGTTTCTTTCAGAACATATTCGCGGTTACTGAAAACAAAATTAATTTCTCCTTTCAGCACAACAACGGTTGCAGGAACCGCACTTTTATGCTTTTTCAGCACAGAATTCTGTCCCAAAGCAACGGCAAAATACTTCACTTTTTCATTCTTCTTTATTGGAAAAACGTTTGCCCTGTCACTGCTGAACTCTATATTTTCAAGAATATTCATTACTTGATAATCTTGCTTTGACAAACGAAATCGGTAGTCGGCACTTTCTCTGTTTTCTTAATCCCGTTGAAACCGCCTTCCACTTCTGTGAAATTTCTGATTCCGCGAGCATTAAGAATACTTGCCGCAATCATACTTCTGTATCCGCCTGCGCAGTGCAGAAAGAAATGCTCGGAATCGTCTACAGTTCCCGCCCAGTCTGCAATTGCGTCCAAAGGTCTGTTGAATGCTTCGCTGACGTGTTCCGCTTCATATTCTGAAATCTTACGTACATCAATCACTTTTGAATCTTCGCTGAATTTTTCTGCAAATTCCTCCGGTGAAATTCTGTTGATGGTATCTGTTTCTTTCCCGGCATTTTTCCAGGCATCAAATCCACCTTCAAGATAGCCGACAACATTATCGAAACCAACTCTCGACAGACGGGTAATCACTTCCTGTTCTGTTCCTTCATCAGTCACCAGTAACAAAGGTTGCTGCACATCTACAATCATAGCGCCAACCCAAGGTGCAAAATCACCTTTAAGGCCGATGTTTACGGCATTCGGAACAAAACCTTTATGAAATTCTGCTGCCGGTCTTGTATCCAGAATCAAAGCTCCGGTTTCTTCTGCAGCAGTTTCAAAATCTTCCGGTGAAATGGCATTCATTCCTTTGTTCAGTACATTGTCGAAACTTTCGTATCCGCCTTTGTTCATCGCTACATTCATACCGAAATATTTCGGTGGTGCCGTTAATCCGTCCAGTACCGCGTCAATAAAAGTTTCTTTATCGGGCTGATTCAGGGCATAATTGGTTTTTTTCTGGTTCCCAAGAATATCCACGGTTTCTTTCTGCATGTTTTTTCCGCAGGCCGAACCGGCGCCGTGTGCAGGATAAACGGTAACATCATCCGCAAGAGGCATAATTTTGTTCTGAAGACTGTCGTAAAGCAAACCTGCGAGCTGTTCCTGTGTCATACTGGCAGCTTTCTGCGCTAAATCCGGTCTTCCGACATCGCCAAGGAACAGGGTGTCTCCTGAAAAGATTGCGGTTTCTTTCCCGTTTTCATCAATCAGCAGAAAAGTGCTGCTTTCCATGGTATGACCGGGAGTGTGAAGTACTTTTATCTTTACTTTTCCGATTTCGAAAATCTGGTTGTCTTCTGCCACGATCGCTTCAAATTCCGGCTGTGCAGTTGGACCGTAAACAATCGGTGCGCCAGTTTTTTTACTCAGATCCAGATGGCCGGAAACAAAATCGGCATGGAAATGAGTTTCGAATATATACTTTAAGGTAACGCTGTCTTTCGCCAGTCTGTCAAGGTACGGCTGAACCTCTCGCAGAGGATCAATAATCGCTGATTCATTTTCTGAAACAATATAATAAGCGCCCTGTGCAAGGCATCCTGTATATATCTGTTCTACTTTCATTGTGATAATTTTGAAGTTTTATGCTGCAAATTTGCAGCCATTTTATTGATAGTTGTGTGATTGTTGTTACTTATCTGATAGTTACCGTCTATTGAAGCCATTCCTTATGCTCAGATGCTTTTAAGTACAAGTTCATTGATAATAATCCATACCGCCATTGTTAAAACAAACCATCCGAAAAGCGGCCGAAGCTTCCTGCCGTCAATTCTTTTTGTAATCTGAACGCCCACCAGAATGCCTGCAACCGAAAGTCCGGTAAAAGTCAGCAGAAAGTTCCAGTCTACTGTAATTTTATCAAGCGAAGAAATAAACCCAATTGTTGAGTTGATTGAAATGATAAACAGTGAGGTTGCCACCGCTTCCTTCATCGACATTCTCAGTAACATCACGAGGGCAGGAACAATCAAAAATCCTCCGCCCGCACCTATGAAACCGGTAACAATTCCCACAAGAAGTCCTTGTGAAAGCAATATGGTGTAGTTGATTTCTTCAGATTTGCGGATTTTCTGACGGTCGTATTTCTTGATCATTTTCACGGATGAGATAATCATCAGTACCGCAAAAAGAATCAGGATGAACATTTCTTTATCCAGTGTTATTCCCCAACGGTTGATAATGTACTGCGGCAAATGCGGTACAATTACCCTTCTGGAGAAAAGAATTCCCAATATCGAAGGCAGTCCGAAAAGCAGTCCGGTTCTGTAATTTACGATGCCCTGCCGGATGTATCCAACCGAGCCTACAGAACTGGTGATGCCTACAACAAAAAGCGAAAGCGCGGTTGCCGTGATGGCATCAATGCCGAAGATGTAAGCAAAAACCGGAACACTTAAAATACTGCCGCCACCGCCAATAAGTCCCATTACAAGGCCTATTACAATTGCAGCAAAATATCCTAATATCTCCATTAAGTTAAATTTTTTAGCAAAGATACCGGATACATGTACATTTTAATGTGATCAGAGTTACTGTTGGATTAAGAAACCTTCAGGATCTCAAAGCCGGCATTGCCGATCTGGATCTCGTCACCCTCTTTCTTGTTCATCAGATTCTTGTAAATAGGGGCGTCCGGGGAAATACAGTAAATTTCCTTACCGCTGCCTTTGATAACAGGTAAAGCAACACCCAGAAACAGGAGGTGTTTTTCAGTTTCCACCACACAGCCGCGCTCAATTACAGTATGTGTATTTTCCTTTTCGGAAAGTACAAATCCCATGTCATTTTTTTCTTTCTGAAGCAGTTTTTCATAACGTAACTGCATGTCTTTTGCCTCGGTTTGCCGGGCAAGGTCGTCCGGATCCGAAGTGTCGTCTTCGTCAAGATCCGAAGCGGTTTTATATCGTTCAACAGATTGCTTTAGATTATCTATCACTCTTTGCTGTTCCTCAATTATTCTATCGAGGATTTCTTCTCGTGTCATCGTCTAAACTTTTAGGTAATAAACAAAATTAGCAAAAATAAACCGGAACTGCGATGCCGTGTTTATGTTGTTTATCATCTGCCCAAAAAACAGGTCTGCTCTTTTTTCTGCGTGATTTTTTTTATCTTTATCAATTGTATCAACCTATAAAAACCCGAAAAATGGCAGACAAGGCGAAATTCATTACTGATCTTAATGCACGTTATACTCCGAAAGGAGAACACATCATACTTGGAAAAGGAATTCTGGGAGGCGAGGTGATTCCGGATGTTAATGTTACCGTTCCACTCAAAACCATCAACCGTCACGGTCTTATCGCTGGCGCAACCGGAACCGGAAAAACCAAAACCGTACAGGTTTTTGTGGAGCAGCTTTCCCATGCAGGAATTCCTTCTTTGGTACTGGATATCAAAGGTGATTTTTCAGGAATTGCTGAACCCGGAATCAAAAACGCAATTATTGAGGAACGTTACGGAAAAACCCAGCTGAACTGGTCTGCACAGAATTTTCCGGTAGAACTGATGACTATTTCCGGTGAAAGAGGTGTGAAACTTCGTGCAACAGTTACAGAATTCGGCCCAATCTTACTTTCCAAGATTCTTGATCTTAATGATACACAAACGAGCATCATGTCAATAGTATTTAAATACTGTGATGATAAAGGTCTGCCTTTGGTTGATCTTGAGGATCTTAAAAAAGTGCTGCAGTATGTTACAGACAATCCACAGGGTAAAGCAGATCTTTCCAATAATTACGGTTCCATTTCACCGGCGTCTTTGGGAGCAATTCTGCGCTCTATTGTAGCGCTGGAGCAGCAGGGAGCCGCACAGTTTTTTGGTGAGCCGAGTTTTGATGTGGAAGATCTTCTGCAGCAGCGAGACGGTAAAGGTGTTGTAAATATTCTAAGAGTGGCAGATATTCAGACGCAGCCACAGCTTTTCTCAACTTTTATGCTTTCTCTTTTTGCTGAAGTTTACATGATGTTTCCTGAAGAAGGCGATGCCGGAAAACCGAAACTGGTATTGTTTATTGATGAAGCACACTTAATATTCAAGGAAGCTTCAAAAGCACTGCAGAGTCAGATTGAGACGATGGTAAAACTGATCCGCTCCAAAGGAGTCGGGATTTATTTCATTACGCAGATTCCGGGTGATGTTCCGGAAGATGTGCTTTCCCAGCTTGGTCTGAAAATTCAGCATGCGCTGCGTGGTTTTACGGCAAAAGACCGTAAGGAAATCGATAAAGCCGTAGAAAATTATCCGATAACTGAGTTTTATGATGCAGGACAGCTGATTCAGAATCTCGGAATTGGTGAAGCTTTTGTAACAGCTTTGGACGAAAAGGGAATTCCGACACCGCTGGTTCACACGTATTTGATCTCACCGGAATCCCGAATGGATGTTCTAACGGATGCTGAAGTAGCAGACCTTACATCAAAATCTGCTTTGGTTGCGAAATACGATAAAGCGGTCAATAAAGATTCTGCTTATGAAATGCTGACTTCAAGAATGGAAAAAGCAGTACAGGAAGCGCCGGCAACGATGAAAACAAAACCGGTGAAAGAAGAACCCGGAATGTTTGAACAGGTAATGACGAGCCGCGCCGGAAGAACATTTACCAATACTTTGATGCGTGAAGGCGCCAAAGCTATTCTGGGAATGTTCGGTTTAGGCGGAAGAAAAAGATAACTGCAGGTGGCGGCTGCAGCCAAAAAGAAAGAAATGTATTCAGTAATCGACATAGAAAGTAACGGCGGAGGATACCGCAAGGAATGCATCATTGATATTGCGATTTATAGATATGACGGTCATGAAATCACGGATCAGTTTATCTCACTGGTGAATCCCGAAGCAGAAATCACTCAGTTTGTACAAAAACTGACCGGAATTTCACCGAAAATGGTCAAAACTGCTCCGAAATTTCACGAAATCGCCAAAAGAGTGATTGAAATTACAGAAGGAACCACTTTGGTGGGACATAATATTGAGTTTGATTACAGAATGCTTCGCCAGTCGTTTAAAAGACTTGGCTACGATTTCAAAATCAATACTTTAGATACGATTCCTTTAGCGAAACACCTCATTCCTGACGCGGAAAGTTACTCGCTTGGGAAACTCGTTAAGTCGCTAGGAATTCCGCTTACCGACCATCACCGTGCGGCGGGCGACGCAAGAGCAACGCTGGATCTGTTTAAACTGCTGATTGTAAAAGATGTCAACAGTGAAATCATCCAGAAACAGCATGAGGAAACCAATGCCAAAACCTACATCAATAAAATCCGGGAACTCACACAGGATTTGCCTAATGAAAGAGGAATTGTGTATTTCCAAAACGGTGAAGGAAAAATTCTTTTTACCGATTTTGTGGATGATATCAATAAGTTTTCAAAAAAACTGTTCAATTCAAAATCAAAAAGATGGCAGAAAATTCAGGAAGATACCGAACAGGTGAACTTCGAGATCACCGGAAATCTTCTTCTGGCTAAGCTGATGATGAAAACCAAAGACATTCATAAAAGAGAAAAGCTGCCTTTCGGACTCTATCACCGCAACGGAAAATATCTGGCTGAAAAAAATACACTTCACCCGAATGAGCAGCCGCTTTTGAAATTCTCGTCGTTCACACAGGCGCTCAAAGCACTGAATTTCATCAAAAAAGAAGAAAAATACAGTGATGTCTCCGTCCTTTCGGAGAAGATTAACCTGAAAAACCGCTCAGAACTGTGGAGTATCGCCGGAAAGAATCTCGGAGAAAAAGCGTTTCTGATCTGGGAAAAAGGAAAACTGAAATCTTACGGCTTTTACGAGTATTACAATCAGATTCTGAGTGCAAATACGGTGAAGAAACTCAAGATTGATCTTTCTACTACTGCTGACCTTCAGAACGATCTCAAACTTGCGCTGCTGAAAGATGATGTGGAAATTTATCCGCTGCCAAAATAAACTGTAAATCCATAAATTTGTTTAATGAAAGTCCATTGAGGGCTGACTCATTTAATTTTTGATTCAAAAAAATGACAGATAAAAACCTATTGAAAATAGCCGAAGAATTCGGTACGCCGGTATATGTTTACGATGTAGAAAGTATTAAAAACCAGTACGAAAAACTGACTTCATCCTTTCACAAAAGCACAAAATTTTTCTACGCGGCAAAGGCGCTTACGAATATCAATATTCTTAAATATGTTAAAAATCTGGGCGCCAATCTGGATTGTGTTTCTATCAACGAAGTGAAACTCGGACTGAAAGCTGGATTTCCACCAAAGCGTATTCTTTTTACACCCAACTGTGTAGATCTTGCGGAAATTGAAGAAGCAATGGCGCTGAAAGTGCACATCAACATTGACAATATTTCGATTTTGGAGCAGTTCGGAAATAAATACGGTGATTCGTACCCGATTTTTGTCCGCATCAATCCGCATATTTTTGCCGGTGGAAACTATAAGATATCTACTGGGCATATCGATTCCAAATTCGGGATTTCCATCCATCAGCTTCGTCATATTGAACGTGTGATGAAATCAACAAATCTTAATATTGAAGGACTTCACATGCATACCGGAAGCGAAATCAAGGATCCGGATGTGTTTCTGCAGGGTCTGGAAATTATGTTTGAGCTTTCTGAGCATTTTCCGAATCTGAAATATCTGGATATGGGAAGCGGTTTCAAAGTACCGTATCAGGATGGCGAGATGGAAACGGATGTAAAATCATTGGGGAAAAAGGTGGAAAAAGCAATTTCAGATTTTGCCAAATCTTCCGGAAAGAAATTTGAACTTTGGTTCGAACCCGGCAAATATCTGGTGAGCCAGTCCGGCCATTTTTTAGTGAAAGCCAACGTCATCAAGCAGACCACAGCAACGGTTTTTGTGGGAATAAATTCCGGCTTCAATCATTTAATCCGGCCAATGTTTTACGATTCCTATCATATTATTGAAAACCTTTCCAATCCGAAAGGCGCCGAAAGAATTTATACCGTGGTGGGGAATATCTGCGAAACCGACACTTTTGCCTGGGACCGCAAGATTCATGAGGTTAGGGAAGGTGACATAATTGTTTTCAGGAATGCCGGAGCTTATGGTTTTGAGATGAGTTCCAACTTTAATTCCAGGCTGAAACCTGCTGAAGTGTTGTGGTTGGATGGAAAAGCGCATTTAATCAGAAAGCGTGATGAATTCGAAGATTTGTTGAAAAACCAAATTGAGGTTTTGTAGATTTTATTTTTTTATATTTATAAAAAATTTTAATGAGAATAGAAAGCATTACAATTGAAAACTTTAAAGTTTTCAAGAAAGCAGCAATAAAAGATTTGCCAAGAATGGGTGTGCTTTTAGGTGCAAATGGCTCCGGAAAGTCAACTTTTTTTGATGTTTTTGGATTTTTGAGTGATGCGCTTCAAAATAATGTAACTATTGCGTTAAATAAAAGAGGCGGTTTCCAAGAGGTTATAACAAGAGGATGTAATATTGATAAAGATTTAATAAAATTTGAAATTAAGTTTAGAAATGAACAAATTTCCGATGAACATTCTCCATTAATAACATATTCTATTCATATTGGATTTAAAAAAGGTAAGGCGTACATTAACAGAGAAATTCTTAAATATAGAAGAGGTCAAAGAACTGGAAAGCCATGGCACTTTTTAGATTTTAAAAATGGAGTGGGAACGGCGATTACAAATGAAGAAGAGTATGGTAAGGAAAATGTTAAAGAAAAGCGTGTCGGTCAAAAGGTAACTAGCCCAGATATTTTAGCAATAAAAGGATTGGGACAATTTGAGGAATTTAAAGCAATCAGTTCATTTCGTTCAATTTTAGAAAAATGGTATGTTTCTAATTTCAAGATAGAGAATGGAAGAAATATTTCTGATACGGGAATTTCAAATCACTTGTCTGTCACTGGTGATAATTTAGCTCAAGTGACAAAGTATATGTATGATTATCATCGTCAAATTTTTGATGAAATATTGTCGAAGTTACCGCGAAGGATTCCTGGAATTAAAAAGGTTGAAGCAAAAGAAACAGAAGATGGAAGAATAATATTAAAATTTGAAGATGAAAACTTTAAGGATCCATTCGTATCTAGATATGTTTCTGATGGCACAATTAAAATGTTTGCTTATATGATTTTACTTCACGACCCAGAGCCACATCCACTATTATGTATTGAAGAGCCGGAAAATTTTTTACATCCAGATTTATTATTACAATTATGTGAAGAAATTAGAGAATACTCTGAACGTGGTGGTCAGGTTTTTGTGTCTACACATTCACCCGATTTTGTAAATGGATTAAAGGTAAATGAATTGTTTTTTATGGTTAAGAAGAATGGTTTTACATCTATTCAAGCTGCTAAGTCGGACGAATTAGTAAAGGAACTGTCTAGGGATAATCAATTGGGATGGCTGTGGAGAAATCATTACATAAAAGGAGCAAATTTATGATTTGGTTACATATTTTTACCGAAGAGCCGTCAATAAAGGAGGTTTTCGACAATATAATTCCTAAAATAGTTCCAGGTTTAAATTTTAGTATTTATCCCCACCAAGGAAAACAGGACTTGGAAAAGGGTCTGAAGAATACATTGCCATCAATAAGTAAAATGCCGGGTGCAAAAATCCTAATTACAAGGGACCAAGACAATGATAACTGTATAGAACTTAAAAATTATCTTAATGAGATTGTTAAGGAAAAATGTTCTTGTGACTATAAAATAAGAATTGTTTGTAGGGAATTAGAAGCTTGGTTCTTAGGTGACATGTTAGCTATAGATGACGCGTATTTAAGATTCAACTCACAACAGTATAAAAACAAATCTGAATATAGAAATGTGGATAATATTGTTAAGCCCAGCCAACAATTGCTAAAAATAATCCCCGAATATTCTAAATATGAAAGTTTACCTAAAATTGAACTAGCAAACAGAGTTTCCCATTTTTTGACTATTGAGGACAATCAATCTTCTAGCTTTCAACAAACCGTTTCTGCAATAAAATTGCTTTCTGTTCCTATATAAATTATTTTGAATATAATTGATTCCGAAATTTTTTCTAATATTAATCAAAATCAACAACATGAAAAAATTACTCACATTCGCAGCATTTTCAATTTGTGCATTTGCTTTTTCTCAGAAAGTAGTTAAGCTTGTTAATGCTAATGATTCTCAGACCAAAATGGTAAAGACTTTAGAGTCTAATTTGGATACAGTGGGAAGAAATTTTCAGGTAAACGGTGAGTTTTTGGTGAAATTCTCTGTGAATGACAACCAGATTTCCAATTTCGAAGTATTTCCAAAAACAGATAAAAACTTTGAAGTTGAACTGAAGAGAGCGGTTGGTAGAAGCGTAAAAAAACATGAAGGAAGTGATGATGTGGAGATGAAAGTTGCTTTTTCACAGTCGCCTAAAGAGGTTGACGGAAGAACAAACTTAAGCGTAGGTGATCCTTTCCGTTCTGCAATTGCGAACAGTGGCAGATAGATAATAAAGCCAAAAAAATATACAATGAAACTTCCCGAAACCGTGAAGTTTTTTTATTTTTATACAATGAAAAATTTAGTTCTCATTCTTCTTTTCATGGGAGGTTTTCTTGCGAAGTCGCAGTATCTTATTGAAGATAATGATATTACAGAAAACAGCAACGAATTTGGGAGAGCTCAAGTTTCTTTCGATTTAAATAACCCTCTCGAATTTTACCGATTAAAATGCGAAAATGCTAATTATGCTCAGTTTCCGGGTGGAGAAAACGCTTTTAAGCAAATGCTTTTTAATGCTTTGAAATCAACAATTAATCAGGGAAATTATTCTGTAAACGGAACTTTCGAATTTGTTTTAAATATTGATGAAAACGGAAATCTTGAGAAATTTACCCTCAAACCTGAAGTTCAGAGTGGTGATCTTTTGTACCGCGACCTCAATTTTATGTTTGCACAGATGAAACAAAAGTGGATTACGGCAACCTGTAACGGTGTCGCAACGGATTCTAAACTAAGAATAAGAGTGAATTTTAGAACCGAAAATTTTGATTTGTAATTTTTTAATATGAAGTATTTTTACGCATTTCTTTTTGTTTTTCCATCTCTTTTTCAAACGCAGATTCTTGAACGATATCCTCAAGGTCAAACGGATTATGTTGGTGGAAACGCCCAGTTTTTCAAAGATTTCCACAAAATTGTTACGGAGAAAAAAATGCAGCCTTGCGAAAATAAGGATGAATATTATAATTTCAGAATTGTTGTTTATCCGGACGCAACAATTAAATACGTAAAGGATGAAGATCCGGCAATGGCTGAAAAAAATAAGTGTGCTTTTGATTTGACCCGTAATGTTGCAAAATATATGAAAGGCTGGAATCCTGCAACCGAGAACGGACAGAAAGTTGCGGCGCTTACCTCTTTTTGGATTTTTCCGGATGACTTATTTGAAAATTATAAAGAGGGTTACGATTCTTCGGAATTGATATCAAGTGCTGAATTTAAAGGCGGATTCAATGAGTTAAGAAAAAAAATTGCTAACAGAATTGATTTAAACGGTTTTAACGCAAACGGTAGATTTACGCTTGTGGCAACTTTCGTTGTAAATACGGAAGGAAAAATTGAAGACGTTAAATTGGCGGAATCTACTCCAAATGAGGATTTTAACAGAATGATTATTAGTGCAATTAAATCTATTAAAGATCCTTGGGTTCCTGCGAAACACCGTAATATTACGCTGAGGTCCCATTATAAACTTCCACTTGCATTTCAATTCTAAATAGAAACCTTTTCTGCCATTTTGTCACAAAAAATTGTATCTTTGCGCACTAAATTGTTCAAAGTTACAAGTTCAGGGTTTAGCGTTAAACCTTAAACTTTAAACTCGGAACCTTAAACCGAAAACGTGCAGGAAAAATATATAGACGAAACCAAACAGGGAGAAGCTTTTGCAATTGCTGAAAAACCTGAAAATTCCAAAAAACTTTTTCTGGAAAGCTATGGCTGTCAGATGAATTTCTCTGATTCTGAGATTGTTGCATCCATCCTGAACGAACAGGGTTATAACACAACTCTGGATGTGAAAGAAGCGGATTTAATTTTGCTGAACACTTGTTCCATCCGTGAAAAAGCGGAACAGACAGTGA
>JAEXBA010000017.1 GCA_023457935.1 Bacteroidota bacterium | reverse complement strand
CTCCTGTTTCAGCACGTGCTACAAAACAGTCGTTACCTGCACCGCTTCCTAAATCGACAACGGTATCTCCTTTTTTGATTTTAGCAAAATTCGTCGGCAAACCACAGCCTAAACCCAAATCAGCATCTGGATTGTAGCCATTCAGTTCATCATATTCTTCACTCATAATGTTGTAAACTTCGGTGCTGCAACATCCTGAACCACAACATGATGAAGCGTTGGTTTCTTTGTCCTGTAAAGCAATTTCAGAATATTTTTGCTTTACCATTTCTTTGATTTGTTCGTTGGTTTCCATATTATTTAATTGAATATTGATAGTTAAAATTGAAAATATTTTAACAGCATTTTGAATTGTTCTGCTGATGAATTTTATTGAAAATCTGATCCACGAAATGTTCCATTTTCTTGAAACTTTCCGGATTGATGCAGTAACAAATCGACTTCCCTCCCACTTCTCCCTGAATAATTCCTGCGTTTTTGAGTTCCTTTAAATGTTGCGAAACTGTCGGTTGTGCGAGATTGATTTCCGCAACAATATCATTGCAGATACACGTGTCCACTGAAAGTAAATATTCAACGATGGCCACTCTTGCAGGATGTGCGAGCGCTTTTAGAAGATTTGCGATTTCGTTTTGTTCTTCCGTAAAATGATGTGTTTTGGTGACGCCCATAATTCTTAATTTTGAATTGCTTATATTTTTATATTGCAATATTACGATATTAAATTAATTCAGCAAATATTTTTAAATATATTTTTTGAATTATCTTTATTTAATCAAAATATTCGCTTCTCGTTTCGTACTTGCAATGACAAAAGCTTTGTTAAGCGAAGCGCCTTTGCGAACTTAAAGAGCAGCAGCAGAATTAAAACTCTTTGCGCATTTTGCGTTTAAAAAATCCCATCAAAATTTCGTATTTTTGTCAGTCCAAATTTCACTATGGCTACAGCACAAAATATCGATATAAAAAAGGAAATTTTCGTCAAAAATGCGCATCTGAACAACCTGAAACACATCGACGTTACCATTCCAAAAAATAAACTGGTTGTCATCACCGGTGTTTCCGGTTCTGGAAAATCTTCACTGGCTTTCGACACGATTTATGCGGAAGGTCAAAGACGTTATGTAGAAAGTTTGAGTTCTTACGCGCGGCAGTTTCTCGGTAAACTTGAAAAGCCGAAAATTGACGATATCAAAGGTTTGGCTCCTTCTATAGCCATTCAACAGAAAGTGATTTCTTCGAATCCGCGTTCTACAGTCGGAACTTCAACCGAGATTTATGATTATCTGAAACTGCTTTTTGCGAGAATCGGAAAAACCTATTCTCCGGTTTCTGGTGAAGAAGTAAAAAAGGATTCGGTTACCGATGTTGTAGATTACATCAAGGAAAATGAAGGAACTGTTTTTCTGTTGAGAGCCCCACTTTCTTATGAAATCAAAAATTTTAAAGAGACTTTAAATACGTTAAAAGTTTCCGGTTTTACACGTCTGGAAATCAACGGAAATGTGGCTGGAATTGAAGATCTGGAAAGTTTCGGTTTCATCCCGGAAAAAGATATGGAACTTCATTTGGTGATTGACCGTTTTTCGTACGAGGAAGATGAACATTTTCTTCAAAGATTGGCGGATTCCATTCAGATGGCATTTTACGAAGGTCACGGTTATTGTTCACTTAAAAATACCGATAGCGGAAATATCAAGGAGTTTTCCAATAAATTCGAACTCGACGGAATAGAATTTTTGGAGCCGAACATTCATTTTTTCAGTTTCAACAATCCTTACGGCGCTTGTCCGACCTGTGAAGGTTACGGAAAAGTGATCGGTATTGATGAAGATTTGGTGATTCCGAACAAAAATCTTTCAGTGTACGAAGATGCGGTCGCTTCGTGGAAAGGCGACAGTATGAGCGAATGGAAAAAAGCGTTCATCAAGCGTGTCGGCAACGAATTCCCAATTCACAAACCGTATTTTCAACTCACCAAAGAACATAAAAATATATTGTGGAAAGGCGACGAATCGCGCAACTTTCCTTCCATCAACAGTTTCTTTAAAATGGTGGAAGAAAATCTGTACAAAATTCAGTACAGAGTGATGCTTTCGCGTTACCGTGGTAAAACGCTTTGTCCAACCTGTGAAGGTTTGCGTCTGCGTGAAGAAACAGAATGGGTAAAAATCGACGGACACAATATTCAGAGCATGATTGAACTGCCTTTGGATGAACTTTTACCGTTGATTAATTCTCTAAAACTATCCAAACACGATCAGGAAATCGCAAAAAGATTACTCTACGAAATCACGACGCGACTGGATTTTCTTCTGAAAGTCGGACTCGGTTATTTAACAATCAACAGAACTTCCAACACGCTTTCCGGCGGTGAATCGCAGCGTATTAACCTGGCCACAAGTTTAGGAAGTTCGCTGGTTGGTTCCATTTATATATTGGATGAACCTTCGATTGGTCTGCATTCCAGAGATACGGAAAATCTGATTCAGGTTTTGAAAAATTTGCGCGATTTAGGAAATACCGTAATCGTTGTAGAACACGATG
>JAEXBA010000016.1 GCA_023457935.1 Bacteroidota bacterium | reverse complement strand
CGGAAGTGGAATATGATATTGACACCAAAGGACATTATACCGGTAAGTTCAAAGCCATTGCGAGTGACACGGGTTTTATGCCGAAGCCGGAATTCCAGACCCCAACAGCGCAGCCACAGATTGCCACGGTAACGAGCAATGCAGATCCGGAAGGTCAGGGCAGGGTTCAGGTGCAGTTTGACTGGCAGCTGAACGACACGACGAACTACATCAGGATGATGTCTCCGGATGCAGGAGGCACAGACCAGGTTACCCAGAACAGAGGCTACGTAGCGATCCCGGAAGTCGGCGACCAGGTGATGGTAGGCTTTGTACACAACCATCCGGACAGACCTTTCGTGATGGGTGGTATGTTTCATGGACAGGTGGGACTGGGTGGAGGTTCAGACAACCGCGTGAAATCCATCATGACCAGGAGCGGCCACAAGGTGATCTTTACCGAAGATGAGAGCATCATCATCACCGACAAGAGCGGAAACGAGATCCACCTGGATACTACAGGTAGCAATATTAATATTACGGCGCCGGAGACAATTAATATTAAATGTAACAATTTAAATATTGATGTAGCGCAAAATATGAATACAACAGTCGGCGAAAATCAAAACAATTCTGTTGGAATGAATATCTCAGAAAGTGCGGGTATGAACAAATCAGAATCTGCAGGAGCAAACCATTCAATTACAGCCGGTGGAATGATGGTGCAAAATGCAATAATGGATTATACTCTTATGGCTGCAAATATTATGGAGGTGGCACAGGGAGAGCGGAAGTCAAGGGCGAAAGAAATGAAGGAGAACGCAAAGAATAAAGAAGTTTCCATACAGGAAAATAATGATTGGCATACTCAAAAAGAGTTTAACAATAACACAGGAGAGAAATCTAAATCCCAGTAGTCATGGCAGGTGGAACCATTACCAGAATTGCTTTAGGAAATTCTTCTACCGTTGTCGAAGGTAATTTCGAAGGATATTATGAAACGCTTTCTATGCAGGCTGGAAAGGAAAGCAGGTTTAAAGCAAAACAAACTAATCATTCTAATCCGAAAGAATCTATAGCCGGAAAACATTTTTTGAGGGGTTGGTGGTCGTCTGATGAGCAGGGTGAGCATAAAATTAAAGAGGCTTTTTTAGGCGACGACGTATATTTCCACATTGAAACTAGAGATATTCCAAATGGTAAATTTATTGCTACAACCTTATTTGATGATGATGTAAAACGTAGTGAAGAAGAAGTTGATAACTTCCAAGGTTCTGACAATATTAAGTTAGGACCAAAAAATGGCAATGATTATAGATTTTTGAATTATAGGGAAGTTTATAATAACAAAGTTATTATACCCATTACTTTAGGAGGAATTATGACAACATTGATTGGAGAGGAAGAAGATGAAACTATTGAATTATTTTTTGCATGTAGTTATGAAGGTGAAAATTTAGAATTGCCGGAATCTTTCGGAGATTATTTAAAGGTGAAACAAAAAGAACCACTAATCATCTATATTTGCGGATATTGGAATAGCAAAATGCCGTATGCAGGAACCGAGTGGGGCGAACAATATTGGGGACAAACATTAAAAAGTTCTGCGAAAAGATATTTTAGGTCTACAAAAGAATATTTTATTAACGGAGCAGGTACAAAACTCTCATCAGGGCAAACAAGATATACTGACGGTAAAGAATTTGCCGAAAGCAGATATGGTAATATTCAGTCCAAATTTTATCAAGAGGTCTTTAAAAATGTGAGGAGAATAATGATAGTTTCGCATAGTATGGGAGCAGCTTTTTCGGAAGGAGTTTTAAGTATCCTAAAGCAACATAACGTTCAGGTTGAAAAAATTCTCCATCTTTCACCGGCCGACACTTCTGATTTTAATGTTAATTTTCCGGAAATTACCTATCAAATAGATATAGATTGGGATCCAGTACTGATGTATAAAAACGCCAATGATACCGCATTTATCAAAGGAATTAAATATGCAGGTTTAGTAAAAAACCCACGTGTGGACGAATTTGGGCATATGTACACTAAAGAGGAAGCCTTTGTATGGAAATGGTTTGAAGATTTAGAATTAGTAATTTTTAATTATGGCAGGTCCGAAAAAAAATACAATCGCCACCCTTCAGACGGACTTGGACCATCTACAAATTCAGTATATAAAGTAAATATATATACTAGCAGTGGAGAGATCCACCAAACCCAATTCAGAAAAGTTTTGAAAAATAACTCAATATACCATTATCATGGTTTGAATGAGTACGAAAATTATCAATTCTCAAAGTGAAAAAGAAAATAATAATCATTTCAATCCTCGTAATTGCTTTAACCTATTTATCAATTAGATATGGCTTTATTGCTGTTTTATGGCTCACTACGCCAAAAGATGGAGAATTGACACAGGCAGAAAAAAATTTGTTTATTAAAATAAAAAAAAATACTGGAGCAACTGAAGTTTGGAGAGAACCAAAATATCATCTTAAATATCCTAAAGACACCACAACTTATAGAATTATAGCAAGTAGTATTAATTGCAATAATGATTCGCTATTGTTACGTGAAAACGCACAAATTGTCAGACTTGAAATAGATCAATGGAACCTTCACAAAAATTTTTATCAATATCAGGTGATATTTAAGTGTGTAAATGGTAAAGAATATACATACAAATATTTAAGATAAAGTAGGTTCAACAGAGAATTTGTCTCGTAATGACACTATGCAATAAAGAGCGTAAGTTAAAAAGTTTGAGCTTGGGTTTTATAATCTAATCCTTTCTTCAAAAATCAGGATAAGCTGGTTAAGAACAATTCCCCAATTTGCGATTTTAGTAGCTTTTTTAGCGCAAGATAAACCGATTTTAAAACTGCACAATTTTTTATTAACTGTACTGATCAGAAGAATAAGCAAGAATATTATGCAAAAAAAGCCCACCCTTAAAAGGGTGGACTTCAAAAAACACAAATGATGAAAAAAAATTATCTCTTCTTAAACGGAGAGTCTTCTCCGATATTATGTTAAGAAATGTTAAACTTCTGTTTAATTTTCTGTCGGTCTGAAAACCAGTCCGCTTTCATCAAAATAATCCAGTGTAATTCTTTGGTTGTCATCAATGTTTCCGGCAAGAATTTCTTTGGAAAGTTTGTTCAGAACTTCCTGCTGAAGCACTCTTTTCAAAGGTCTTGCTCCAAAAGCAGGATCGTAACCTTTCTGAGTGATGTAATTGATGGCGTCTTCAGTTGCCGTCATGATAATGCCTTTTTTCTCCAGCATTTTATTGAATCCGCGAAGCTGAAACTGTACAATTTTTCCGATTTCCTTTCTGTTCAGCGGTTGGAAAAGTACCACTTCATCAATTCTGTTCAGGAATTCCGGTCTTAAAGTCTGTTTCAAGAGTGTGAAAACTTCATCTTTGGTTTCTTCAACGATCTGATATTGATTATCATCGGTCAAACCTTCAAATTTTTCTTGGATAATGTGCGAGCCTAAATTCGAAGTCATAATAATGATTGAATTCTTGAAATTCACAACTCTGCCTTTATTATCAGTCAGTCTTCCGTCATCCAAAACCTGCAGAAGCGTGTTGAAAACATCAGGATGCGCTTTTTCAATTTCATCCAGAAGAACGACAGAATACGGTCTTCTTCTTACAGCTTCAGTAAGTTGACCGCCTTCGTCGTAACCAACGTAACCTGGAGGCGCTCCAACCAAACGCGAAACAGAATGTCTTTCCTGATATTCGCTCATGTCAATACGCGTCATATTATTTTCGTCATCGAAAAGGAATTCAGCCAGAGCTTTTGCCAGTTCGGTTTTACCAACTCCGGTAGAACCAAGGAAAAGGAACGATCCAATCGGTTTTTTCTCATCGTTGAGTCCGGCGCGGTTTCTTCTGATGGCATCGGCAACGGCGGTAATTGCTTCTTCCTGTCCAACCACTCTTTTGTGAAGTTCTTCTTCCAGATCAAGCAGTTTTTCTCTTTCGCTCTGAAGCAGTTTCGTCACCGGAATTCCGGTCCATTTTGAAATGACTTCCGAAATATTTTCAGCGGTAACTTCCTCTTTGATGAGTTCGTTTTCGTGATTCTGCATTTCGAGTTCAACGGCTTTCAGTTCTTCTTCTTTTTCACGGAGTTTGCCATACTGAATTTCCGCAACTTTCGCGTAATCTCCGGCTCTGGAAGCGCGTTCTGCTTCAAGTTTCAAAGCTTCAATTTCCTTTTTAACATTGGTTAAATCTTCGGATTTCTGCTTTTCACTGAGCCATTTTGCGTTAAGTTCGTTTCTTTCTTCCTGAACTTTTGCGATATCTTCTTTTAAATGATCAATTTTGGTCTGATTGCCTTCCCTTGAAATCGCCGCCAGCTCAATTTCCATTTGCATCAGTTTTCTGTCAAGAACATCAAGGTCTTCTGGTTTGGAATTGATTTCCATTCTGAGTTTAGCGGAAGCTTCGTCAATCAAATCGATGGCTTTATCGGGTAAAAAACGGTCGGAAATATATCTTTGCGATTGTTCAACCGCGGCAATAATCGCTTCATCTTTAATTCTTACTTTATGATGCGCTTCATATTTGTCCTTGATTCCACGTAGAATTGAAATGGCAGATTCTGCGTCGGGTTCTTCCACCATTACTTTCTGGAAACGTCTTTCTAAAGCTTTATCTTTTTCGAAATATTTCTGATATTCATTCAGCGTTGTCGCACCAATCGCACGAAGTTCGCCTCTTGCCAACGCCGGTTTCAAAATATTTGCGGCGTCCATTGCGCCTTCACCGCCTCCGGCTCCAACCAATGTGTGGATTTCATCGATGAAAAGGATAATCTGTCCGTCGCTTTTAATGACTTCATTCACAACGGATTTCAGACGCTCTTCAAATTCACCTTTATATTTTGCACCGGCAATCAGTGCGCCCATATCCAAAGAATAAAGCGTCTTATCCATCAGATTTTCAGGTATATCGCCCGAAATTATACGGTGTGCAATTCCTTCAGCAATTGCGGTTTTACCAACGCCGGGTTCACCAATCAGAATCGGATTGTTTTTCGTTCTTCTCGAAAGAATCTGCAGAACTCTGCGGATTTCTTCATCTCGGCCGATCACCGGATCCAATTTCCCTTCAGCCGCTAATTCATTGAAATTTTTTGCGTATTTGTTCAAACTCTGATAGGTTTCTTCTGAACTTGCAGAAGTTGCTTTCGAACCTTTACGAAGTTCCTTGATTCCGCCTTCCAGCAATGATTTGGTTACGCCCATGTCTTTCAGCATTGTGGAAACTGAAGAATTGGTGTCAAGCAGCGAAAGCCACAAATGTTCAATTGTAACGTATTCGTCGCCCATTTTTTTGGCGATATTCGGAGCGTCAAGCAGCACTTTATTGGCGCTTTGACTCAGATAAATATTTCCGCCTTCAACCTTCGGAAGACTTTCAATGCTTTCTCGGTTTCTTTCACGGACAAGATTGGCGTCCGCCTCGGATTTTTTCAACAGAAAAGTTGAAATGCTTTCATCGCTCTGGAAAATTCCTTCCAGAAGATGCTGTGGTTCAATCGATTGGTTGCCGAATTCCATCGCAACCTGTTGTGCTTTCTGGATGGCTTCCTGAGATTTTACTGTAAATTGATTAAGATTCATATATTTTTTGTGATTTTTACTGTTTTGTTCTAAAGCTTTATTTCAAAAAGTATTCATTTCGTGTAATCATTCATTATTTCAGACAAAATTTCCGGATAAGCTGCAAAGAATCGCAAAATATATGGTCAAAATGGCTGTAAAATTAAATTTACCTAACAGGTTTGTGTAATTCATTAGTTAACGCTTATCTTTGTATTATGAACCTTACGGAAAAACAGAAGGAAATTGTAAAAGTTGCCAAGCGGCTTATTTCCACGAAAGGATATGCGGAAACCACGATGCGCGATCTTGCAGATGCGCTCAGGATTAAGGCCTCGTCTATTTACTCGCATTTTTCATCCAAAGAAGCCATTTTAGTTGCTATCTGCGAAGAGAATTTTGCCAAGATGACTTCAATTAAGAAGGAAATCGATATGATGGAAGGTTCTGCCGATGAAAAATTTGCAAGATATTCCTTACTGCATCTTAAATCTCTGTTCGAAAACTTTGAATCCTTTGAAATCTATTACGATTATCATCTTGTGGTAGATCATTTGGTTCAGCGTAAGTACGGAATGTTCAATTACGAATATTTTGCATTTTTCTCGGAACTGGTGAACAATGTACTGCCTTACGAAGAAGATCTGGACTGTTTCATTAAGAATGCTTCCGTGCTATTTGTGCTGGATGCCCTCAACGCGCTTCCAAAATTTATTAATCTGGAAAATCCCGATCTTGAAGGTGTTGCAGAAGATTTCACCTACAGAATGATTTACGGTTACCATAAAGATATGCAATGAAAAAATTAAGCAGCAGACAGGCCGAGATTATAGAGCTTACCAAACAGCTTTTTTCCGAACTGGGTTATCAGGAAACTTCGATGCGTCTGATTGCGCAGCGGCTCGACATTAAAGCGGCGTCACTTTACTCACATTTCGAGTCTAAAGATCATATTCTGAAGATTATCTGTGATGAATTTCACGACAGTTTGGAAAACATTATGGTTAAAATGAAGGAAGTGGAGAAAACGGAAGACGGGCTTTTCCTTTTTATTCATCTTTATATTTCGGCGGTGAATTCAATGGGTTCCGGCCTCAGTCTGTACCATAAATATTATATGAATATTGACGAAAAATTCGGCAACAGGTATTCTGAGATGAATACCAGGTTTTACGATTTTATCAGAAATATGTTTGAAGAGGCTTTTCCGAACTTCGTGGAGAAACCGTTTTACAAAAAAGATACAACGATCCTTTTTTTCATCGGAACGCTGAACAATATTCAGCGCTACATCAATTTTGAAAATCCTGATACCGACCGTATTGCAAAAGATCTGTACGAAAGATGGCTGTACGGTTTCAAAAAGGATATGAACCCAAATTATGTAAATAACTTTAAGGTAAAGTAGGCGCCGCCGGTTTTCAGCGCTAAGCAAAAAATTCTGTATCTTTGTTAGATTCACAATTCAGGTTGTATTTAACATATTATGCATCATTTTCATACCCTCAGAGTATCTGCAATAAAGAAAGAAACCAACGATTCGGCCCATATTACATTTGAGATTCCTGCGAACCTCCGTCATGAATTTTCATTTAAACAGGGGCAGTATCTTAATGTTCGCTTTGTCTTCGGTGAAGAAGATTTAAGAAGAAGTTATTCCATTGTAAACGCGCCTACAGAAGGAAATTCCGAAATAGAAATCCTTGTAAAACATCTTGAAGGCGGTGTGGTTTCCACTTATCTTAATAACGAACTGAAACTTGGCGATGAGGTAGAAGTTCTGGCTCCGCAAGGACATTTCTACACCCATTACAACGCATCGAACGAAAAAATGTACGTCGGCTTGGCTGCAGGAAGCGGAATTTCGCCTGTTCTGTCCAATATCAAGGAAGCGCTTTATCAGGAGCCGAAATCGAAGGCCTATCTTTTCTTCAGCAATAAGAGTTTTGATGATATAATTTTCAGAGCTCAGATTGATGAACTTGCCGAGAAATTTCAGGGCAGACTGAAAGTCGTTTATCTGCTTTCCCGCGAGAAGCATTTTGAAGACGAGCTTTTTGAAGGAAGAATCTGCGCACCCAAACTGGATGAGCTTTTTGAAAGATTTCCGGATATTCCGGTTCAGGAAACAACGTATTTCATCTGCGGACCTTCGGAAATGATTAAAAGTATTTCGCAGTATTTGAGAACCGATAAAAAAGTGCCTTCGCTTCAGGTAATGTATGAATACTACGCTGCTCCTGATGATGAAGAAAATGCTGAAAAGTCGGAAGAATTCAAGAAAATCCCGAACATCGAAAGTTTTGTGACCTTAATCATTGATGATGACGAATATAATATTCACCTGAATTCCAAAAAGGAAAGTATTCTGGATAAAGCTTTGAAAGAACATTTGCCGGTTCCGTTTGCATGCAAAGGCGGTGTTTGCTGTACCTGTAAAGCGCAGGTAATGGAAGGTGAAGTTTTTATGGAAAAGAATTTTGCTTTAACGGAAGATGAAGTGGAACGCGGAATGGTTTTAACCTGCCAGTGTCACCCTGTAACCAATATCGTAATGCTGAATTACGACGTTTAAATTAAAAATATACGGACCATGAAAAAGTTCCGTTTAAAAAGAATAAAACTTAAAAATGAACCTATGACCGACTGGAAGTTTGCTTCATTCATAGAAGTCAATAAAGATTACAGAGTGGATGGTCTCAACATATGGAACCATTACTGGCACTGCAACGACCGTAAAGTTGAAGTGAAAGGGCCTTTTGAAGGTCAGGTATATTATTTTAAACAGTACGAAATCCGCACAGAAGATAAAAATGTGTGTTTTGTGGCTGGGGAATTCATCAACGGACAGATCGGAATTTACACTAAGGACGATTTTGCTGATAAGAAAATTTGATGTATTGGTTTGATTGTTAAACTTTTACATTGGTACATTGTTAAATTAGAAAATTATGGATTACGATAAATTTGTAGAATACGTTCAGTCCGAAAACAAGGTAGAACCGAAAGATATGATGCCCGATGATTACAGGAAATTATTGGTTCGTCAGATCTCACAGCACGCCCATTCTGAAGTGGTGGGAATGCTTCCGGAAGCCAATTGGATTTCCAGAGCACCGTCTCTGAGAAGAAAAATGGCTCTTTTGGCAAAAATTCAGGATGAAGCCGGACACGGACTTTATCTGTACGCTGCAACGGAAACTTTGGGCGACGGAAATATTCACGCGGACAGAGATTCCACCTATAACGATATGCTCGAAGGGAAGGCAAAATACTCAAGTATTTTCAATTATCCGGCGTTAAGCTGGGCAGATATCGGTGCAATAGGTTGGCTGGTTGACGGCGCTGCGATTATGAATCAGGTAATGCTGATGGGAAATTCCTACGGTCCGTATTCCAGAGCAATGGTGAGAATCTGTAAGGAAGAATCTTTCCACCAAAGACAGGGTTACGAAATTCTGATGACGCTATGCCGCGGAACAAAAGAGCAGAAACAGCTCGCTCAGGACGCTTTAAACCGTTTCTGGTGGCCTGCGCTGATGATGTTCGGCCCAAATGATGAAGCTTCGCCGAATTCACAAAAATCCATGAATTACCGTGTGAAAAGAGAAAGCAACGACTCTCTGCGTCAGCGTTTTGTGGATGTCACCGTTCCTCAGGCAGAATTTTTGGGACTGAAAGTTCCGGATGAAAACCTGAAGTTTAATGAAGAAACCGGTCACTATGAGTTTTCCGAACTTCCGTGGGATGAATTCTACGAAGTTTTGAAAGGAAACGGTCCGGCAAATAAAAAACGCCTGGAAACAAAACGCAAAGCACAGGCAGAAAATGCCTGGGTAAAAGAAGCGGCGATGGCATACGCAGAAAATCAGAAAGCAAAACAGAATTAATTCAGAATTCAAAATCAAAAATTCAAAATTTCAGAAATGAATAATCTAGATATGTGGGAAGTATTTATCCAGACAAAACCCGGACTTTCCCATAAACACGCGGGAACGGTGCAGGCAGCAACTTCAGAAATGGCTTTGCAGAATGCACGCGACGTTTACACCAGAAGAGGCGAAGGAACTTCCATTTGGGTCGTGCCTTCAAAATATATTGTTACCAGCGAAGGAATCGACAAAGAAGCGTTTTTCGATCCGGCAGATGACAAACTGTACCGCCATCCAACCTTCTATCAGATTCCGACAGACGTGAAAAATATGTAAAAACAGATGCGAGAGCCAGGAACCAAGATTCAAGACAAACTATGCTTAATCTCGGTTCTCGGTTCTCGGCTCTTGACTCTATAAAATGAAAAACTACATCCTAAAAATAGCCGACGATTCCCTGATAATGGCACAAAGACTCGCTGAATGGTGCGGAAAAGGACCTTATCTGGAAGAAGATATTGCGATTATCAATATTGCGCTCGATCAGCTTGGCCAGGCCAACAATTTATATAATCTTGCGGTAAAATACTTTGCAGACGGTCGAACTGCAGATGATTTTGCTATGAAACGTGTGGAAAAAGAGTATCTCAATGCTCAGCTGGTGGAACTTCCAAACGGAGATTACGCCAATACCATTCTCAAAGCTTACTTTTTTGCCGTGTATCAGAATGTTCTTTACGAGGCATTGAGCCATTCCGCAGACGATGATCTGAAAGCTGTAGCGCTGAAATCGCTTAAAGAAGTTCGCTACCATTATACCCACACCGAAACCTGGATGCGTGTTTTCGCGCAGGGAACAGAAGAAAGTAAAACACGGCTGAATGCTGCACTCGAAAATCTCTGTGAATACACAGGCGGACTGTTTGATGAAGTTGCGGATGAACAGAATTTAGCAGAACTCAACCTGATACCTTCTTCAGCATCTTTAAAAGATTCCTGGATGAACAGAATTTCTTCTGATTTTGCAAAATTCGGACTGAATGTTCCGGCAGAAACCTGGATGCAGAAAGGAAGCCGTAAAGGAATCCATACAGAATGGTTTGGTTTTATCCTTTGCGAACTTCAGTATATGCAGAGAACCTATCCCGACTGCGCCTGGTAAACCGGAAACTGTTTTGCTATGAAAAAGCTGCTGTTTTTTTTTCTGTTTGTTCTTTCTTTTACTGGATGTTCAAGAACGGAATCAAATCCGGAAACGCCACAGCAGCCAAAGAAAGTTCTGGAGATTAAAGGAGCAGATATTTCGTATTTACCTGAAATCCGGCAGTACGGCATCAGTTTGAAAAACGCTTCCGGAGAGCAGGAAGACATGCTGCAGACACTCAAAAAAGCCGGAGTAAACACAATTCGGCTGCGGTTATGGAAAAATCCGCAGTCAGCCACTTCAAATCTTGCTTCAGTTAAAGCACTTTCGTCCGAAGCAAAAGCATTGGGATTGAAAGTGATGATTACAGTTCATTATTCCGATTCCTGGGCAGATCCTGCTCAGCAAACCAAACCTGCGGATTGGCAAAATCTAACTTTCACGCAGCTTAAATCAGAAGTATATTCTTATACTAAAAATTTAGTTGAACAGATTCAGCCGGAATATATTCAGATTGGTAACGAAATCAACAATGGTTTTTTGTTTCCTGAGGGGAATATTTCCAACCAAACCCAGTTTATTGAATTGTTAAAAGAAGGATCAAAAGGTGCGCGTGATGCCGTTGGAAATACAAAAATTATTCTTCATTACGCCGGTTTTGACGGAGCGAATCAGTTCTTTTCCAACCTCTCAACGGTCGATTACGATATTATCGGCTTAAGCTATTATCCAATGTGGCACGGAAAAGATTTAAATGCTTTACAGAATGCATTAAACTCAATTTCTTCCACTCAGAATAAAAATATTTTCATTGCGGAAACTTCCTATCCGTTTACCTTTTCATGGAACGATCAAACCAATAATGTCATTGGTTTAACCGATCAGATTTTACCGCAGTATCCTGCAACTCCGGCGGGACAGAAAGATTATCTGAATCAGATCAAAACAATTACAGCGAATAATCCAAAAGGCATTGGTTTCTGTTATTGGGGCGCTGAATGGATTTCTTTTAAAGGAAATACTGCAACCGACGGTTCTCCGTGGGAAAACCAGGCATTTTATGATTTTCAGAATAGTGCATTACCAGTTCTAGAAGTGTATAAAGATTGAAAAATTTATTAGAAATATTATCCCAGATTCCTGATCCCGAAATTCCGGTAATTAATATTGTGGAACTCGGAATTGTGCGCGGTGCGGAAATGATTTCTGAAAACGAAGCCGAAGTCATCATTACGCCAACCTATTCGGCCTGTCCGGCAATGTTTAATATTGAAGAGGATATCATTAAACTTTTCAAAGAGAAAGGAATAACGGCGAAAGTAACCACTCAGATGTTTCCCATTTGGACAACCGACTGGATGACCGATGAGGCCCGGGAAAAACTCCGCGCTTACGGAATCACGCCTCCGGAAAAAGGAGCAGACGAAAATCATCTGAATGTTCCTAAAAAATGTCCGCGCTGCGGATCGGAAAATACAACACAGATCAGCCGTTTCGGTTCAACGCTGTGTAAGGCAAGCTATCAGTGCGGCGACTGTCTTGAGCCGTTCGATTACTTTAAATGTCACTAATTTTCTGTAGCTTTAACCATTGAACCATTTAATAAACTAAAATCTGATTTTTATGATTACTCAATTTGATGTTGAATCACACTTCGACGGCAGACTGAAGATTGCCTTTCTCAATAATCCCAAAACCCTTAACGCGCTGAACAGGCCAACCTTAACAGAATTAAGAAGGTTTTTTGAAGACTGCAGTAACGATTCAAGAGTTCGTGTAGTAGCGATTTCCGGTCGCGGACGGGCTTTCTCTTCCGGTCAGGATTTGGTTGCTGCTTTTGCCGATGAAGATGAAAAAACAGATATCACCTTTGTAAAACGTCTGATTTCTCAGTTTTATAATCCATTGGTTAATGAACTTACTAAATGTAAAAAACCGGTAGTGGCTTTGGTTAACGGTCCGGCAGTTGGAGCCGGAGCAATGCTTGGACTGATCAGCGATATTACAATTGCGTCAGAGAAAGCCTATTTTTCGCAGGCATTTAACCAGATTGGCCTGATTCCGGACACAGGCGGAACCTATTTCCTGCCGCGTCTTTTAGGCCGACAGATGGCGAACTACCTTACATTCACCGGAAAAAAACTGTATGCTGACGAAGCAAAATCTCTGGGTTTGGTAGCTGAGGTTTTCCCGGAAGAAACCTTCATGGAAGAATCAATGAAGATTCTTGAAAAAATGTCGAACCTTCCGACAGCTGCAGTAAAACTTACAAAAAAAGCTTTTGCGAAATCCTATGAAAATACCATGAAACAGCAGCTTGATCTTGAAGCTGATCTTCAGCAGAAAGCGGCGCTCACCAACGATTTTGCCGAAGGTATTAATGCCTTTATGGAAAAACGGGATCCAAAATATCAGGGAAGATAAATGAAGGCTGCAGATTTGCAGCTTTTTTGTTGTAATGTGCTGCATTGATTTCTTGATGGTATTCCTTAATTTTTTGACAGATTTTTAGTAACTTTAGAACTGGAACTAATCCCCAAAACTTACATTATGTACGAATATCAACAGTTCGATGTGGAATCTCACCTGAACGGCACTTTAAAAATTGCTTATCTGAATAATCAGGTGAATATGAATGCCCTTACGAAACCGCTGCTTGCTGAACTCCGTGACTTCATAGAGTTTTACGATAAAGATGCCGACACGCGTTGCATTGCAATTTCAGCGCGAGGAAGAGCTTTCTGTTCCGGCCAGAATCTTGCTGCGGTGGATTTCAATGATCCGAGTGCTAGAATAGACCGCGAAGTGCAGAGAATCGTTATTGAATATTATAATCCTTTGGTAAGAGCAATCAGCTATGCTACGAAACCGGTGATATCACTGGTAAACGGTCCTGCTGTAGGCGCAGGCGCTAATCTTGCCTTAATTTGTGATTTTTCTCTGGTGTCCGACAAGGCCTATTTTTCACAGGCTTTCACAGGAATAGGTTTGATACCTGATACCGGCGGAACCTATTATCTTCCTAAAATTGTGGGAAGGCAAACGGCTCATTATCTTGCCTATACCGGAAAAAAAATCAGTGCAGAAGAGGCGCTAAGGATGGGAATGGTTGCTGACGTTTTTCCGGATGAAGAATTTGCAGCAAAATCCATGGAAGTGCTTACACAGATTGCAAAAATGCCGACTACGGCACTGTCACTTACGAAAAAAGCGTTCCGGAAATCCTATCATTACAGCTTGAAAGAACAGCTGGATATTGAAGGTGTTTATCAGGCCAATGCAGCAGCAACGGAAGATTTTAAAGAAGGTGTTTCTGCTTTTATGGAGAAAAGAAAGCCGGTTTTTAAAGGAAAATAAAATTCATAATTTCAGTATTGAAGACAGTTTTCACATCGAAAGCTGTCTTTTTTGTATCTTTATTGCCTATGAAAAAAGTTGGAATTATTGGTTCCGGAACCATGGGAATCGGCATAGCGCAGGTTGCTGCAACGAACGGATGCGAAGTATTTCTGTTTGATGTGAATAAAGAGCAGACAGAAAAATCTCTTTCCGGATTAAAGAAAACACTGGACAAACTTTCTGAAAAAGGAAAAATCAGCGCTGAAAAAGCGGACGAAATTCATGGAAAGATTGTTCCAAGCGAACAGATTTCAGATTTGAAAGACTGCAATCTTGTTATTGAAGCTATTGTGGAAAATGCAGATATCAAGAAAAAGGTTTTTGCCGAACTTGAATCTCATGTTTCAGAGAATTGCGTTATCGGGTCCAATACATCGTCCATTTCCATTACTTCTCTTTCTGCTGATTTGAAAAATCCACAAAGATTTATCGGAATCCATTTTTTCAATCCGGCTCCTTTGATGCCTTTGGTAGAACTTATTCCCGGCCTTTTAACCCAGGAAGATTTGCCGCAGGAAATGTACGACCTGATGAAATCTTGGGATAAAATTCCTGTGATTGCAAAAGACACTCCCGGATTTATAGTAAACAGAATTGCACGCCCTTTTTATGGAGAAGCACTTCGAATCGTAGAGGAAAATCTGGCAACTCCGGAACAGGTGGACGAAGCGATGAAAACATTTGGTCATTTCAGGATGGGCCCTTTCGAGCTTATGGATTTAATTGGAGTTGATGTAAATTATACTGTAACTGCAACGGTTTACAAAGATTTCTTTTACGATCCGAAATATAAACCGTCCCTGCTTCAGCAAAGAATGTCGGAAGCCAAGCTTCACGGCCGGAAAACCGGAAAAGGTTTTTATGATTACTCTGAGGGCGCTGAAAAGCCGGTTGCAAAAAAAGATGAGAAACTCTACGTATTCATTTATCTTAGAATTATGGCAATGTTGGTCAACGAAGCGGTGGAAGCTAAACGTTTAAAAATTGCTTCTGACCGTGATATTGAACTGGCGATGCAGAAGGGCGTTAATTATCCGAAAGGGCTTCTGTATTGGGGAAGAGAATTAGGGTTTGATAAACTGAGCGTTATCCTAACTCAGCTTTATAATGATTATGGAGAAGAGCGTTACAGACAAAGTCCTTTGCTTAAAAAAATGGAGTCCGACCGCAACGATCCTATAAATTTTAACTGATATGAAGACTCCTTTCGAGTTAGCGGAATACATGCTCAATCAGGACGAATTCTCCAAATGGATGGGAATCAAGCTGATTGAAGTCCGCGAAAAATATTGCCTTTTGGAAATGCCGATCCGTGAAGAAATGATCAACGGACTGAAAACCGTTCATGGCGGCGTTACTTTCGCATTTGCAGATTCTGCACTGGCTTTTTCATCCAACAACACCAACGATGCTTCAGTCGCTTTAAACTGTATGATTTCCTTTACCAAAGCAGTGAGAATGGGCGACACTTTAATTGCGGAAAGTATCTTAATGGCCGACACAAAAAAAACGGCTGTTTATGATATTACGATAACCAATCAGCATAAGGTAATGGTAGCAACTTTCAGAGGAACCGTGTACAAAATTGATAAAAAAGTAACTGATTTATAAAAAGAATCAAGAAACAAGAGCCGGGAACCAAGAAAGTCTTGATTCTCGGCTCTCGGCTCTCAAATCTAAATAAAAATGAAACTAAAAAACTATATTGCCGGACAATGGTTGGAAGGCAATGGAGAAGGAATTGAACTGAGGAACGCCGTAAACGGTGAACTGGTCGCAATTTCTGATACCGACGGAATTAATTTCGAAGAAGCACTTCATTACGGAAGAACAGTCGGATACAAAAACTTAGCATCGATGACGTTTTACGACCGTGGAGAAATGCTGAAAAAAGTAGCGCTCTATCTTCTTGAAAGAAAGAAAAAATACTACGAACTTTCCTATAAAACCGGTGCAACGCATTCCGATTCGTGGGTGGATATTGAAGGTGGTTTCGGAACTTTTTTCACGTATTCAGGTTTGGCAAAAAGAATGTTGCCTAATACGCCTTTCTGGGTTGATGGCGATGTTCAGAAAATTTCCGCTAACGAAACGCATCTAGGAACGCATATTTTAACGCCGAGCGAAGGTGTTTCGGTTCAGATCAATGCCTACAATTTTCCGGTTTGGGGCATGTTGGAAAAACTGTCAACTTCTTTATTGGCGGGAGTTCCGAGCATTGTGAAACCTGCAACTCCGGGTTCTTATCTAACGAACGCTGTTTTTCAGGATATGATTGAAAGCGGAATTCTTCCGGAAGGCGCTATTCAGCTGGTTTGCGGCGAGCCGGGAAATATTCTGGATTATGTTCAGGACGGCGATTCGGTATTATTTACAGGTTCTGCAAATACCGGAAGAAAACTGAAATCTCTTCCTTCGGTTTCTAAAAATACTGTTCGTTTCAATATGGAAGCTGATTCTTTGAATGCTTCAATTCTTGGTCTTGATGCAAAACCGGGAACTCCGGAATTTGATCTCTTCATCAAAGAAGTCCGAAACGAAATGACCACGAAAGCCGGACAGAAATGTACGGCAATCAGAAGAATTATCGTTCCGGATAATCTGATTGGTGATGTTCAGAATGCTTTAACGAAAGCTTTAGATCAAACTAAAATAGGAAACCCACTCAACCGCGAAACAAGAATGGGTTCTATTGTCGGTAAAAAAGAACTGGAAGTTCTTCACGGAAAAATCAGCCAACTGAAAGCTGAAACGGAACTGATTTATGACGGTCAACACGAATTGGTTGATGCTGATTTTGAAAGTGGTGCGTTCATGTCGCCAAAAGTTTTCCTCAATGACAGACCTTTCGAAAAAAATATTTCCCACGAAGTGGAAGCATTCGGTCCGGTTTCAACATTGATGCCGTATAAAGATGCGGAAGAAGCGACTGTTTTGGCAAGACGAGGAAAAGGAAGTTTGGTGGGTTCCATCATTTCACACGATGAAAATTTTGTGGCGGAAACTTCCTGGAAGATGGCATCTTCACACGGAAGAATTTTCGTGCTGAACCGCGATAATGCAAAAGAATCTACAGGTCACGGTTCTCCGTTACCAACTTTGATGCACGGCGGTCCGGGAAGAGCAGGAGGCGGCGAAGAAATGGGCGGATTGAACGGTCTTCATTTCTTTTTACAGAAAACAGCGATTCAGGGTTCTCCGGATATTCTTACGGCAATTACGAAAATTTATACTCAAGGCGCTGATAAAAAATATTCTGACAAGCATCCGTTCCAAAAATATTTTGAGGAAGTAGAAATCGGCGACTCTTTGGAAACGGCAGGAAGAACCGTTACAGAAGCCGATATTGTGAATTTCTCCAATGTTTCCTGGGATCATTTCTACGCTCATACCGATGCGACAAGTTTAACCGGAACTATTTTCGACAAAACCGTCGCGCACGGATATTTTATTCTTTCTGCGGCTGCAGGATTGTTCGTTTCCGGCAAAAAAGGTCCGGTTATCGCAAATTACGGACTGGAAAATGCGAGTTTCTTCAAACCGGTTTACGCAGGCGATACGATTACGGTTTTTCTCACGGCGAAAGAAAAAATCAACCGTGGTGTAAAAGGAAGAAATATTCCGAGTGGCGTGTTGAAATGGTTGGTTGAGGTTGTTAATCAGCGTGAAGAAGTGGTTTGCGTGGCGACAATTCTGACTTTGGTTGCCAAGAAATCTCCTTTCATCAGTTTAAATAGAAAAGAAATTCAGAAAAAACTGAATGCGCTGACTGAAAATTCAGAGCGAAAATTCGGAATCATGACGCCGCAGAATATGGTGGAACATTTGGAAGATTTTATGAATTTCTCCATCGGAAAAACAAAACCCAGACTTCGCGAACAAACCGAAGAACAGCTTGAAAAACTCGGTGACTGGCTTTACAAACACAAACCGATTTCTCAGGGATTAAAATATGAAGGTCTTCCGGAAAATGAAAACGCTCCTCTTCGCTATAAAAATTTGGACGAGGCCAAGGCAAAATTCATGGATACCTTAAATGAATTCTTGATTTATTACAAAGAAAATCCTAGTGCAGAGCATAATCATCCGCTGTTTCATTCTTTGAACCGCGAAATGTGGGAACTGTTCCATCAGAAACATTTTACGTATCATTTTGAGCAGTTCCGGCTAATTTG
The DNA here is from genome assembly GCA_023457935.1 of Bacteroidota bacterium. Taxonomy (GTDB): domain Bacteria; phylum Bacteroidota; class Bacteroidia; order Flavobacteriales; family Weeksellaceae; genus JAEXBA01. The sequence goes on along the minus strand of JAEXBA010000016.1, from coordinate 13,351 downwards.
AAAATAAGACAATTTGAAAAATTTGATAATGGAAATTCGTAATTATTTTCAATAATTTTTTTTCTAAATCTGATAATTTTCAAATCTCCAAATTAGCTCATTACCCAATTATCATATTATCTCATTACCTAATTATTAATGGAAGCATTCGTACACTCAGAAATCAAAAACAATATTGCCGAAATCACTTTCGGAACGCCTAAAAGCAACTCCTTGCCGGGAGAAATTCTGGAAAAACTGGCCCAAACCATTTTGGATGAAGGCGCAAAAAACGAAGTGAAAGCTATTCTTCTGAAATCAGGCGGAGAAAAGGCATTCTGTGCAGGAGCAAGTTTTGACGAACTTCTGGAAATCGAAGAACTGGATACTTCAAAAAAATTCTTCGGTGGTTTTGCTAAAGTTTTGAATGCGATGAGAACCTGCGGAAAAATTGTTGTGGTTCGTGTTCAGGGAAAAACAACCGGCGGTGGAGTAGGAATTGCTTGCGGAGCTGATTACTGCTTCGCAACGAAAGATTCTGCTTTGGCTTTAACGGAAATCAATTTGGGAATCGGTCCGTTTGTGATTGGTCCTTACGTGGAAAGAAAAATCGGGAAGTCGCAGTTCACTGCAATGGCAGTGGATGCAGATTTCAGAAGCGCAGATTGGGCGGAATCGCATAATATTTATCATTCAGTTTCTTCGACTATTCAGGAAATGGATGCAAAACTTTCAGATTTCATGCATAAACTTTCAACGAGAAGCGATGAAGCTTTGGCTTTAATCAAAAAAGTTTCATGGGAAGGAACCGAAAATTTTTCTGAACTGATGCCCGACAGAATTACGATGAGCGCAAGCTTAATCCTCGAAGATTCTGCGAAGAAAAACATCAACATGATTAAAGAAAGACTGCGCGCCAAGTCATAAACTGATCTGCTAAAGCTTTTTGCCACGAATGCACTAATAAGATTCGTGCATTCGTGGCATTTTTCAACCTCAGTTTTTCGCAACAAAAATTTATGAAGAAATAATTGGCTGTTTCAAAATAAAATATAACTTTGCATTTCAAAGTTCTTTATATGGAATCAAAAAATTATCAGGAAGATCTTTCCCATATCCGTTCGATGATGGAACGCAGTTCGCGGTTTCTTTCTCTCAGCGGGCTTTCCGGCGTTTTTGCGGGCCTGACTGCCTTGCTTGGCGCGGCATATGTTTTTTGGCTGTTCCGCGAAAACGGGATCAACTATTTTGACGGAAACAGAAATGTTTTCACCCCTGAACTGGTAAAGCATCTTATTTGGGTGGCAATTGTTGTACTTGTTGGTGCGGTTGGAAGCGGTTATTTTTTCACCGCCCGAAAAGGCAAAAGAAAAGGACTGCAGATGTGGGACACCACTTCGAAACGGCTGTTGCTCAATTTTCTGATTCCTTTAATTTCCGGCGGCATATTTTGTCTGGCGCTGCTGTATCACAATCTGTTCGTATTCATTGCTCCGGCAACGCTTATTTTCTACGGGCTTGCTTTGGTAAACTGTGCAAAATATACACTGACGGACGTTCAGTATTTGGGTTACCTCGAAATCGCATTAGGACTGGTATCGATGTTTTTCCTGGGTTGGGGTTTGCTTTTTTGGGCGATTGGTTTTGGCGTTCTTCATATTGTTTACGGATTGGTGATGTACAGAAAATACCAGTAATTTATTATTAAAATCCAAATCTGAAATAAAAAATAAAAAATTTTCATTGTGATTTCTCAACTCAACAAAGAATTCGAAAGCCGTGTAAGATTGGGCATTATGTCCGTTCTGATCGTGAACGATTGGGTGGATTTCAACGAAATGAAAAAAATGCTGGAAGTAACCGACGGAAATCTGGCGAGTCACAGTTCCGCACTGGAAAAATCAAATTACATCGAGATTAAGAAAGAATTTGTAGGCAAAAAACCAAAGACCTCTTACCGAGTGACGCAGCCTGGAAGAAAAGCTTTCAATGAACATCTCTTGGCGCTGGAGAAACTTTTGGGAAAATAATTTAATAACAATCAGAAGACGGAAGGAGTAATCCTTTTATTTTTTTGAATTTTAACTTTGAAAGACAAAGTACTTTATAAATAATAAATTAAAAACGATGGACAGAAAGACTTTTTTAAAACGAATGTTTCAGCTGGGTGTTGTCGCGGCAGTTCCCGCACTGTATTCATGGCAGATCGAACCGTTCTGGCTGGAATTTGTTTATAAGAAAATGCCTCTGAAAAATTTACCATCCAAACTTGAAGGAAAAACACTGATGCAGATTTCGGATTTACATGTAGGCGAACGTTTCGACTGGAAATTTCTCACCGAAAGTTTTAATAAAGCAAAGGAACTTCAACCAGATATCGTGGTGTATACTGGAGATTTTGTGAACCACGGCTCTGAAGACGATTTACGCTCTCTTGAAAAAGTGATGGAAACCGCTGTTTTTGGAAATCTTGGAACCGTCGGAATTCTGGGTAATCACGATTACGGAAAAAACTGGAGGGAAAATTCGGTTGCTGATGAAGTCGTGAAAATTCTGGAAAATTCAGGAATTCAAATGCTGTTAAATTCAAAAACGAATATTTCCGGCTTAAATATAATCGGTCTCGAAGATATATGGAGCGATCGGTTTCATCCCGAAAAAGTCATGTCCAAGTTTAATTCCAAAGATGCGAATCTTTTGCTCTGCCACAATCCCGATGCCTGCGATCTTAATATCTGGAACGGCTATGATTCGTGGATTCTGAGCGGACATACGCACGGCGGACAGTGCCGGATTCCCGGAGTGATTACGCCTTTGGTTCCAATAAAAAACCGAAAATATATTTCCGGAGAAATTGACCTTGAAGACGGCAGAACGCTTTATGTAAACCGTGCTTTGGGGCATTCTTTTCAGGTTCGGTTCATGGTTCGTCCGGAAATTACTGTGTTGAAACTGACAAAAAAATAACTTTAAAATAGTTCAAAATGAAAAATCCACGACTGAAATTTTTGCTGTTTATGTACGAAAAATCACAGCATCATTACCGGAAATTCTTTAAAAGACATAAGAGAAAATGGGATTTTACCGAGGAACAGCTGCTGCTTTTTCAGGAAGATTCTCTGGGAAGAAAACTCGGAGAATTTTATAAAAAGCATGGTTTCCGCATGATTCCGCAAATGGAGAATCACGATGTTTATCATCTGATTACCGGTTGTTCCACCAAAATTGAGGACGAAATAGCGATGCAGTATCTTCTTTTCGGAAACGGAAAACGCAGCGCTTATCTGTTGGGCGTTCTGTTTTTGGGAACTTTTGTTTTTCCTGAAAAAATCGGGTATTACCTGAAAGCATACCGGAAAGGAAGGAAGATGAGCGCTTTTCACAACTGGGATTTCGAAAACCTTCTTTCATTCAACATCAATACGCTTTTACACATTATTAATCCTGCGAAATCATGAAAACCTTTCAGAAAATTTTACTTGCAACAGTTATGTTTACCGTTCTTTTTTACGACGAAAGTATCGGCCTCAATCTGGGAATTTTAGGAATTTCCTACGGATTAATGATCGTAAGTTCGACACCAAAAACAAACCGGACCCAATCTTTCTGGATGCTGTTCATCAGTGTTCTGTTTTCATCTTTTGCCTATGCATGGTACGGCGATTTCGTTTCGTTTGTGGCAGTTTTCCTGTCGGTTTTGCTTCTGGCTTTCAAATCGAGATCGAAAGAATTGAAATCCATTTTGTCGGTTCCGGTTTTCGCGTTGACGTTCATAAGTTTTATCTACCGTGTTTTCCTTTTTGATCTGTGGCTTCCGAAACAAAAAACCGAAGGTTCGGTACAGAAAGTTTTGGCAGTTTTTGTAATTCCGGCAGTTCTACTGGCAACATTTTTTGGTATTTATTCCACCGGAAGCGATCATTTTGCGAACATTCTGAGCTTCAACTGGAATATTGATGTTTGGTGGCTGATTGTCTTGACCTGCGTTGGTTTTTACTTCGCATTTTCTGTGTTTAATTTCTGGATTCCGGACTTCATATATGCTCAGAATCACTATTTGAAAAATGATTTTGTTCAGGAAGACCGCGTTCCGAAACCAACCTGGTCGTTTATGGATCTGGATTCCGAAAGAACAAGTGGCACTGTTTCCTTTTTTATGCTGAATATTCTGCTGGTTTTCTTCATCATCACCTATAATTATGAACTTTTCTATGAAAACTCGAAAACGCCGTCGCAGCTTTCGCTGGAAACCCACGAACGGGTAAACGCCGTCATTATGTCGATTACAATGGCGATTTTGGTGATTCTTTTTTATTTTAAATCGAATTTTAATTTTGATGGAAAATCGAGATCTCTAAAGATTCTGGCTAAAATCTGGATTGTTCTAAATGCCGTTCTGGTATTTTCTGCAATCGCCAAAAACGCTGAATATTTTATCAGTTATGGTGCTACTTACAAGCGGCTGGGCGTATTTGCATTTCTGTTGCTGTCGCTGATTGGGCTGCTTTTTACCTACATAAAAATTCAGAAAAAGAAAACCAATGCATTTCTTTTTAACAACATGATCTGGTATTTTTACGGAACGGTTTTGGCTTGCAGTTTTGTCAACTGGGGCGGATTGGCAACGGTTTACAATATTAAAAACCAAAAGGGAAATCTGGATTTTCTGGAAACACTGAAGTTCAACGAAAAAATTCTTCAGAAAAACTTTCCGGAAAATTACAGAGAAATTTATCCGAATGCGGATGGAAAGTATGAGCAGCCGTTTCTGTCCAGAATTCTATACTATGAATCGCTTAAACAATAAATAATGAAAAAAATTCTTTTTCTCCTGCCGTTTCTGATTTTGTCGTGTAAAAAGGAGTCAGCTGAAGTTCAGCAGAATAATATGGATTCAACGCAGGTTGTCACGCAAGAAAATACCGTTGAAGCAGTTGATTCTGTGCCTGAAACCGATTCGGCCATCAGCAGTTCTCCTGTGGTGAAAGAAGTCCTTCGTGAAGGTGTGAACCGTGAAACGGAAGGAAAGAAAATCATAAGAAACGCCATAGCGGAACAGCTTCCGTTCCAAATCGGTGAGGAATTTACCGAAGACGGGCAGGAATTCATCCTTAAAATTCAGAATTTTTCAAACAGCGAAATTTCTGCGAGCATCATCCCTGATCATGATATGCAGAATATCCGGATTAACCAGATCCGGTTGCCAAACGGCGAAACCGACGGACCTTTCGGACGGGAAATTTTTTCATACAGAATCCCGCAGAAGGGTGAAGTCTGGCTGGTAATAGGAAAAAGCAATATGGCTTCAGGGGAAACCAAAGGACGGTTCTCGGTTGCCGTTGAGTAGTTTTACATAATTTCCATTTTGAATTTTTTGGTACAGTTTGTGTAAAACTTTCTGAATTAAGAGAAAAATTATGAAAAATTTATTTTTATCCGCGGTGGTTGCTACTGCGACTTTGGCAAGCTGCTCCACTGTTTCAACAATTATGCAGAATACGTTTCCGTATAACTCCAATTTTCTGGTAACTTCGGGATCTCCGGCAAATACACAGCTTTCAGCAGTTTCAACAACAACAAGTATCAACCAGATTTCAGGTGCGAGCAATAACGTGAAAGACATCAGAATGAGCACGGCAACTGTTTCCGTTCCTGATAACACAAGTGTCGGCATTTTCAAATCGGTAAAAGTGTATATTTCAGCTAACGGCAGCAACGAAGTATTGGTAGGTTCGCGCGAAAATATTGGCGATAATGTGGGAAGTACACTTTCGCTGGATGTTAATTCTTCTCAGATTCTGGATAATGTAATGAAAACCGGAGCGGTACAGCAAAGATTTGTGTATGTTCTTAAGCAGAGCCCGACTTCGGATATCAATGTGAAAACATCGCTGAGCTTCAGCAGTGTTCCGGTTACAACACCATAAAAAAGTATCTATATATATTCTAAGCTGAAAATGTCCGGTGGATGTTTCAGCTTTTTGTTTTGGAATCCATCAGTATGGTTACGGGACCGTCATTCAGCAAACTTACCTTCATGTCTGCGCCGAAAATTCCGCTTTCAGTTTTCAGTCCGCTTTCAGCCATCTTGTCTTTGAAGTAATCGAAAAGCGGAATGGCTTTATCCGGTTTTGCGGCTTTGATGAATGAAGGGCGGTTGCCTTTTTTGTAATCTGCAATTAAAGTAAACTGGCTGATGCAGAGTATTTCTCCCTGAATATCTATAACAGACAAATTCAGCTTGCCGCAATCATCACCAAAAATTCTCAGGTTCAGAATTTTCTGAACAAGCCAGTCAGCGTCTTCTTTTTCGTCATCTTCCTGAACGCCGATCAGTATAAGCAATCCGTGAGAGATTTCTCCTACAGTATTGCCTTCAACTTTTACAGAAGCTTCTGAAACCCGCTGAATTACCGCTCTCATAGATTGTGAATGGTGAGGATATTGGCGCCGGCATTGTAGTCGTAACCATAAACTTTTGGTGCTACAGATGCTACTGCAGTTGGCTGTCCTGTTAGCAGAATCCACGTCGCATTGTCTTTTGGACAGACAATTTTTATATTTTCTTCAACACTAAGTGTTGTATTGCTATCCGGACAGAGATGCGGTGCATTACGGTCGTAAATCTTAAATCCGCTTCCTGTACGCACCACAATGAGGCCGCGTGTGCCCGAATCCTGTTCATTCACATAAATCCATCCGCCGGTAAACTGGAGATTCTGGTATGCGGGAAGATTCAGATTCAGAACAACGTTGATATTGGTTTGCGGAAAGCACGAAACGGTATCAACACTCCGTCCGCACGAAACGCTGGTTAATATGCTGAAAATCAATAATATTAAGCTAATAAATAAGCCTGTTGATTTTTTCATTTCAAATTATTTGCTATCTTTGTAAAACGAAATATAATCAGAAACATTGTCCGGGCTGTAATGGCCGGATAATTTTTTTTTACTAATTCCAAAAATAAAAAAATATGGCAACATATGTTACAAAAGACGGGCTGGAAAAAATGAAGACCGAGCTGGAGCAGCTGGAGACCATTGAAAGACCAAAAATAACACAGCAGATTGCTGAAGCCAGAGATAAAGGAGATCTTTCTGAAAATGCTGAATACGACGCAGCAAAGGAAGCGCAGGGAATGCTTGAAATGAAAATTGCAAAACTGAAAGATGCCATTGCAACTTCCAAAGTAATTGATGAATCTCAGCTGGATACTTCCAAAGTGGCAATTCTTACAACTGTTCGCCTGAAAAACAACGGTACAAAGCAGGAACAGAAATTTACGCTGGTTCCTGATAACGAAAGCGATCTGAAAAGCGGAAAGATTTCGGTTAATACACCGATCGCGAAAGGACTTTTGGGGAAAACAGTAGGAGATTCAGCAGAAATCATTTTGCCGAACGGCAACAAGCTTTCATTTGAGGTTCTCGAAATCAGTCTTTAAGAAATTAATTTTTCAACAATGAGTTCAGTATTCACAAAAATCATCAACGGTGAAATTCCGGCGTACAAAATTGCGGAGGATGAGAACTTCCTCGCTTTTCTGGATGTAATGCCTTTGGCAAAAGGACATACTTTGGTAATTCCGAAGAAAGAAGTGGATCTTATTTTTGATCTTGACACTGAGGAATTCAAAAATCTTTGGGGATTTGCACAGCAGGTTGCGAAGAAAGTTGGTAAAGCTGTTCCGTGCATCAGGGTAGGAGTTGCCGTTGTGGGGCTGGAAGTTCCTCATGCCCATATTCATCTCGTGCCTCTCAATTCAATGGGCGATCTCAATTTCAGAAACGAAAGGCTGAAACTGACGCCCGACGAATATGTTGAAATTCAGAACTCAATTATTAATGCATAAATATTTTGTCAGGGTGTCTCACTTTGACAAATTTTTTCTAAACACTATATTATATATATGAATCCAAACCAATGTTCCTTCTGCGGACGGAAAAGAAACGAAGTGCAGATGCTGGTTTCCGGACAGAGTGGATTTATCTGCGAAAACTGTATCGAGCAGGCTCATGTAATAGTACAAGATTCCGTGAAAGGTTCATCTTCCGGACCTGCGGAAAAGCTGGAAGATCTTAAAAAGCCGCAGGAAATCAAAGAATTTTTGGATCAGTACGTCATTGGTCAGGATCAGGCTAAAAAACAGCTTTCCATAGCAGTTTACAACCATTACAAAAGGCTTCTTCACGCTCAGGATGAAAACCGTGATGTGGAAATCGAGAAATCGAATATCATCATGATCGGCGAAACCGGAACAGGGAAAACCTTATTGGCGAAAACCATTGCAAGAGAGCTTAATGTGCCTTTCTGTATTGTTGATGCAACCATTTTAACAGAAGCGGGCTATGTTGGTGAAGATGTTGAAAGTATCCTTTCACGTTTACTGATGGTGGCGGATTACGATGTTGAAAAAGCAGAAAAAGGAATCGTTTTTATTGATGAAATTGATAAAATCGCAAGAAAATCCGACAATCCAAGCATTACGCGTGACGTTTCCGGCGAAGGTGTTCAGCAGGGACTTTTAAAACTCCTGGAAGGAAGCATCGTGAATGTTCCGCCGCAGGGTGGAAGGAAGCATCCGGATCAGAAATATATTCAGGTAAACACGCAGAATATTCTTTTCATTGCGGGCGGAGCTTTTGACGGAATCCGTGAAATCATTGAACGCAGATTAAACAAACAGGCCATTGGTTTCAGCGCTGAAAAACTGAAGAAGAATGATGATGTAGAAGATATTCTGAAACAGATCAATGCTATTGATCTCAGAAAATTCGGCTTGATTCCTGAGCTACTCGGCAGATTTCCGATCGTAACTTATCTTGATAAATTGACGAAGGAAACCATGGTCCGAATAATGAAGGAACCAAAAAATTCCATCATCAACCAGTTTGTTGAACTTTTTAAAATGGACGGTATAAAATTGGTGTTCGAGGACGACGCTGTTGACCAGATTGTGGAAGAAACAATGGAGAAAGGTTTGGGAGCGCGCGGACTTCGGGGAACTACGGAAAAAGTACTCGAAGATCACATGTTCAATATCGGTTCTGAGAAGGAAATTACATTAACAAAAGATAATCTGGTTTTTTAAAACTACGTAAACTGCAGTAGTAAATTTTCCAAAAAAAAAATTATCTTTGCAAGTGAATTATAGTATTTCATAACACAAATACGAGATAAAATGAAAAAAAATCTATTAAGTATTGGCTTGCTGGCTGCCGGTTTAGCGGTTAATGCACAAGTTACATCCACACCATCGGTTCTCACGCATGTTGATAATGGCGCTTTATTTTATGTAGGTAAAGGTGCTCTTGTTTACAATGGTGGTGGTTTACAGACAAAAGGTGACGCTACCTCAACCGGAACTATAGAAAATCATGGTAACATTATGGTTGTTGGTAACGGTACTACCGATGTTCTCCGTACCCTGAACGGAACAACTGATAAAGCTGAAGGAGCAACAGTTGGTGGTGTAATTATCAATAAACTGAACGAACCGGGAGCATATGCATCTGTGAATACTCCAGATAATCCGTCAACGCCATTGGTTGATGAGACCGATATTGCATTCACTTACGGACAATTATATATTTCGGGACTTTCCCAGAATAATATTGCTGCGATAGTGGATCAGGAATACCGTCAGGTAAAACACGGTGATTATCAGCAGATTGGTTTGCCGTTTTATGATAAAACCTTTTCCTCTTTAAATTCAGAATTGGGTAAAACATTCAATACTGATAGATGGACTGAGAACGAAATTCTTTGGTGGAACAATGCGGGGGCCGTTTTTGAAAATTTACCTTCAATTTCTGCAAAAACAATGGGCTCTACATCAAGTCATGGATATTATATTTTAGGATCGTTAGGTCTTGACACTGGATCACAAGTTTTTACGATAAAAGGTAGACCTTATGCTGAAGGAAACACGCCGCCGGTTACGCTTGCCAATGGAGGTAATGTTAATTTCGGTGTAGGTGGTAATAATAAAAATGCTTATAACGAAAAATATAACACTTACTTACAAGATACTTTTTCTGCAACAAGCGGATTTTGGACCGGTAACTTTGGTAAGAATTTTTATCAGTTTTCTAATCCTTATTTAACTAACTTAGATTTGTCGCGTATTGCAGTAGTTGATGGTGATGGAACTGCAAGCGGTTCGCATGATGAAAATTTCTTGACTAATATTCGTGGAATTCGTCTAGAGGTTTCAGGAGTGCAGTATTCGCCAGCAACAGGTGGTGGATCTTCTAGCTATAAATTTGTTACATTTTCAAATGGTGTGCCAGTGGGAGATTTGCCTTATTTAATGGTAAGGCCTATGGGTACTTTTGTTTTAAAGCTCAATGATAGTAATAGTCCACAGACTCTTCGTTTTGATAAACTCCGAAGGTTTAATTATGTGCCACGTGCTGCGACCACAAATTACTCGGTTACTGCAAATAAATCTTCACAAACTAATACAGTGAAAGAACTGACAGTTATTGGTTTAAATGCTGCGGGAGTTGAAGTGGGAAGGACATACTACACGGTTTCTGCAACATCTGTTACAGGCTATTCCGCAAATGCTACTACTCAAAGTGCTGCTCCAGCAGGAACTTTTTTTGGCACATTTGAAGAATCTCCAAATGGAGGTTATGATGTTAATCATACTGACTATTGGCTCTACATCAATGAGGCTAATGAAGTTGATTTTCAAGGCAAAAATGTAAAACTGGTTGATTATACAACAGCTGGATCTAACAAAATAACTCAACTGAAATTTGAAATTAGAGAAAATGCTAATTTCATACCTTTGCAGCAACATCAATTATCTAGCGGAATAGGCTTTTATATCAAGAAAGCAAACAGCAATGCTATACCGGTTGCTCATGGTGATGTTATTCCCGCAGCTCCGATGACATCAGCTAACGGCACAGAATATGACTTATATTATGGTGCTCCAAACAGTGCTGTTTTGGATACGAATGATGTTAAAGTGCCTTCGCGTACTTTTGTGGTTTATGATTTGAACAGTAATAACTATATTGTGATGTTTGATTCTAATTGGAAATCTGCGGATATTCAGGTTTTTGATATGAGTGGTAAGGTTGTAGTTAGTGCTAAGGATGTGAAAACGGAGAAAGATTATGTAATTCCATTAGATAAAAAAGTAAATACTACTTACATTATTATCATTACTTCTGAAAAAGGAGAAAGAATTAGTACTAAAATTTTAAGATAAATAAACACAAGATGAAACCTTTTTTGATTGCTGTTTATTGTCTTGTAGGGTTAATTGTTTCAGCACAGCCGTCGAATCCAGGCGGAGGCGGAAATGGAGGCGGTGGTGCTTCACCTGGAGACGGTACTTTATCAGCTTTTGAAATTAATGATAAGGATCATGGAGTTGTAAATTGGGCATTTAATTCAAAAACTAATAATTTTGAATTACTATTCAACAAAGTTTATTCGGAATCTCAAATGAAAATTTTCGATGAATCAGGCAGATTACTCAAAAGTTTGGAGAATTTCTTGAAAGGACAAAAAAGATATGATATAAGTACATTATCTATGACGGGTAATTATTATCATGTAGTTATAATACTTGATAATAAATATAGAATAACAAAAAAAATTATGAAAAACACATTATTATGATTATAAATAAATTTTTTAAAAGTTTCTTTCTCCTTTTTGTTTCCTTTTGGGGAAATCTTATCTTAGCTCAGCCGCAGTGCCCAACTTGTCCACCTGGTCAAGGAGGAGCTGGTGGAAATAATCCTGGTGCTGCTTCCCCAATCGATGATTATCTATTCCTGCTGATTCCTTTGGCAGTAGTTATGATTATCTATTTTGCTAAAAAATACAGAAAGCAGCTTAACTAATTAAATATTAAGATATCTAAAACTCACTGGACGTTTCAGTGGGTTTTTTTATTTTTGTGATATGAGAAATTTTATGATTGCTGCGGCAATGCTTGCCTTTGCCAGTTCATACGGCCAGTTTAGTGTTAATGTGGAAACCACTCCCGGCTTCACTGCAAAGGAAGCTGTTCTGTACTCACTGAACGGTTCAAAAGATATTATTGAAGGAAAGGAATACAGGAAAGGAAACTCGTGGAACTTCAAGGTTCCGCAGCGCTACTTAGGTATGATGAAAATTTATTTTCCTGAAACCAACAGCACGCTTAATCTTATTTCTGAAAACAGGGATGTCAGAATGAAAATCGCTGCGGAAGGCAGTAAAGTGAATGAAGTAGTATATCTTGATGAATCCAATCTGCTGATGGAAAAAGTACAGGATCTTCAGAGAAAAAATGAGCTGATTTTTCCTGCATTGGTTCAGATCAAAGATTATTACAGAAAAAATTCTGAATTCGGAATTGCACTTGATAAAGAAATACAGCGGCTTGGCGAGAAAGTCGTAATTGATGCTGCGAAGAATCCATTTATTTCCTATTATAATACCAATTACAATAAATACCTGGTAGAGAATTCTGCGCAGAAGGCGCCAACACAGGAAGAAATGGTCACCTTTATGACGAATTCCGGTGAACTTCTTGAGTCTTCCAGTATTTTGAGACCGCTTTTGGTTGCTTTTCTGAATACTGGCGGCAACACCAACCTGGAAAGCAGAATTGATGCACTTTTACAACGCGTAAATGTAGAAACTCCGCGTGGGCAGACTGTGCTATCTGAGCTGATAGGAATTTTCGATGTTTATGGAATGCCGGATATGAAGCAGAGATACCTCACGGAAGCAAAAAATCTTAAATGTACGATACATCCTCGGCTTGCACAGACACTGAAGGCTAATGCTGATGTGGAATTGGGCGCTGTTTTTCCGGATTACAGGTTTACAGCCGCTCAGAAAACTTCTGCAAAATCACTGCATGCAGTAAAAGCTGATAAAAAAGTTATTGTTTTTTGGTCGTCAACATGTTCTCATTGTGAAAAAGAACTTCCCGAGCTTTTAGATAAATACAGTTCGATGAAATCCCAGAACATTGAAGTGATCGGTCTTTCAATGGATGATAATAAGGAGTCGTACCAAAAAAGAGTTTCTACGCTACCATGGATTAACGACAGTGAAATGCGCGGCTGGAACGCTAGTTATACCGATACCTACAATATCAACGCTACGCCTACTTACTTTATCCTTGATACTTCCAACAAAATCATCGCAAAGCCTGATCATGCTGCAGATGTTATTAGATTTTTGAATCTAAAATAATTTTGCCACAATTCAAATTATTTATATATTTGCACCACTCTAATGGCGAGGTAGCTCAGATGGTTAGAGCGCAGGATTCATAACCCTGAGGTCACGGGTTCAATTCCCGTCTTCGCTACAAACAATTCTGTAAATCAGTGATTTACGTATA
>JAEXBA010000015.1 GCA_023457935.1 Bacteroidota bacterium | reverse complement strand
AACCGTTTGCCAATTCGGTTCGTGCAAAAAATTGCCAATACTCACAAAATTATTCCTTTGACTAAAATCGATGGCTGAAGCAGTAATTTTTCGATTTAAAAATGGTAAATAAAAAAGAATTTGACTGGAAATATGGAACGTATTGGTTAAAAGTTCATACTCGTACTCGGATATAATTAAAGACAGATCACAACGAAGTATTGAAGCCAATTCCCTTTTAAAAATCGAATTTATGTAGTCGGAATACTCCAACTCACGGCTTTCTTTGAATGCTGCATGGCGAGCAGACCTCAGAAAATGGAGATCTTCAGTATCTAAAATACGTACCGCATTGGGACAATTTTCCATGACGCGCCATCCAAATTGCTCTTCGGTAATATAACGATCAAACAAAACAACATCAGGAGCCAGTTCTTTAATCCGCTGATCAAAATGAGCATCGTTAATCTGGATTGCTTCCACCTCCATCAATTCAGAAAAATCGGAAGATTGGGCCGATGTTAAAAAAGTAATTCGAAAATTCCAAGTCCGAAACAAGTCTAAGAGCTGAAGCATACGATGTCCAGCTGCTGTAGAAGCAGGTTCGGGAATCACCATACCTATAACTACTAAGTGTTTCATCTGCGGCTACCAAAAAGCTTAAAAAACAAAAAACTCACAATTTCTTGTGAGTTTTGTGAGCGCGACAGGATTCGAACCTGTGACCGTCTGCTTAGAAGGCAGATGCTCTATCCAGCTGAGCTACGCACCCTAAAAAAATGTGTAAAAAAAAATTCCCGAAGGAATTTCTTTTGTCGGGGTGGCAGGATTCGAACCTGCGACCTCCTGGTCCCAAACCAGGCGCGATGACCGGACTACGCTACACCCCGAAATTACCGGTTGCGGAGGGTAAGGGATTCGAACCCTTGCGACACTTTCGCGTCGACAGTTTAGCAAACTGCTCCGTTAACCACTCCGGCAACCCTCCTTGCAATTCTATAAAGAACTCCTTTTCTGTAATTGCGAGTGCAAATATAGGATTGTTTTGAATATTTACCAAAATTTTTAACTTATTTTTTTTTGTATTTTTGAAAAAATAATCACTTAGTACAACCACTTATGCGTAAGACATTATATATCATTGGATTAAGCTCACTCATCATTTCCTGCGCCGCAAAAAAACCTGCAACCAGAACTTATCAGCCGAAGGCACAGAGCGCAAAACCGACCGTTAAAGCCCCTGCAAAAAGTCCGACAACCCCGAAACCTGCCATTACGAAAGATCACGGAATCGAGTTTTACACCCAGAATATCGGAGACATTACCAAGAACGACAACACCATCAGTTACGGCTCCATCGTATCTGCAAAACCGGCCGGATACAAAGTGGTTAAAACCTTTTTTCCTGCTGTGGCGCAGAATTTCCGCCAGAAATATCTCATCCTTCACTACACCGCGCTGGATGACGACAAATCGGCAAGTGTACTCACGCAGCAGTCTGTAAGCTCCCATTATCTGGTGAACAACATGGGCGACAATGAAATCTATCAGCTGGTTGATGAAAACAAAAGAGCATATCACGCCGGAATCAGTGCATGGCGAAATGACAGAATGCTGAACGACACTTCAATCGGTATAGAAATCGTGAACAGCGGCTACACCACAGATGCCGACGGAAACAAGGTTTTCGTACCTTTTGACGAAGCTCAGATGAAGAAAGTGGCAGCGCTGGCAAAAGATATTATTACCCGATACAACATCCCGCCCACCAATGTTCTGGCCCATTCGGACATTGCCCCGACCAGAAAGCAGGATCCGGGACCGCTTTTCCCATGGAAGATGCTCTACGACGAATATCAGATTGGCATGTGGTACGACGAGCCCGTTAAACAGAACTTCCTTGCACAGCTGGCTGCAACCGATTTTGTAACAGAAAGTGCTGCTTCAACCTATATTTTCAAGATCCAGACTTTCCTTCAGCAGTTGGGATATGATATCAACCCGACCGGATCCTGGGACAACAACAATAAAAAAGTAGTGGAGGCCTTCCAGTATCATTTCAGACCGGAAAAATACGACGGAATTGTGGATGCAGAAACCTGGGCGATTCTTCAGGCACTTAATCAGAAATATCCGGCAAAATAAAAGCAAAGCACTTCACGGAGTGCTTTTTTTGAATGAAACATCTGGTGATTATCGGACTCGTTATTCCTGAGCCGGCTTCCACTGCAGCAGGAAGCAGAATGCTGCAGCTCATGGAAATCTTCAGGGCAAACGGATACCGCATTACTTTTCTGACGTCGGCTGCCAATGTTGATTTTTCAGAGAAAATTAAATTCCGGAAAATCGACATCAATAATTCTTCCTTTGATAAACTGATCAGAGAACTGAACCCCGATCTGGTTCTGTTTGACCGTTTTGTGACGGAAGAGCAGTTCGGCTGGCGTGTTTCGGAAAACTGTCCGGAAGCCGTGAAGATTCTGGACACCGAAGACCTGCATTTCCTGAGAGAAGGCCGGCGGAAAGCATTTACTGAACGGCGCGAACCGGTTCACCGTGATTTACTGAATGATTTCTTTAAAAGAGAAATGGCCTCAATACTTCGGTGTGATCTGTCGCTGATTATTTCTGAATTCGAGTTTCAGCTACTTACCGAAACCTTCCTCGTGAATGAAGATCTGCTTTTTTACATTCCTTTTGTTGGATATAAATCTGAGAAAACCGCAAAAAGTTTTACAGAACGCAGGAATTTTGTCAGCATCGGCAACTTCCTTCACGAACCGAACTGGCAAACGGTTCTTCGGTTAAAAAAGATATGGCCGAAGATCCGCAGAAAACTTCCCGGCACCGAACTTCATATCTATGGCGCTTACGCTTCCGACAAGGTTTTCCAACTCCACAATGAACAAGAAGGTTTCATCATTAAAGGCCGCGCAGAATCAGTTGAAGAGATTTTTGACAATTACCGCGTTTTACTGGCTCCGATTCCTTTTGGCGCAGGTTTAAAAGGCAAGCTCTGGGAAAGCATGAGGTACGGAATTCCAAATGCAACCTCTACTGTTGGCGCTGAAGCGATGCACGGAAATCTGGACTGGAACGGTTTTATTGACGATTCAGAAGAAGGTTTTGCCGAAAAAGCTTCGGAACTGTATTCAAATGAAGAAACCTGGAACCACTCACAGCAGAATGGCTACCGGATTATTGAGGAAATTTTCAATAAGAATAAGTTTGAGAAGCAGCTCATTGCTAAAACCGATACAATTTCATCCCATTTACAGGAACACCGGAACCGACATTATTTAGGCCAGATTCTGCAGCATCATTCCCTTAATTCCACCAAATATATGAGCAGATGGATTGAGGAAAAGAACAGAAAATTGCCTTAGAATATTTTCCGCCCATTGATTGAGTTATCCAGAGTTTCGAACAAGTGTTATACTGATTGAATTTATTTCTCCAGAAGCAGCGACATCCATTCTTCGCGCTGTTGCCTGTTGGTGAGTTTCAGTCCGTTTTCGGTGCAGACTTCCAGAATATCGTCCACATCGAAGAAACAGAGTCCGGACAGCAGCAGCTGGCCACCGTCGTTCAGCACCGAAACATACGTCGGTATATCCGAAATCAGAATATTGCGGTTGATGTTCGCCAGGATAATATCAAATTTTTCGGCGCCAAGATTTTCAGCTGTTCCCTGGGAAATATCCAGTTCCACTCCATTTTTCCCAGCATTTTCCACAGAATTCGTCACCGACCATTCATCAATATCGATCGCCACCACTCTGTCAGCACCTTTCTGCTTGGCAAAAATGGCCAAAACCGAAGTTCCGCAACCCATATCCAGAACTGTTTTTCCTTCGAAATCCATTTCCAGCATCTGCTGAACCATTAAATGTGTGGTCGGATGATGGCCTGTTCCGAAAGACATTTTCGGTGTAATCACGATTTCATGCATCGTTTCAGAAGGCTCATGGAAGTCTGCACGGATATAGACTTTATCTGCAACATTAATCGGCTGGAAATTCTTTTCCCATTCTTCATTCCAGTTGATGTTCGGCATTTCCTGAAAATCATAGGTAATGTTCACTTCTTCAGAAATCAGCAGACCTACATTTTTAAGTTCATCTTCATTGAAAAAATCTTTCTGGATATACGCCAGAATACCGTCGTGCTCTTCAGTGAAGCTGTCAAAACCGATTTCAATCAGTTCGGCCATCAGAATTTCGTTCCATGGCTGCAAGGGCTGAATTTTAAAGTTGAATTCCAGATAGTTCTGCATGTGAAAAATTTTTGCAAAAGTATTAAAATAAATGCCGTCCGCTACCTGAAGCCGTGATAAAAAAAGCCGGCTTCAAATAAATGAAACCAGCTTCAGAAATAAAAAGTAAAAAGTAGTTTTAAGGGATCGGTTTGAGTTCCTGAACTTCAAACTGTTCTTTAGCGGTAAATGTTTTACCGTACATATCTGTAGCACGGACTTCCACCGTATGCCTACCGACTGTCAGATTTCTTCCGAAACCGGCATTCCAGATATGGTTGGACGGTTCGGGATTAGACGGCCGCCTTCCATTATAAAGATTCTCGGCACTGTCCCACTTAAAGACAGAAAGCATATACTGAGGATCAACGGTTTTGGAAAAGTTCATTTTTTTCCATTCGCCATCGTCAATTCGGTATTCTACAAGATCTTTCTCGCTGCCAGTGAAGAAGTTCACAAAAATTCTTGCCGAACTTCTCGTTTTTGAAATAACCTTCGGAACATGAAGTTTCATCATAAAATCCTCCGGCTCTCCCGCCACTTTATACTGGACCCTGTATTTATTATCATTAAAATTAATAAAGGAATAACCTCTGTAAGTACCGTCGCGCATTGTGGATACGGGCACTCCCTGAGCATTTACTTCACCTGAATACCAGTCGCCGGAAGTGGTTCCCATATTAATTTCATGGAGTTCCTTAACACCCTCCCAGCCTTCGCTTTTACCGTAAAAAAGCTGCGTCTGTTTATGGGTATGTGCCGACATCATCAGAACATTCTCAAACGGTTTAAGGATATCAAAAAGCTTCTGACGGTCTTCAGTTCTAAAATGGCTCTCTCCTTCTCTTTCGGCGGTCATCTGAATATGAAAAGAAAGCACAACAAGTTTATTTTTATCAACCAGCTTTAGATCGTTCTCAATAAATTTCAGCTGATCAGCACGGAAACCACCCCAGTATCCCTTTCCGTCGCGCGGATCCGGATACAGAATGTCGTCCAATATCAGAAAATGGACATTACCATAATTGAAAGAGTAATTGGCCGGACCGAAATTAGCTTCAAAAGTTTCATCAGAAAGACGGTCTTCCTTTGCCTCGTAGTTCATATCATGATTTCCCATCACATTATACCACGGCAAGCCCACTTCTTTTACAGCATCAATATACGGCTGATGCAGCGTTAGATCATCTCCTACCAAATCTCCGAGAGAAATACCGAATACCGCTTCTTTTCTGTTGTTTTTAACTTCATTGATTATGCCACGGCGGAAATAGTCAATTTCTTTTAAATTGTACGGCTGCGGATCGCCAAATACAAGAATCTGAAAATCGCGGCTTTCATTTTTCCTGTAAAGTGGAAAATTAAGGACTTTAGGCATGGCACCGGTTGCAGAAACCCCCTGGTATTGAAAATCAGACGGAGAGCCGGCAGGTTTATGGTTATAATAAAATTCCGGCAGGTTGTTCTTATTGATTTTCGTTTGGTAATCGGCCGGTTTTACTACAAACACAATATGATCTCCGTAAACCGGCAAGGTATAGCGTCCGTTCTTATCGGTAAGAACCACTTCTACTCCATTTGAAACTGCTACATTGGCAATTCCTTTCTCGCGGCGGTCCAGTACAGAATTTCTGTTGGCATCTTCGTAAACCGTTCCGGAAACTGAATTCTGTGCGAAGAAAAGCCACGGACAAAGAGCCAGCACTATTATTTTTAGTTTCATACTAATTTATTTTTAAGAATTGGTCGGGAACATTGGTGGTTATAAATCCGATTCCCATTTCTTTGAGTTTTCTGAATATATCAGGATCATTCACCGTCCATGAATTGGTGATTAATCCGAGTTTATTTGCTTCTTCGATCCAGGTCGGGTTTTTCTCCAACAGAATTTTATAATGGTAATCCAAACCGTCGATATTCATGTTTTTCAGTTCCTGCGGGGAAAGATCGCCGTTCAGATACTGCACTTTTGCCTGTGGTTTCAGCCGCTTGATTTCTTGGCAGATATTAATTGAAAACGAGATGAATTCGCACTGATTTTCCATTCGCAGCTTTTCAATCAGACTCAGCGCCTGCTCCACCATTTCATCTTCGAGTTCCCTGGTCTTTGCCGGCTTCAGTTCAACAATCATTTTCACCTCATCATGTTTGCGGCCAAATTTCAGGTATTTTTTAAGCGTCGGAATTTTTTCACCGTTCGAGAGCCGAAGTTTTTTCAAATCTGAATAATCGGTTTCTGAAATTTCCATTTCGCCGTGATGCTCATCATGGTTGACAAGCAACTTTCCGTCTTTGCTCATCCTCACATCGAATTCAGAACCGTAAACGCCCAAATCTATTGCATTATCCAATGCTTTCAGGGAATTTTCAGTGGTTTCAGGCTGGATTTTCCAGAATCCGCGATGGGCAATTATTTCAGTCTGCGCTTTCAATACAAAAGATAAAAGAAGGAATAATAAAGATAAGTATTTCATGATTAAGGTTTGTTCCACCACATTTTCACATTGATATCATCTCCACCCATCTGCTGTACTGCTGCATTGTAATTTTCTGTATTCAGAATTCTTGGGTTGGTTGGATACATCATTCTCTGCGGCATCTGCCCACTGTTCTGAAGTCCGCCATTATCCGGCATAACCGGCAACCCTGTTCTCCTTTGTTCGTACCACTGCTGGTGATCCACGAAAAACAATGCGACATACTTTTGAGTCATAATTCTTTCCAGTGTACCGTTATAAGCAACATTAGGATTGGCAAAATAATTTGCCGGAACAGTATTTCCCCACTGCTCAACGGCAGCTTTCACACCGTTTTCATAATAGGTCTGCGTGTTTCCACCGATGATCCCTTTAAAGGAAAGTTCTGCCAGAATAAACTGCAGTTCAGTATAAGGCATTACCAAAACTTTTAGCGGTGCTTTCGCGAGATTCTGATTCATGTTTGAAGGCTGATAACTGAATACAGTGCCCGGTGCATAACCGGAAGGTGCTCCCTGGTAACCGATATTAACATTATCCGGAATACTTTTCGCCTGTGAAAAGAATTTGGAACGGCGCGGGTCATTATTATCATTCAGGATATCTACAAAAAATTCTCCTGCTGCCCGGTAAGAAGTAAAGTCCTGCGGACGCGCAATAGGCGGCAGATAGGGCGCTACGCCGGAAATATCCATTGTTGCACCTTCCTCGTTGTTCTGAAAAACCGGATAAGTTGCAGGATTGTTTACAATTTCCTGAATGCGCTGATAAACATTTACCTCACCGTTTCTGTTCAGAATTCTCGTCAGCAAACGCAACGAGAGTGAATTGGCAAATTTTTTCCACTTCGTTATTCCATCTGCCGCGGTATTTGCATGATAAAAGATATCTTCTTCCGGCAGCTTCTGTGCTACATCCAGCATTGCGTTCGCATTTTTCAGATCATCCAGGAGACTCACATAAATATCTTTCTGATGATCAAATTTCGGTTTTTGAATGTCTTCCTCAAGACGAAGCGCTTCCGAATAAGGAATATCTCCAAACGCATCAGTGAGGTTAGCCGTTATCCACGCATTCAGAATCATTGATATTGCGGTATAATTTGCGCTGTTCTCCTGCTCCGCATAAGTGCGCATTTCTTTTACAGCTTTCAGCCAGCGGTACGACGTATTCCAATAGCCATTGCCCGTACTTTCTGTTAAGTAATAACGGCTTACCGTATTACCTTCATTTGGAAACGGTAATGCTACCTGCATGATATCAAACGTAAAATCATCTGCACGGTTGTATCCATAAGAAGCCATATTGTACTGAACAGGCACAAGCAAACTCCCTGCAGAAGGTTTCGTAATCCGGCTTGTATCGGTATTGATTTCTTCAAAATTCCGGCTGCAGGAATTCAACGAAAACGCTGCAATAGAAACACTTAAAATAAGAAGTATATTTTTCATTTCTTTACTTTTTTCTTTTTAAAATTTTACATTCAGCTGAACGCCAACTGTTCTTGCGGTAGGCAACTGCCCGATTTCGACACCTGGTGTAATTGTTGAATCATCAAGGGTTGCCACTTCCGGATCAAACAGCGGAAACTCGGTCCACATCCACAGGTTTTTACCGAAAAGGGCGATGGAAAAATCAGTGAGATTCATTGATGAAACAATGGATTTAGGAAAACTGTACCCAATTCTTGCATCACGAAGTTTAATGAATGAAGTATCGAAAGTATTGGTTTCCACATTGGCACGACGGAAATAATCACCATAATAAGAGGAAAGTGTTACTGCTTTGGTATTCGGACTGAAAGATCCGTCTGCATTCTGTATAACTCCCTGCCCCACAATCATTCCGCCCGGATTATCACGACCAACTAAAGTATGCTTCAGTTTACCCTGCTCCGACATCTTATGGTGCGACTGCGAATACGCCATTCCGCCATATTGTCCGTCAAATGAAAAACTTACCGATATGTTCTTATAACGGAATTCATTCTGTAAACCTGCACGCCACCTGGCAAAAGCATTTCCAACTTTTTCAATTCTGCTTGGCCTCGCTGGAAGCCCGTTTTCACCATAAATCACCTGGCCGTCCGGAGCACGAAGCAGCTTAAATCCATAAAGATCTCCGAGCGAACCTCCCACAACTGCATTGAAGTACACAACGCCACCCACCGAAGCCATTGTATATGGCTCATTTCCTACAGCATCCGGAAGCGTCATAATTCTGTTACGGTTCATGGACCAGTTGGCATCAAGATTCCACTGAAAATTGTTCGTTTTTACAGGGATGGTATTCAAAGACATTTCAATTCCCCGGTTCCGGATTTTTCCACCGTTAATAATTCTGTGCGAATAACCACTTTCATAAAGAACAGGAATCTGGATAATCTGATCCTCGGTATAATTCTGATAGAGCGTAAAGCTGTAATTCACCCTTCTGTTGAACAGACCGAAATCCATTCCTCCTTCAAAATTCGTGTTTTTTTCCGGTCTCAGATTTGGGTTTGGATAGGTTGTGGGCGTATTAATAGAACCGGGGAAATCACTTACAGCATAATATTTCTGAAGCTGGTACGGACCTGTATCATTTCCAACCATCGCCCAGCTGAGGCGCATTTTCCAATAGTTCATCAAACTACTTCTCAGTCCGAAAATATCGGAAAGAATATAACTGGTACTTACAGAAGGATAGAAATAAGATCTGTTTTCCCGGGACAGGGTACTGCTCCAGTCGTTACGTGCTGTTACATCAAGGAATACCATATCCTTCCAGCCGAAGTTCATGAGTCCGTATACCGAGTTCACCTGTTTATCGCTTGGCCTTGGCAGCCGGGTAATAAGAGACACCGCATTGGTAAGCTGATACTCGCCGGGATTTTTAAGACCTTCTGCACGGTAATCGTTCATAGTATACTCGTTGTAACGCACTGCACCACCAGCAGAAGCTGTAAAGTCGAGGTTACCAAAATCCTTTTTGTATGTTACAAGAAGATCATTATTGTATTCCTGATTTTTGATGTACTGCTCACGGTAGAAACCTTTTGCGTAGTTGGCAGAACTCCATGGGCGCTGCGTTGTCCGCTCTTCATTCAGCCATTCAATTCCTGAGCGGAGCATTATACTGAGGTTTGGATTAATCTGATAATCTGCCGTAATATTTCCATTAATAACTCTTTTATCAACTCCGTTCAGCATTTCGTATGCAATGAGGTAAGGATTATCAATAAATGAACTGAAAGGATGAATCTGATCAATCTGATACTGGCCTTCCTTCCAGATTGGAGCATACCAAGCCAAATCCACATTCGGGTTTTGGAAAATCATGAAATAAGAAATCGACTGATTATTATATCCGGTTGCCGGAAGATTGTCCGCATTGGTTCTGTTGAAGGTAAACTTCGTTGAAATCCGGAACTTATCACTGAGTTTGTGAGAAAGTGAACCTCCAAAGTTAAAGCGGTTGAAACCCGTATTAGGCATCATCCAGTTGTTGTTCAGATAAGTTAAAGATGCACGGTAGCTTGTTCTGTCGTTAGCGTTTTCTATAGCAACATTATTGGAAAATGTAGTACCAGTTCCCCAAAAGCTTTTCACGTTGTCTTTGTAAGGCCTCCAAAGCTGTCTTTCCAGACTCTGGCCTTCAACTGTAGGATCGTACTGGTAATAACTCTGTCCGTTAAATTTAGGTCCGAAAGCACTTGAAGTCCCTCCTGTACTTACACCATCTGCAGAAGCTCCATAGGAATAAAAAAATTCTCCCGCGGAATTCTTTGCTAATGTTCCCTGGCCATACTCATGCTGGTAATCCGGCCATTTTAAAACGGTATCGAAACTTGAATACGAATTGAAGCTAACCGATAATTTACCGTTCCGGCTTTTTCCGGATTTGGTTGTGATCATGATTGCGCCATTGGCAGCACGTGATCCGTACAAAGCTGCAGCTGATGCACCTTTCAAAACAGTTACACTTTCGATATCATCGGGATTTATGGCGTTCAGTCCATTACCGAGATCAATCGGTAAATCTCCTCCGGAACCTGCACCATATGCCGGTGTTCCTGTTCCTGTGGTTGAGTTTCCCATTGGCACACCATCAACAACAATCAAAGCATAATTATTATCCATATTCATGGAGATATCGCCTCGAAGTGTTATTCTTGCCGAAGCAAGCGGGCCGGCGCCTGCAGTTTGAATTTTAAGGTTGGAAACCTTTCCCTCCATGGACTGTGCCCAGTTGTTATTCTGTGTTTCTTCGAATATTTCGCTGCTTACTTTTTCTGCCGAATAACCCAGCGATTTATCCTGACGCTTGATTCCCAATGCGGTAACTACCACTTCATCAATCTTGGATTCGCGAACAGTGTCCTGCTTCACCTGTGCCACAACCGGAATGGAGAATGCTGCCGTTAGAAGAAGTACAGAGATTCTTTGTAAATTTCTTTTCACGTTACTTTTATTTTTTCAGCAAAAGTAAATGTGATTACTCAGGATTATTTTAACATTTTCTTAAGAAATATTAAACCTTTCCTGAATCAGATATTAATGAATTATAAACAAAAAATGTAAAGTGCAGTGTAAAAGCTGTTTTTAATATGTTTCGCATAATTAATGTCAGATTCTGACTTATTTTAACGAAATTACGCGTATCCAACGCGATTGAATCAAATAATAAACAAGCGGAACTTTATGATTCCTATCCCAAACTCTCATTGTGCTGGGAAATATCCAGTCCGATATTTTCAGATTCCTCTGTGACACGCAGCGGAATAATTGAATCTGTAATTTTATACAGCAGAAGAGAACCGAAAAACGTAAATACAGAAACAAAAACCAATGCCGTAATGTGATGCACAAAAACACCGAAACCGCCGTGAAGCAAACTCGCATTTTCACCGTGCGCGAAAACCGCAGTAAGAATCATTCCCATAATTCCGCCAACTCCGTGACAGGCGAAAACGTCCAAAGTATCATCAATTTTTTTGAGTTTTTTCCAGTTCAGTAAAGAATTTGAAACAATTGCAGCAGCAAAACCAAAGAAAAGACTTTCGGAAATTGTAACAAAACCTGCAGCCGGAGTAATCGCCACCAAACCGACAACCGCACCGATACACGCACCCAACGCCGAAACCTTTCTGCCGTTGATTCTGTCAAAGAAAATCCACGTCATCATCGCAGAAGCAGACGCAATTGTAGTTGTTCCAAATGCCATTGCAGCGGTAGAATTCGCACCTAAAGCTGAACCCGCATTAAACCCGAACCAACCAAACCAAAGCATTCCTGTTCCTAAAATCACGTAAGGAATATTGGACGGCTCATGTTGAGGATTTTTTCTTCTTCCCAAAACCAACGCTCCTGCAAGTGCCGCAAAACCTGCACTCATATGCACAACCGTTCCACCCGCGAAATCTTTCACGCCAAAATATTTATTCAGCAAACCTTCAGGATGCCAAACCATGTGACAAAGCGGGGTATAAATTATCAAACTGAAAAGCACCATGAAAATCAGATAAGAAATAAAACGTACCCTTTCCGCAAAAGAACCTGTAATTAAAGCCGGAGTAATCACTGCGAATTTCATCTGAAAAAGTGCAAACAAAATAAACGGAATCGTAGAAGCCATCGAACTATGCGGCAAAGTTCCGACCTGACTGAAAAACGGATACGAAAGTGGATTTCCGATTAAACCGTAATGCTCTCCGTTGATTGAAAATCCTAAAGACTCACCAAATGAAAGCGAGAAGCCAACTACAACCCACAAAATTGAAATCACGCCTAATGCAATAAAACTTTGCAGCATCGTGGAAATCACATTTTTCTTTCCCACCATTCCGCCATAGAAAAACGAAAGTCCGGGCGTCATTAAAAGTACCAAACCTGCAGCTGCCAAAATCCAGGCAACATCTGCACCTACGATTTCTGTTTCCGGCAGAAAATCACCGGTTTCCGTACTTAAGGCAACATTTGGCCACAAAACTCCAGCTATTGCAATAACGGCAATTACGATAAAAGAAATTACCCAACGCTTCTCTATTTTCATATTATTTTAGTTTTAACCCCATCAAAAATATAAATTTTGTCCAATAAAATACCTTTTTTACAGATCAACCCCTGTTATTTTTATATTTGGTTCATAACTTTTGTATTTTCTGAAGAAAAAATATTTTTCATAATTTTAAACAATGAATCTTCAGCAAGAGTTTGAGCTTCTTTCCGCTTCTTTTATTGATCTTTCCAATGAATGGGAATACAGATCCGGGCTTGGAAGGACTGAACTTGAATCTCTGTACATGATGCGTATCGGAAATTATCAGCTGCAGCTCCTGGAACTTCAACTGGAAATCCGCACACTTCAGAGAAAAATTGAAGAAATCAATATCTGCCTGAACCGCAACGAACAGCCGAGTTTAGCACTCATCAATGCTAAAATACTGGTCGAACTGGCAGAATTTTCCGCACAGATTACGGAAACCGGTCAGCAGATTACAGCGGCAAAAATATTTATGCTGATTACTGAACCGGTGAAAAACGGCCCGGAACTGAAGAAACTTTATAAGAAACTGGCCAAAAAACTACATCCGGATTTGGTGCCCGACTTCACCGAAGAACTCAGAATGATCTGGGAAAAGGTTGTGACCGCCTATAAAGCCGGTAATATCGAAGATTTACAGTCGGTTGCGATTGTTTACGCCGATGAAATTGACCGACAGACTGATGAGCTGACCAACGCTGAACTTCAGGAAAAATCAGAGCATCTGAAAAAGAGTATCCGGCGGCTGAACCTTCAGCTTCAGAAACTTGGCCAAAGTTTTCCGTACAGTCATGAAGAAAAAATACTGGATGAAAACTGGATTGAACAGGAACGCAGCAAAATACTGGACAGTATCACTGAGCACAAAAAAGTTCTGAAAGAATACAACGAAAAATACCAAAAATTAGTGGATGGACTCCAACCAGAATAAATCGCTGACGGTTCCCGATTCCGGCCTGGCAACGCTGCTGGCAACACAAACGCTGAACCTTAATGTTCTGCTGAAGGACATTATTGTGCTTGAAACAAAAGTGGCGGGAACGATGTTTTACGAACCCGAAGAATTTGAGCCGCTTCTGAAAACAGATTCCATTCTGAAAATGCAGCGTGAACCCGAAAACCCATACGACAAATTCGCCATCGCTCTCCTTTTTGAAGAAAGCAAAATCGGTTATATTCCACGAAGCCAGAATGAAGTGATTGCGCGCCTGATGGATGCCGGAAAGGAATTCACAGCAAAAGTGCGCGGCAAAAAATGGTACGAAAACAGCAACGAACTGAAAGTAAACATTGAAATTTCGATGAAAGGATAAACCGTCCTGAAACTTTCTTTATTTTTGCTGAAAACAACATCAATGTCCGAAAATATTCAGCAGAAAATCGAGCAGCTCCGCGAGGAACTTCATCAGCACAACTATTCCTATTATGTTCTGGATGAACCTTCAGTTTCGGATTTTGAGTTTGATGCAAAGCTGAAAGAACTTCAGGAACTTGAAAACGCACATCCCGAATTTTTCGACGCCAACTCTCCTACTCTGCGTGTTGGAGGTGGAATTACGAAGAATTTTCCGACCGTTCAGCATCAGTACAGAATGTATTCGCTTGACAATTCCTATGATTTTAATGATCTGGAAGACTGGGAAAAACGGATTTTCAGAACTGTTGATGAACCCGTTGAATTTGTAGCCGAACTGAAATACGACGGCGCTTCGATTTCCATTTTGTATGAAAACGGAAAACTTGCGCAGGCAGTAACGCGCGGCGACGGATTTCAGGGCGATGAAATTACGGCAAATGTGAGAACAATTTCAGATGTTCCATTAACATTGAAAGACGATTTTCCTGATAAATTTTACATGCGTGGTGAAATTTATCTGACGAGAAAAAACTTCGATAAAATCAATGCTTTGCGTGAAGAAGAAGGTCTCGATCCGTTTATGAATCCCCGAAATACCGCTTCCGGGAGTCTGAAAATTCAGGATTCTGCAGAAGTAAGAAAACGTGGACTTTCCGCGGTTCTTTATCAGTTTGTGGGCGAAGATTTACATGCGGAAACGCATTGGGATTTACTGCAGAAAGCCAAAAACTGGGGTTTCAAAACTTCAGCGCAGGCAAAACTTTGCAGAACTTTGGATGAAGTAAAAGATTTCATCAATTACTGGGATGAAAAACGCCACGAACTTCCTTTTGAAATTGACGGTATTGTTTTGAAAGTCAATTCACTGAAACAGCAGCAACAATTGGGTTATACTGCAAAATCTCCGCGTTGGGCGATGGCGTATAAATTCAAAGCTGAAAAAGTGGAAACTGAACTGCAGAGCGTGTCTTATCAGGTTGGACGAACCGGCGCAATTACACCTGTCGCCAATCTGAAACCGGTTTTATTAGCCGGAACTGTGGTGAAACGCGCGTCACTGCACAATGAGGACATCATCAAAAAACTGGACCTGCATGAAAACGATTTTGTTTTCGTGGAAAAAGGCGGAGAAATTATTCCGAAAATTGTTGGCGTTAATACCGAAAAGAGAAATCCACAAAATCAGGAAATTCAGTACATTAAAAACTGTCCGGAATGCGGAACTGAACTCGTGAAAATTGAGGATCAGGCGATACATTTCTGTCCGAACGAATTGCATTGTCCGCCGCAGGTTGTCGGAAAAATGATTCATTATGTTTCCCGGAAAGCGCTGAATATTGAAAGTCTCGGTCAGGAAACCATTGCACAGCTTTACAGAGAAAAACTCATTGAAAATGCTGCAGATTTTTATGCATTAACCAAAGAACAGTTGCTTCCTTTAGAAAGAATGGCGGAAAAATCGGCACAGAATATTATCGACGGAATCGAAAAATCCAAAGAAATTCCTTTTGAAAAGGTATTGTTTGGAATCGGAATTAAGCACGTTGGAGAAACGGTTGCGAAAAAACTCGTGAAGAATTTTTCAACGATTGAAGATCTGAAAAACGCTTCGGTGGAAGAACTTTGTCAGGTTGAAGATATTGGTGAAAAAATTGCGTTTTCTATTGTTGAATTTTTCCAGAGTCAGGAAAACAATCTGATGATTGAGCGGCTTAAAAATTATGGCGTTCAGCTTGAAAAAGGTGAAAACACCAATGAAGTTCTGAGCAATGTTCTGGAAGGCAGAACCTTTCTGTTCACCGGAAAACTCTCACTTTTCACTAGAGATGCCGCCGAAGAAATGGTGGAAAAACACGGCGGGAAAAACATTTCTGCTGTTTCCAAAAACCTGAATTATTTGGTTGTAGGTGAAAAAGCCGGAAGCAAACTGAAAAAAGCACAGGATATCGGAACCATCGAAATTCTGGATGAGCAGCAGTTCCTCGATTTAATCGCAAAACCATAGCCCTGGTTGCAGCGGAAATCCTTTTGTTTTTGTGCAGCAATGAACAACGCCGCAAAAGCGCGACCGAAGGGAGCGCCTTTTGCAAGATTGTGAATCTGCAGAAAAACAAAAGATTGAAGCGGAAAACAGGTTCCCGGCTCCTAGAAAAAACAAAACGCACCCAAAAGAGCGCGCTTTGAAAAAGGGCGGCATCAATTATTTATAGAAATTAGGAATTTCCATAGAAAGCCGCCCACTTATTGTTCCTTTTTTTCTTTAATTTCTTCCTTCACTTCGTGCCATTCGTTGTCTTTTAAATTGCCTTCCAGCTTTTCAACTTTCAGCATCTGCCGAAGAATTCCGAACAGCGTCATGTAGAAATTCGCGATCCAGACCAGCGCAAAAAAGGCGATAATATAACCTCTCCAGTCATCCAAAACCAGCTTAAAACCCGTGAGCAGTATGACGAAAAGCGCAATATAATGGCTGAAACAGTACTCGCAGGTAAAGAGGTAGAAAAATTTCCGCTCGTAGAGTTTGCGGCATTCTTTCGATTTCTTTACACAGTATTCACGCGGTTCGCGGAAGATTTCTTCGTGCGTAACTGTCCATGCAATACACGCAACAGGAAGCGCGAGAAGCAGTAAATTAACGACCTGATGTGTGAGTTCCATTTCACTGCAAATTTAAAATCGGGGAGAGATTTTTTCTTTACAGAATTCTATTGGTTTTATATACAATTTTTATTTGCAATGCAGTTGCATCTGTAATTTCCTAACTTTGAGGCAAGACTGAAACATGCAAAAAGAAAAGATTGAACAGATACTAGCCGACAAAAAAATCCCTGCAACTTCAATGAGGATGCTGGTTCTTGATGTCTTTCTGAATCACGGAAAAGCAGTTTCTCTTTCGGATCTGGAACATTTTCTGCCACAATCCGACCGCAGTACTCTGTACCGCACGCTGAAAACTTTTGAAAAGAAAGGACTTCTGCACAGCATTCAGGAAAATTCTACCACCAATTATCTTTTGTGTAAAGACGAATGCGAGGAAAACCATCATCATGATCTTCATCTGCATTTCCATTGTACGCAATGCGGCGAAACGGAATGTCTTGAGGAAGTTCAGTTTGGTAAAATCAAGTTTCCCGAAAATTATCAGATTCAGGAACTGAAATTTGTCGCAAACGGGCTGTGCAAAAACTGTCTGGCTTCTGAATAAAATTTGCAATTGTGTTGCACGGATTTGACCTTTAAATTTGTCTGAAAAATGGAGTATGTCGAAAGAATGTTGTTCAAACGATCAAAATCAGGATAAAAAATTAGAGAATCATCACAGTCATGATCACGTTCATGATCACAGTCACGACCACGATCATTCCCATGATATTGAAGGAAAATCCGCACTGCAGCTTTTTCTTCCTTCCCTTATTTCTTTTATCCTTCTGATTTCCGGACTTGCAATGGATTTCTGGTTGAAACCGGATTGGTTTTCCGGATGGATTCGCATAGTTTGGTACGTCGCCGCTTATATTCCGGTTGGTTTTCCGGTGATGAAGGAAGCGTATCAAAGCATCCGTTACAGCGATTTTTTTTCTGAATTTCTTTTGATGACCATTGCGACGGTAGGAGCTTTTGCGATTGGTGAATATCCGGAAGGTGTTGCGGTGATGCTTTTTTATTCCGTTGGTGAAGTTTTTCAGACTTTGGCGGTAAACAAGGCGCAGAAAAACATTAAATCGCTGCTTGATCAGCGTCCCGATGAAGTGACGGTACTTGAAAATAATCAACCGAAAATTATCAAAGCAGAAACCGCTCAAATCGGACAGATTATTCAGCTGAAACACGGCGAAAAACTGGCTTTAGACGGCGAACTTTTATCTGAAACTTCTTCTTTCAACACTGCAGCTTTAACCGGCGAAAGCAAACCCGACACGAAGAAAAAAGGTGATTTGGTTTTGGCCGGAATGATTAATCTGAATATAGTTTCACAGGTAAAAATCAATACCGAATATAAAGATTCGAAGCTTTCAAAAATTCTTGAACTGGTTCAGAATGCAACTTCACAGAAAGCACCAACAGAACTTTTCATCCGCAAATTTGCAAAAATTTACACGCCGATTGTGGTTTTTCTCGCCATTGCGATTGCGCTTCTGCCCTACTTTTTTGTGGAACATTATATTTTCAGAGACTGGCTTTACCGCGCGTTGATTTTTCTGGTGATTTCCTGTCCGTGTGCTTTGGTGATTTCCATTCCGTTGGGTTATTTTGGCGGAATCGGAGCGGGAAGTCGTAACGGAATTCTGATTAAAGGAAGTAATTTTCTGGACGTTTTAGCCAATATCAAAAACGTTGTGATGGACAAAACGGGAACGATGACCGAAGGCGTTTTCAAAGTTCAGGAAGTTTTTATTGAAGAGAATTTCAGCAGAGATAAAATCCTGAAATATTTAAATCTGCTGGAAAGCAAATCCACACATCCCATTGCAAGTGCTGTTCATGAATTTGTCGGAGAAGTTGATCACACAATTCAATTGGAAGATGTACAAGAAATTGCCGGCCACGGTTTGAAAGGAACGATTGACGGAAAGGAAATTCTCGCCGGAAATTTCAAACTGATGGAGAAATTCGGAATTCAGCATAACATCAGTCACCAAAACGTTTCCGAAACGCTGATTGCCGTTGCATTTGATAAAAAATTTGCCGGTTATCTCACGATTTCAGATGAAATAAAATCCGATGCTGCAGAAACGGTTCAGAAACTCAAAAATCTTGGCGTAAAAACTACCATGTTAAGCGGCGACAAATCTTCTGTTGTTCAGGAAGTAGCACAGAAAATCGGGATTCAGAATTATTTTGGCGATCTGCTTCCGGAAGATAAGGTCAATAAAGTAAAGGACCTCAATGCAAAAAATAAAACCGTTGCTTTCGTCGGCGATGGCGTCAATGACGCTCCTGTCGTGGCTTTAAGCGACGTCGGAATTGCGATGGGCGGTTTGGGAAGTGATGCGACGATTGAAACAGCGGACGTTGTCATTCAGGATGACAAACCTTCGAAAATCCCGATGGCGATTAAGATTGGGAAAGAAACGAAAAAAATTGTGTGGCAAAATATCATTCTTGCATTTGGCGTAAAAGCAGTTGTCCTGATTCTCGGCGCAGGTGGCTTGGCGACAATGTGGGAAGCAGTTTTTGCGGATGTAGGTGTTGCACTTTTAGCGGTTCTGAATGCCGTGAGAATTCAGAATATGAAGTTTAATTCCTGAATGTGATAATTAGGTAATGAGGTAATTTTGCAATACTTAACTTCGATAAAACACGGTTAATATTATGAATGCAGAACAATATTTCAATTATTTGTTGAGCGAAATTCCCGGTGCAGTTCCCGGAAAAATGTTCGGTACACTCTGCGCTAAAATGCCGAACGGAAAAGCCGGAATGATGCTGAAAGACGAAACTTTACTCGTGAAAATTCCGGAAGAAATGGCTGAAAAAGTAGATTTTCCGGTTTTTACACCGATGGAAAACCGTCCGATGAAAGGTTGGTATGAAATCGCATTCTCACAGAAAGACGACTGGAAAAAATTTGCAGAACTCTCCTGTTCCGAAGTGGCAAAACTTGCACCCAACAAAAAGAAAAAGTAATGAAAAAAGACGAAATTCTTGAAATGAACGCACTGATGAAATCTCTCGAAAATGATATTGAAGAGATGGAATCGTTCAACCAAAAGCTGAAAGAAATCAACGAAAAGAAACAAAAGCTGGAGCAGTTCTACGAAGAAAAGTGGATGGAATATTACGAAAGTTCAGACCAATTTTCAGAAGAAAACTTTGAGATTCTGAATCAGGATTCGCTGTGGAATGCTTTGGTGGATTGTGACATGGAAGCCAGAAACCTCATCAAAACAGCAGCAGCAATTATTTAAATCAGAAATACTTTAGCGACTCAATAAAATTCAGATCTAATTTTCATTTAGGCAAACCGGATTTTTCGTCTTCCCGGTTTGCTTCAAATTCCGTATTTTTAGGCAAAATTTATTCAATGAAGAAACAAATCCTTATAGCAGGTTTATTCCTGAATTCGATTTTTGCATTCGGGCAACAGTATGGCGGAATGTGGATTCCGACTGAAGTGAACGAAAAAGAAATGAAGGAAATGGGCATGAAGATTTCAGCCAAGCAAATTTTCGATCCTTCAAAACCTTCCATTAAAGATGCCGTTGTACAGTTTGACGGTGGCTGTACTGCGGAAATTATTTCCCCGAAAGGACTTTTATTGACGAATCACCATTGCGGTTACGACAATATTCAGAGCCACTCTACTGTTGAAAACGATCTTTTGACAAACGGTTTCTGGGCGAAAAACATGGGCGAAGAATTACCGAATCCGGGAGTTACGGTTGATTTCATTGTGGACATCAAAGATGTTACTTCTCAGGTTCTTACTGCTCAGAATTTAACCGATGCTCAGATTAAAGCCAATATTGATGCGGTTTCCAAGTCTTTCAAAACCGATCAGTATCAGAAAGTTTCCATCAAACCGATGTATTACGGCAACAAATATTACGCGTACGTCATTGAAACTTACAAAGATGTTCGTTTGGTTGGTGCGCCGCCAAGTTCTATCGGGAAATTCGGTTCAGATACGGATAACTGGGTTTTTCCGCGTCACACCGGAGATTTTGCGATGTTTAGAATTTATGCGGATAAAAACAATAAACCGGCAGAATATTCAAAAGACAACATTCCGTTCAAACCAAAATATTCACTTCCCGTTTCCATTAAGGAAAAGAAAGAAGGAGATTTCACTTTCGTATTTGGTTTTCCGGGAAGAACACAGGAATATCTTCCTTCCATAGCGGTTGAAAAAATCATGACTGAAACGGATCCGGCAATGATCGGAATCCGTGAAGTAGCTTTAAAAACCCTTGACGAAAAAATGCGGGCAGATGCCGCAACAAGAATTAAATACGCTTCGAAATACGCTTCGGTAGCCAATTACTGGAAAAAATGGAAAGGCGAAGTGGAAGGTTTACAAAAATCCAACGCTGTCGGTAAAAAGAAACAGTATGAAGCAATGCTCGTTTCCAAAAATCCGGCTGTAAAAACCACTTTGGACAATCTGAACCGACTGTACAACGAACAGGCGCCTTATGCGCTGAACCGTTCTTACTACAGCGAAACGGTGAGAAATGCGGAAACTTTCACGCTTGCAAACCAATACTATAATTTGGTTCAGGCGATTGATGCAGGAAAAATGGATGCCAAAACTTTGGATGCATTCAAAAACCGACTTGCGGGATTCTACAAAAACTACGATGGAACGCTGGATGCGGTTGTTACCGGAAAACTGCTTTCGCTTTACGTGAACAAAAATCCGGATCAGTTTATTCCGGCCGGTTTTTCACAGTATAAAAATGAAGCTTTAGCGCTGCAGACTATCGAGAATATGTCGAAAAATTCAGTCATTACAGGAAGAGGAAATCTGAACGGAGCGACGGTTTATTCGGACATCGATAAGGTTTTTGCTGATCAGAATGCGCTTGCTCAGAATCTGAAAAACGATCCTTTGCTGAAACTTTTCGCAGAGTTCCGTGAACATTATTTCAAAACAACAGAAAGCAAATATTCTTCACTGCAATCACAGATTGACGAGAATCAGAAAACGTATATGGCACAGCAAATGGCAACGGACAAAGACCGCAAATTCTTTCCGGATGCCAATTCAACGCTTCGTGTAACCTACGGAAAAGTGGCAGGTTCAAACCCGAAGGATGCTTTGTACTACGGTTATCAGACTCACCTTTCCGGAGTGATGGAAAAATATGTTCCGGGAGATTATGAGTTTGATGTTCCGAAAAAACTAATCGATCTTTACAACGCCAAAGATTACGGAATCTACAAAAACTCCAACGGAGATGTTCCGGTGAATTTCACAGCAACCAATCATACAACCGGTGGAAATTCTGGTTCTCCGGCGCTTGATGCTTACGGAAACCTCATCGGACTGAACTTCGACAGACAGTGGGAAGGAACGATGAGCGACATCAATTTCGATCCTAGATTCTCCAGAAACATCATGGTTGATACGAAATACATTCTGTTCATCGTCGACAAATTTGCCAATGCAAAATGGCTGATTGATGAAATGAAAATTGTGAAATAGATTCAAGAGCCGAGAGCCGAGAATCAAGACTGAAAAAATCCGCAGATTGTGTTCTGCGGATTTTTTATTGTTCATCTTAATTAATTTAGATGATTTTGAATTACAAATCCACCAAATTATCATCCGGAATCCTGTCAATCAGTTTGTTATACGGATCAATTCCTGCTTTTACCGGTGTTCCTTTCACAATGATTTTTAAGATGTGTTTTCCTGCTTTCAGCTGATGTTTTTTCAGGTACAGCGGATTTGTTTTTCTGCGTCCTGCTTTATCGGTGGTTTCTTCTGCAAAAATTCCGATATCCACAAAATCATTCATCGGTGCATCGGTTTCCTTCCCTGTTTTGTCGGAATATTTTTTTGCAGCGTTCACTTTTATGGTAACCTCAGAAGTTCCGTCCGGAAGTTTCCTTGCAGTTGCGGAAACGGCTTTGTTTTCATAAAGTGTAATTCTCTTCCAGCTGTCTTCAAGGAAATATTTGTATTGTTGCGGAGTTACGGCATCCAAATGCCGATATAAATCATGGCTTGTAGCATAAGGCCCTTCATATTTATCTGCAAACTGATCGCGAAATGCGCGAATGCCTTTCACCATATTTTCTTCACCAATCAGATCCTGCAAACCGTATAAAGCCAAACTGCCTTTCTGATACCAGATGTAGGGCTTATTGGCATCAATCAGCGTTCTTTCAAACTTTGTTTCACTGCTTCGGCCGGTTAAATAACGGTCAAGTTCATTCTTTAGAAATCTTTTCATATTGTCCATTCCATATTTATGCTCGGCAAGCTGAAGCGCCAAATATTCCGCCAGAGATTCAGAAATCATATTAGCACCCAAAGTGTTGCTTGGCGTTACCTGATGTCCAAACCACTGATGCGCGAGTTCGTGGCCAGCGACATAATATCCGTAATCAAAGCTGTTCGGATCCCTGAAATCGGCAACCCAGCCTATATCTTCAGAAAACGGAACCGTATTTGCAAAACTCTGTGCAAATCCTTCATATCGCGGAAACTCAAGCAGACGCATTTGCCTGTACTGGAACGGACCGTACCATTTTGAGAACAGCTGCAATCCGTCTTTATACGAAGCCACAAAACGGTCGAGATTTCGGTTGTGATCTTTGTGATGATAAATCTCAATATTAACCTCTCTTCCGTCGGGAGTTTTTACTTTATCTCTGAGAACATCGTATTTCGCTGAAACCACTGTGAAGAAATTAAGCATAGGTTCGTCCTGCACATACTCAAAATATCTTCTGCCGTCTTTTTCCCAGGTTTTCTTAAGATAGCCTGGACTTACCGCAATCTGATCAGCAGAGGTACTCACAGTAGATCTGTATTTTACATAATCTGCAAAAGGCACGAATTGCTGTGTATTTCTGGCTTTCTCATCGGTTGCAGGTGGTAAGTCATCCACTTTTTCTTTCAGCCCGTATTTCTTTCTGTATTTATCGCTTTCCAGTTCGGCTCTGTTGTTGTATCCAATTTCCGGCAAGGATTCATCGTAAAGAAGGAAAGTTCCGTTGTAGACGATATCTCTTCCCATTCCTTTGTTCGGAAATCCTTTGTAGGCCTTTTGTGCATCAATTTCTATGATTGCTGAATCTCCCGGTTTCATGGGTTGATCCAGCTGATAGATTTTGAAATTCTCTACTTCTTTTTCTTTCTTGAAAAAAGTGAAAATGCTTTTTTTATACTCAAGAGGAACTGTGAACGGAATGGCTTTCCCGTTATATTTAATTGAAAAATCAAGATTATTGGCGCCACTCAGATAAAGTTCCCGGATGACTTCATCAGTTTTGTTCACCACTTTCCAGAACGCTTTGGATTTCACTCTTCTTTCCTCAGGAAAAATATCACTGTTGAACACCAGTTCCGTAACTCTTGGCTGAGCCGCACCTTCATATTTCTTCAGTGTTTTTTCATAAAGAACCTGTCTTTCCCTTCCCTCTTTAATTGTGGTGTAGGTGTTCAGAATATTGGTGTTGTAATAAATAAACGCACCGGAACCCAAAAAAGCAATCAGCAAGACCAATGCAGTAATTTTCATTTTACCGCTGAATCTGTGGCGCGCCACTTTGATTCTCTCCTTCCAGCTTCCCGGAATTCCACGCACAAAAAACAGTGTTCCAATCAACAGCAGAAGCAATCCGCACATGAGCCAGTAAAAATTGAACCAAGCCAGCGGCTGCACAAAATGCCCGATGCCGTTCATTTCGCTCCATTTGTATTCCGGCGTGTAGGAATAGAACAGCATATTAAAATCCATTTCTGCATACCTTCGCAAAATCCACATCAGAAGATAAATTCCGACCGTAACACCGTGCGCCGCCCATTTATTATTGATCAGCAAATGGACAGCAAAAGCAAGCAGCATCATAATAACTGAACCCGGAAATGAAATCAGGAAAACTTCAACAAACCAGATATCCAGATCATAATCAAAATGCCCTTTCAATGTCTGGTAAATCATTGTAATCACAACCGGTAGAAGAGCCAGAATAAAGGCAATTCCGGCCATTCCGAACAGCTTGCTGAAAATCAGCGTGCGGTTACTCACTGGAAGCGCATCATTAATAATGTTGAATTTGTATGTTTTTTCGCGGTGAATGGTTTCCCCTGCAAAAAAAATCAGAATAATATAAATAAAGAAGGTATAATCCCAGTTTTTCAGTTCGACGAGCTGAGCGGTTATTGGATAGTTTTTAACGCTGTACTGCGAAAAACCGAACAGAAAATCTATAATGAGGAATGCAACTGCCGCCAGAAGAATAATTCTGAAATAATTATCGCGGACAACATTCAGAAATTCAATTTTAACAAGATTCCAGAAGATGTTTCGCTGATTTTCTTTCTTGTGGGAAACATTTACTACGGGCAAAGTTTCAACAACCAATTCCTGATTCTGCAGTTTTTTTAGTTTTTTTGAAGAAAGACGAATCTGGAAAGTACTGAACCTGAACTTCAGAAAGGCAAAAATAAGTACCGAAACTGTAAGTCCGATAAAAATAATACGGTTGAACAGATATTCGCCGGTAAAAGGAAGACTCAGTGTATTTCTTTCGTATGGCGTCCAGTAGCGCGTTAATTTACTCACCAAAATCATCCCGAAACCGTCGATATACTGTATAAGATTTTGATTTTCAATATCCTGCAACATGACTGCTGTGATGAGATAAAGAATAAATAAGGTAATTCCGCTCGCATAAATCACTTTCTGATTTTTTGTAAGCGAAACAAGCGAGAAAAAGAGTGCTGAACTGATGAAAAGGTTCGGAACTGCGTATAAAAAATACGACTTAATCCACATCAACAACCCGGAATTCGCATATCTGTCGGCAGGTTCCACGCCGATCAGCGGTGCTGCCTTTGTTCCCAAATAGCCGCCAACAACAACGCTGAAACCGATAAAAACTACTGTAAAAAATGAACCCCAAAACCTTCCCCAGAAATAGTTTCTTTCTTTAATCGGATAGGAAAACAGATAGTTTCGTGTTCCATAATCCAAATCCCGGTAAAGCGGAACACCCATTACTGCAGCCGTTACCAACATAAAAACCATACCGAAAAAAATATTGGTCATCATCATTTCGTACGGACCATCGTGCATCACTTTCTCCGGAGCAGGAGTATTTCCCGTGGAATAAGACAGAAACATCAGCAGGAAAAAAAGGAAAAAATAAATCCAGGTTGCAGGTCTCTTCAGCCGGTATTTCAGTTCGAAAATAAAAATATCCCAAAACATAACAGAAAAATCAAACGGTTAACAGTTCTGTTCGAAAGCAATTCTGTGGAAGTAAAAATCTTCAAGACCGGGTTCTGCAGCTTCAAATCCGTTCCCAGGATTTTCGTTGCTGTAAATTCTCAGCTGTATTTTTCCGCCTTTCATCTGCGTGGAAACCACTTCATACTGAGACGCAAAATTTTCCTGCTCACTTTTTTCGATTTGCCGGCTGTAAATTTTTCCGGCCATCTGTTTTACGGCATCTTCGGGATCGCCCTGCCCTTTCAATTCGCCTTTGCTAATGATGGCGAACTGATTACAAAGTGTTTTCACATCTTCTACAATATGCGTGGAAAGAATTACAACTGTATTTTCACCCAGTTCACTCAGAAGGTTGTAAAAACGGTTTCTTTCGACAGGATCCAGTCCTGCAGTTGGTTCATCCACAATAATCAGTTTCGGATTGGCGCATAAAGCCTGTGCAATTCCGAAGCGCTGTTTCATACCGCCGCTGAAGGTTCCGAGGTTTTTATTTCTGTCGTTGAAAAGATTCACTTTATTCAGAAGATAATTTACGGTGTCTTTTCTTTCCTTAGAATTCCCGATGCCTTTCAGCCGAGCAATATGATCGAGCATTTCGGCAGCTGTGATTCTTGGATAAACTCCAAATTCCTGAGGCAGATAACCAAGTATTCTGCGGACGGCGTCTTTCTCTTTCAGAACATTAATTCCGTCAAAAGTAATGCTTCCCTCGTCCGCTTCCTGAAGTGTGGCAATGGTACGCATTAATGAAGATTTTCCGGCTCCGTTGGGGCCAAGAAGTCCGAACATTCCGTTTCCGATATTCAGACTTAAATTCTTAAGCGCCTGTACGCCGTTGGGATAGGTTTTTGAGAGGTTTTGGATTTGAAGATTCATGGTTGATTGTTTTATTATTATTTGTGTTTCGTTTTGTTTTTTCTGTAAGTTTTTACTTTTTTACATCATTCCACTTCACCACTTCAGCCCAATATTGGGACACATACTTCGGTACTTCGGAATTTCGTCTTCCAAAATTGTTATTGAACCATTGGAAGACTTCATTTTTAGAAACTGTAGCCGGCCCATAAAAAATTGTTCTTCTTCGGTACAGCTCTTCGTTGTAAGCATCATCCAGCAAACCGTCGAAACCGGAAACTTCCACAAAATTCGGATAGTGGCGGTAATACACATATCCGGTATACGCTTTTGCATTTGTCACGGTTTTGTCCACCAACGGCATATTCTGATATAAACTGTCTGCAACAGGGCTTTTCAAAAGATCAAAACCGAGATCGTCTTTTTTCATGTAATTAAATGCTGCGTCCCATTTCCCATCTAAAACAGGTTTCAGGATTCCCAGATCTGTTGTAGATTTAAGGTCCGGAACAGCTTCAGCATTCAGCAGAACATTGGCAACCCTACCCGGAAAATTTTCAAATAATTCTGCTCCGGCCGGCTTTACCGTAAAGCCCATGAGACCGAAATCGTGCTTCAGAGAATGTGCAGAATTCAGAATAACAAAATATTTGCGTCTTTTGTCACCTTTGGCTTCCAGTTCTTTAATTTTTGAAGTAATATTGGCTGCCATCACACTGTCGCGTCCCAGCATGCTTTCTTTATTCCTGATGTATTTTGCTACGTCTTCTTTGGTGAGAATTTTTGACCAGTCTACCGAGATATCCGCCGGATGAAGGGAGAGTTTGCTTTTAATCGGAAGTGTGGAGTTGATTCTGTAAAGTTCCGTCAGCAAATAATGGTAATTATAACGATCCCAAAGCGGATACCACGTCGAATTGCGCTGAATTTCTATGGCTTTGCTCCGAATCTCTTCCTCTTTCAGATTTTTGCTGTGAAGATATGCGTTGATCTTTTCATCATAATTCGAACCGCCCATTTCCATAAAAATATGACCCGATTTTTCCCTGAAACGAGGATCTGCAAATACATCGAGAAGCAGCTCATACTGCGTCTGTTCTGAATGCGCTCTTTCAGAAAAAATCACAATATCATATCTGTCGAAAAGACTGATAAGATAATCTTTTGCTGAAGTATTCTGCGTTCTGAGAAAATCTGTATAGGGCTTAATTTCAGCGTGTTGAGCAGAAACTACCGGGGAAAATAAAATGGTTAATACTAAAAGAACAGCTTTCATAGTAAGTTTTGTTTTAGAGTTTCAACATCATTTTGCAGGTTGAAGTGTTAACGAAGTCGGACAGAAAAAATCCGGGGCTGAGGTCTTATGATTTGGACTTGATTCAATCAATCAAAAATCATTTAAACAGATCATCTAAAAACCCAAAGTCGCAGTAAAATCGGTAAATGTGGTCTTCAGAACATGTTTTGCTTCTTCATCTTCTTTGTATTTAACGGGTGCAGACTCAGCTTCAGCCGAAGAAAGAAGAGAAAACCGGTAATATTGGGAACTCAATTCCCGGTTATTGTGGATTTTTGTTTCTAAACCTGCTTCAGACAAAAGATTTTCAGACTCCGGTTGAGGCACAAAAACAAACACTAAGCAAAATAATAAAACAGTTTTCATGGTTATTGGTTTTAGTTTTATACGTTATACATAGCAAATGTAAATGTTTGTTACAGAAAAAGATAGGGGAAAAACACCCTTTTTTTTTTAATCCTGCATCAGAAAATTTAAAATCGCGTTCACAACAAAAAATCTGCAGCTTCAGCCACAGATTTCAAAATAATTACGGTTACAGGAACTAATATCCAAACACTTCTTCCAGACTCAGTTCCTCAAAGGTTCCCATTTTTTCCACGGCATTCCGGTCGAGGTTTTCACGCTTCCCGATGATGGCCACATTGAAGTCTGCAGGTTTTATTTTCGTATTGTAAAACTGGGTTAAACAGGTAAGATCAAGGTTTCGGATTTCTTCAAACATATTTTTCCTCAGATCATAATCAACACCTAATTTTTTGAGTCTTAACTGATTAAAGAAAATATTCGTTCTCGTAATTCTTCCTGAAGCCAGTTTTTTAAGCGCTGCATTTTTAGAACTGTTAAACTGAATGTCATACTGCGGAAGCTCGCTCATCAAATCATTCATCGTTTCCACTGCCACTGAAAGTTTATCGGGCTGCGTTCCGATATACGTAGTAATGTAATCGGGATGCTGCAGTTCCGGATTTGCCTGATAAGCAGCGTAAGCAGAATAGGCGAGACTTTTACTTTCGCGGATTTCCTGAAACACGATGGATGACAGCCCGCTTCCGAAATACTCGTTGAAGACATTGATTTTTCCGAAATCTTTGGTTTCCACCTCTTTTCCGCGTGCAATTTTGCTCATTTCCATCTGAACCATATCGTAATTCACGAAATATACTTTTCCGCCGGTTGCAGGTTCAGGATAGATTTTCTTTGCCGGAATTTGATATTCCTGATTTTGAACAAAAGGTTCCGAATCGGTTTTAAATTTCTCAAAATCAACGCCGTAGAAAAATATTTCATAAGGAAACCTGAATATATTCTTCATTTTATCCGTCAGTTTTTCACAGCAGATTTCCAGCAGTTTTTCTTTTGGAATTATATCGCGCAGTCTTGATTCGCGGCCGTATTTCGCGTAATCCTGAACCGCTTTCATAATACGGTTTTTGTCTTTTTTAGCGGCATCGCGGCTCTCAAGAATCGTCTGTACGTATTTTTCGTACACTTCCTGTTCAGGAACTGCATTCTGAAGCCAGTGATGAAGCAGTTCAATTCCTTTTCCGATGTTTTCTTCCAGTCCGGCAAGGGAAATAATCATCTGATCCGGAGATGTTTTAAAATCATTGGAAATGCCGATTTTGTAAAATTCCTGCTTCAGTTCCTCTGTTGAAAACCGGTTGGTTCCCAAATACTGCAGAACCATAGTGGAAAGTCCCAATTCCTTGTCATGATCGCTTCCGAAAGGAAAAATATAATGAACCTCCGCAATATCGTTGTATTTATTCCTTACGAAGCTTACCTTTTTGCCGTTGAATTCTTCTGTCCTGATTTCCTTCTGATAATCAATAAACTGTGGCGTAATTTCACCTGATTTCATTTGCTGAATTTCCTTCAGAAACTCCGATTTATCTTCACGGTTAAGTTTTACAGCCGTAATTCCTGGGTTTTCAACGCGGATCAGATTTTCATTGACGCCTTTCTCTTTGTAAACCGCCACGTAATTATCTTTGAAAAATTCGTTGGCAAATTTTACAATCTCTTCTTTGGTAACGTTCTGAAAACGTTCCACTTCCTCAAGTTCCTCT
Source organism: Bacteroidota bacterium (assembly GCA_023457935.1). GTDB lineage: Bacteria > Bacteroidota > Bacteroidia > Flavobacteriales > Weeksellaceae > JAEXBA01. Next base: position 27,935 of record JAEXBA010000015.1, on the reverse strand, counting down.
TTCCACGACTGCTTTCTGATGAAAGTCTGATAAAGATTGGTCGCCAAACCGTCCGCAGTTTCCAGGCCTTTCAAACGCTGGAGTTTAAAATCATTGACAATTGCAGGCAGCATCCAGTCCGGAAAATCGCCTTTTTTGATGTTTTCAATTTCGTCCAAAAGCATTTGTACGCCATCATCCAGCGTCTGGTCTTCCTTCGGAACAATTACTGCAGAAAAATAACCGTACTGATTCAGTCCAACCGAAAAAGCGGTTGCATAAAGTGCTTTTTGAGCATAATTAACATGAAGATCCAGCAATCCGGCCTCACCTTTATTGCTTAAAATATTCGCAACAATATCGGCGAGAAGCCATTCATCCGTTCCGTAACTGTCAGTCCTCCAGGCAATCTGAACACGGGGAATGGTGGGACTTTTTACTGTTCTTTTCTGAATTCCGGTGACCGGTTTTTCTACAATTGGGGTTTTCGCAGGCAATTCCCTGAACCTGAAACTTCCGAAATACTCATCAACAAGTTTGATTGTTTCCTCAAACTGAAGATCGCCCACCAAAACTATCGCATAGTTATTCGGGACGTAATATTCCTCAAAATACTTATAAATCGCCTTCATCGAAGGGTTTTTCAAATGCTCGGCTTTTCCCAAAGTTGTTTGCTGTCCGTTCGGATGCGTTGGAAAAAGAAGCTCCATCAAGGCATAATTTACCAAACGGGCGTCGTTGTCCTGCGCGCGGTTGAATTCTTCATAAACACTTTCGAGCTCGGTGTGAAAAAGGCGCAAAACCATTTCAGAGAAACGTTCCTTTTCAATGGTGAGCCATTTTTCCAGTTCGTTGCTTGGGATATTGTTTTTGTAAACCGTTTCATCAAACCAAGTGTGCGCATTTGTTCCCGTGGCGCCAAGCGAAGAAATACATTTGTCGTATTCGTTGGCAATTGCAAACCGACTGGCTTCCTGCGAAACCTCATCAATTTTTCTGTAGATTTCTTTCTTCTTTTCGGAATCGGTTTCGGCCTTGTGAAGTTCAAAAAGTTCAGAAATTTCGTCCAGAAGTTTCTTCTCTTCAGGCCAGTTTTGAGTTCCGATTTTTGAAGTTCCCTTGAACATCATGTGTTCTAAATAATGGGCGAGTCCGGTGTTGTCCGAAGGGTCATTATTGCTTCCGGTTCTCACCGGAATATAGGTCTGAATTTTGGGCGCGTCGAAGTTCTGGGCAAGGTATACTTTGAGTCCGTTTTTCAGGGTGTAAATCCTGACATTATTTTCATCGTTTGTCACTGTTTCAAACGTGTAGCCGCTGTCGTCCTGATGTTGCTGAATACTGTATTTTTCCAAGTGCTGTTTAATTTTTTCTAATTTCCTGATAATAAAATAGGCAGAAATATGAAGTGTTTTACTGATTTTTATGCTTCTGAAGGTGTTAAAATTTACAGTTAAAGTATATTTTAGATATTAAATTATAACTATACTCATTTTTAACAAATTATAAATATTAATTAAAAATTATATTGAAGTTGTTCTAAATAATATTTTAACATTTCTATTGATGATATTTATTGAAAAATGATTTTCAATACATGTCATAGTTCAAAAATTGTTCCTCATCAACGAATTAAAATTTATTTTGATCCGTGTGTTTAATTTTTTTTCACTGCTCAGTTGGAATAAAAAAATGAAAATAAATCGCTGACAAACCAGATTCTCTCCTACTCCATTTTTAATGAGTCAGGGTTAAATTTTTACAGAAAACCAAGGTAACAAATGTAGTAAAAATAAGCGCTGGAATGAACCCAACGCCGACTATTTTTGAGTGAGAAATTGCCGCTTAAAGCAGATCGTCATTCCACAATCTGATGGTATGTTTTGCAACAATTCCTTCCAGAACAAACGGGTCTTCTTTCACAAATTCTTCTGCCGATTCCAGATCGCGGAAAATTCCCATTGAACCTTCTCCCGGATTTCCGAACGGACCGATTCCGATCACTTTTCCCGCTTCAGCGAATTCATCCACTCTTGATTTATGCCCCGGATAAATCTCCATAATTTTTTCCATTGTCGCATCTGCTGCCGACTCGTATAATACTACTGCTTTCATTTATTATTTATTATTTATTAGATATCCAATATACCGATGACATTTGGATTCATGAATTTACCGCCGGGATAATCCGCCGTGTAATCCAGATTCAGCCAGATTCGGTCTTCATTATCTACATGGAAATAGAGATTTTTCCTGTCTGTAACGTTCGGAAACAGTTCATTACTGATCAGATAGTCGATATCTTCCAGATCCTGTTTTGAATCAATTAATATTTCCGGATACAGATGTCCCGTTGTTCTCACCAGCCTCACTTTTCCTCCAATTGCCTTAATGCAGGCGGCCATTAAAATTGAGTAATCATCACAGTCTCCCATAAGCGATTTTCCGTTGGCAGCATTATTAATGGTTTCGCTGGCCCTGGAGAAATAGTCTTCATTCTGAGGGTCGCTCACATAATTCCACCGGCTCTTTACTTCCTTAAACACCGCAAAACTTTGAATAACAGTACGGTACTTGTAATTTTTATTTGAATCGAAACCGCTTTTCTCAATAGCCTTATGTGCAAAATTCCGGACTACGGGGCTGTTATAATCGATAGCTATAAAAATCTGATTGCTGTTTTGAAACGGCCTTAAGCCGGCAACTGAAATTTCCTCCAGTTCCGGGCTTCTTGTAATGGAATTGGTCAACGATCGATAATCAAAAGCCAAATCGGAAAACCCATACTGATCCCTGAAAGAGCCATAGCTTAAGAACAGCAGAAGACAGCCGACCATGATCAGAATAAAGTTTTGGAATTTCTTGAAAATAACGCCCAGAATCGCGGTGATGACAATAAACGAAACAATTTTCCAAAGGCTTGTAAATCCGTTATCTACGGGAATAAATCTGTTGAGGATGATTACAAGAGGAAAAGCAATAACCAAGGCTACAAGGTAAATCACCGCCCATGAAATGGCTTTTTTTTCTTCACTTTCATCAATTTTTGTGTAAAGAGAACGGTCATCAAAACGCAGTTTGTTCCCGCATTTCTTACATGAAAATTCTACATGTTTTCCTTTTGGAATTCTGATCTGACTGTCGCATTCAGGACACCGGACAACCTTTTTTTCGTTCATGCATTTTCAACTTTCAATTTTCAATTCTCCACTGATTAGTGTGCTTCCAGCCAGTTTTTTCCCGAACCCAATTCAACGAGAAGCGGAACTTCTGTTTCGATCGCGCTTTCCATTTCTGTTTTGATGAGTTTTGACGCGGCTTCCACTTCATTTTCCGGCGACTCAAAGACAAGTTCATCATGAACCTGAAGCAGCATTTTGGTTTGCAGATTTTCTTCTTCCAGTTTTTTCTGAATATTGATCATCGCAATCTTGATGATATCCGCTGCAGAACCCTGAATCGGTGCGTTTACGGCGTTTCTTTCAGCGTGACCTTTCACCACAAAATTACCTGAATTGATGTCTTTCAAATGGCGTTTTCTTTTCAGAATGGTTTCAACATAACCGAGTTCTCTTGCTTTGTCAACCTGTTTCGCCATCCATTCCTTCAGTTTTGGATAGGTTTTGTAATATTCCTCAATCATCTGCTTGGCTTCAGTTCTGGAAAGTCCGGTCTGTTCCGCCAAGCCGAATGCGCCCTGTCCATAAATAATCCCGAAATTCACGGTTTTTGCCTGTGAACGCTGCGTTTTAGAGACTTCTTCCAACGGAACATTGAACAGTTTAGAAGCCGTTGAAGCGTGAATATCTTCTCCTTTCTTGAAAGCTTCAATCATGTTTTCTTCACCGGCAATTTCGGCAATCAGGCGAAGTTCAATCTGCGAATAATCCGCGGAAATCAGTTTCTGACCTGGATCGGCGACAAAAGCTCCGCGAATCTGCTGTCCGCGAAGTGTTCTGATCGGAATATTCTGTAGATTCGGATTTACCGAAGCCAAACGTCCCGTTGCAGCCGTTGTCTGTGAAAAATTGGTGTGAACGCGGTTGTCGTCTTTGTCAATCTGCGAAGGCAACGCATCAACATAGGTTGATTTCAGTTTCTGATACGTTCTGTATTCCAGAATATGCGGAATGATTTCGTGTTTTGAAGCCAGTTTCTGCAACACATCTTCCGAAGTTTGATACTGTCCGGTTTTTGTCTTTTTGGCTTTCGGATCAAGCTGCATTTTATCAAACAGAATTTCACCCAACTGTCTTGGTGAATTCATGTTGAATTCTTCACCGGAAAGTTCAAAAATCTTCGCTTCAAGCTGTTTCAGGTCGTTTTCGAGATCCAGACTTTCCTGTTTCAGCCAGTTTTCGTCCAGAGAAATTCCGGCCAATTCCATTTTTGCGAGAACTTCCATTAAAGGCATTTCGACTTTATAGAATAAATCTTCAAGGTTTTCTTTCTTGAGTTGCGGTTCGAAAATTTCGTACAGCTGGAAAGTTACGTCTGCATCTTCCGCTGCGTAATCCGTCTGAGTTTTCAAATCTGCATCGCGGAAAGTTCCCTGATTTTTTCCTTTTTTACCGATAATCGTTTCGATAGAAACCGGTTTGTAATTCAGGTAAATCTCTGAAAGATAATCCATTCCATGTCTTCCGTCCGGATTCAAAAGATAATGCGCAATCATCGTGTCAAAAAGATTTCCTTTGATTTCAACGCCGTAAAGATTCAGAATTTTATAATCGAATTTAAGGTTATGAGCGATTTTCAACACGTCTTCCTTTTCAAAAAACGGTTTGAAAATTTCGAAAGTCGCTAAACATTCCTCCCTGTTTTCGGAAAGCGGAATATAGTACGCCAAACCTTTACGGTAGGAAAAACTCATTCCGACCAGTTCTGCTTCCATTTCGTTGAGCGTCGTTGTTTCCGTATCAAAACAAACCGCGTGCTGCTTCATCAGATTTTCAACCAAAATTTTCTGCGCTTTCGGAGTGTCAACAAACTGATAGAGATGATCATTCTGCTCAATGGTTGATTTTGAAGACGTTGCGTGATCGAGTTCCTCAAAATTCGCAAACAGATCCAACTGAACCGCCTGATTTCCGGAAGCCGGCTGTTTGTCGTAACGGGAAATTTTGTTGGGATCCACTTCGACTCCGCTCGGTGGCCGCGATTCTGAAACCGTTTCAGTTGGTGCAAAAGCACGGTATAAATCTTCGTACATTCTGCGGAATTCGACTTCTTCGAAAACCTCTCTCACTTTTTCAAAATCGGGAGTTTCAAGGTCGTAATAATGCTGTTCAAACTCAACCGGAACATCACAGATAATCGTCGCAAGTTTCTTGGAAAGAATTCCTCTTTCTGCTGAAGCTTCCACTTTTTCCTTCAGTTTTCCTTTCAGCTGATCGGTATTTGCCAGAAGGTTTTCAATAGAGCCGAACTGCTTCAGAAATTTCATCGCCGTTTTTTCTCCAACACCTTCAAGTCCCGGAATATTATCCACCGCATCGCCCATCATTGCGAGAAAATCGATAACCTGTTTCGGATCCTCGATTTCGTATTTTGCCTTGATTTCTTCAACACCCAAAATCTCAACATCGCCGCCTTTCAGTCCAGGTTTATAAATCTTGATTTTATCTGTCACCAACTGCCCGAAATCCTTATCCGGTGTCACCATAAACACATTGTAACCTTCCTGTTCGGCTTTGCAGGCGATCGTTGCAATCACATCATCGGCTTCATAACCTTCAACACCCAAAATTGGGATTTTCATTGCTTCCAGAATTTTGTGAATGTACGGAACCGCCAGTAAAATAGCTTCTGGTGTATCGCTTCGGTTGGCTTTATAATCAGCAAAATCTGCTGTTCTCACATTTTCTCGTCCGACATCAAAAACCACCGCCAAATGCGAAGGTTTTTCTTTTCTGATCAGCTGAATAAGAGAATTGGTGAATCCGAAAATCGCAGAAGTATCCATTCCTTTGGAAGTGAGCCGCGGATTGCGGATTAATGCGTAATAGCCGCGGAAAATCATCGCATACGCATCGATGAGATAAAGGCGTTTATCGTTGTTGTGTGACATAAAAGCAAAGATAACGATTGCTTTTTTGCCGCAAAACCCTAACTGCGAAAATGAACTAAAATATCAGGAAAAGTTCAGATAAAAATTATCCTTACTCAGGTTAGCATTATGCTTTGGCCAGTTCATGGAAAGCAGAACCTTCACGATTTTCTTGATGCCGCTGAAATTATTGACTTTTTTAATGTAAAGATTAGCGCCGGAATCGTACGCATCGTCCACATCATCCGAAAAATTGAAAGTTGAGTAAATCGCTACGGCAATTTTGCTGAATTTGGGGTTCGAACGGATATCACGAAGACATTCAAGACCGCTTTTGCCCGGCATATTCAGATCAAGAAAGATAATATCGGGTTTCACATCTGTACTGTTCAGATGATCAATCATTGAAGAACCGCTTGGATACGACTGTATTTTGGTTACGGAAGATACTTCATTCAGCGCTTCTTTGAACAGCATGGTGTCATCCAAATCATCGTCGGCGAGGTAAATTAAATTTGAATTCTTTTTCATGACTCAAGTTTTTTAAAGTTTTTCTGATCCCGTGAGAGTCAACCCAAATAATCCGCGCTGCATTATCATATCTGAACAGAATTCATCAAAGATACAATAAAATTTAATTAAATTAAAAAATAATCAGTTTTTATTCAAAAATTTATATTTCAAAAGCCTTAAAATTTAATAATCCAAAAAAATACAATACCAAAAATCCTGCATGAACAGGCTTTACAGGGACTTTATTAAGAATTTCCGGTAAATCCCTACCCTGAAAAAAAACGCATAAATTCTGTAATCATTCACATCGCAAATCTGCTTACTTTGCCTATTCAACAAAAAACCTTATGGAATTAAGAAATATCAACCAGTACGTACAGTTTTTTTCATTCATTTTAAAATATGCGAACAGCGACGTTCTGAAAACCGCGTCTGCAAACGCCCTGAACTCCGTTGAAAACGAAGAAAGTGAAGATGAGCATCCTTATTCTCAGAAACCGGAAGAACTGGTGGAAGATCTAAAGATAATGGGGCCTACGTACGTAAAACTTGGACAGCTGCTTTCTACCCGGCCGGATCTGCTGCCGGAAAACTATCTGAAAGCTTTGGCCAACCTTCAGGATGATGTAGAAACCATTTCCTATGATGATGTACAGAAGATTTTCGAGGAAGAAATAGGTGTGAAAATCAATAAAGCGTTTGAACTTTTTGATCCTGAACCACTGGCGAGCGCCTCAATCGGGCAGGTTCACCGTGCGCTTCTTCCTTCAGGCAGACCGGTTGCTGTGAAAATACAGAGACCCGATGTAAGGAAAAAATTTCTGGAAGATCTGAACACTCTTCAGGAAATGGCAGATCTCGCCGTAAAACACTCGAAAGAAGCGAAAAAATTTGCTGTAAACGATATTGTTGAAGAACTCCGCTTTATCCTGCTGAATGAACTGGATTATACCAAAGAAGCCCAAAATCTTACCATTCTGAAGGAAAATCTGAAAAATTTTAAAAACATTCTGATTCCGTCGGCTGTTAACGAATATTCATCTTCGAAAGTCCTGACAATGGATTTCATTGAAGGAAAAAAAATAACGTCAATTGGAAATCTGAAAAAACTGGAAACCGATTTCACTCCGCTGATTGATGATTTTGTTGAAAGTTATCTGCAGCAGGTAATTGTTGACGGTTTCGCTCATGCCGATCCGCATCCGGGCAATATTCATCTTACAGAAAACAATCAGGTGGCACTGATGGATTTGGGCATGGTGGCGAAATTCAGTCCGAAACTTCAGGAAAAAATCATGATGCTGATGATGGGCATGGGCAAGAAAGACGGCGACGAAATTACCGACGCACTTCTTGAAATGAGCGAATATGATACAAAACATGCAGACCTCAGCACTTTCCGGAAAAACATCAACCGTCTGGTAATGGACAGTACAAGCAGCAATGCCGAAGATATGGAAATGGGCCGCGCGCTGATTCAGATGAACCGTCTTGCCGCAAATGAAGGCATCAAACTTCCGGTTGAACTTAACATTCTCGGAAAAATCCTTCTGAATCTCGATCAGATTGTGGCCGTTCTCACTCCGAAATACGATCTTCAAAGCGCCATCCAGAAATTCATGGAAAAAACCGTGAATAAAAAAATGCGGAACGAAATGAAGCCGGAAAACCTTTACAGTTTCCTGCTGGACAATAAAAAACTGGCAGAAAATCTTCCGGGCAGACTCAATAAAATTACCGAAAACCTGGCAGCTAACGAATTTGAAGTAAAAGTAAATGCCCTTGATGAAGAACGCCTGACTGACGGTTTTCAGAAAGTTGCAAACAGAATAACTTCAGGTCTTATTATTGCCGCAATGATTGTGGGCGCCGCTTTACTGATGCGGATCCCGTCTTCCTACTCGATTATGGGTTACGGAATTCTGCCATTTATCTTTTTTATGATTGCAATCGGACTGGGCCTTTATCTGGTGTACAATATTATGTTCAAGGATGAGAGTTTCAGAAAGAAATAAAAAAAGTCAGCGAGAAGCTGACTTTTCTTTTTATTTAGCAGGCATTGAAGGCGGCGGCGGAGATGTCGGTTCGGACTGAGGAAAATAGTTCATTTTCGTAGTCATTTCCATCTGGATTTTTGCGTTTCCCATATCAATCATCGTGATATCGCCGGTCATTTTTCCTTCTGTTTCCAAAAAGGAAATCCATCCGCTTTCTCTTTTCAGTTTGAGTGAACCTACTGTTTTACCTTTCAGATCTGGCATCATTTTCATACCGTTCTGCTCCATCACCTGTGCCGGAAGCGTTTTTACATCTGCAGTATAATTGACTGTGTAATGGGTATTATCCACATCTTCAAGGGTATAGGTAACGTCGTTCTGAACGTTGTATCCGCTGTTTGTAATGTATCCACCTTTCCACTGATCTCCTTTCTCCACAGCTTTTTCCGGAAAAGTATAAACAGCTTCAAAAGTCTGTTTAATTGCGTTGTCGTTATACATTTCAAGGAATTTCTCCATAGAAGCATCAGGTGTTCCCAATTCCTTTTTGATTTGATTCTGAATTTCTTTATTGCCGGTAATATTCAGGATTTTACCTTTATCGCTGATTTCAATTTTAAAATTGCGGTTAATCATTTTTTTCAGCGACTGTGCAACCTCATGATCAGAGTTGCTCTTCGTATCAAAATTAATTTTGTTTCCCATTGCATCTACCGCTGTTGAAATGTAAGTAAAATGGGTATCCAGTACATAGCTGTTCGCTTTCGCGTCAACAACTTTGCAGAGTACACCAACATTTCCTTTCACCTTCACGGGAATCTCCTGACCCTGAAAGTTCTGCTGCATGTCCATATCAACAACCTGCATCATTTCATAATTCTGTCCTTTCTTAAGATTAAGCTTAATGTCATAACTCTGCGCAAACGCAAATATGCTGCAGAACAGAGCGAAAAGTAAATTGTATTTTTTCATATTATAATTTTGCCGTTAAAAGTATATCCTTTACCGAAATGCTGCAAGAGATTTTTAATTAAATTTGTGGCAGATGAAAAATCTTGCTCCGAGAACCGTTACCGTAATGCGCTACATTCTTCCTCTTCGTGAAGGCGGGAGTTTGCCGGCTTTGGCGGAAGCGGATGATGATTTTAAATACGTTCTGAAATTCCGTGGCGGCGGTCACGGTGTGAAAATGCTGATTTCTGAACTGTTGGGCGGAAAAATCGCTGAAGTTTTAGGTCTGCAGATTCCGGAACTGGTTTTTGCAAATCTGGATGTGGATTTTGGGAGAACCGAAGGCGATGAGGAAATTCAGGATCTGCTGAAATTTTCGGAAGGTCTGAATCTCGGCCTGCATTATCTTTCTGGAGCAATTGCTTTTGACACCAGTGTGAAAATCGATCATGAACTCGCCTCAAAAATTGTCTGGCTGGATGCGTTTATCACCAATATCGACCGTACTTACAAAAACACCAATCTTTTGATGTGGCACAAGGAACTTTGGGTGATTGATAACGGTGCTTCCTTTTATTTTCATCACAACTGGCAGAATTTCGATGCTGCTGCAAAGACACCTTTTAAATATATAAAAGACCATGTTCTGCTTCCGAGAGCATCAAAACTGGATGAAGCCGATGCTTTTGCCAAAACAGTTTTGAATGATGAAATTTTTCGGGAAATTGTGAATTTAATTCCTGACGAATGGCTGCACTGGAACGATGCTGATGAAACTCCGGAAGAAATCCGGGAAGTGTATTTTCAGTTCATGAAAACACGTTTGGAACATTCTGAAATATTTGTATACGAAGCGAAAAATGCAAGAGGATAAAATTTACGAATACGCCGTAATCCGTTTGGTACCGAAGGTTGAGAGAGAAGAATTTTTCAACATAGGGCTTGTTATGTTTTCGAAAAAGGAAAAATTTATCCGTGTGGAATTTCATATCTGCAAAGACAAATTCGCATTGATGCACAGCAAACTTGATTATGAAGATGTTCAGCATAATCTGGAAAGTTTTCAGAAAATTGCGAACGGCGAAAAAGATGGCGGACCGATCGCTCAGCTTGATATTCCGGAACGTTTCCGCTGGTTAACTGCGGTGAGAAGTGCGGTTGTGCAAACTTCAAGACCTCATCCGGGAAAAACGAAGGATTTGGATAAAACTTTTGAGCGGCTGTTTGAAGAACTGGTAAAATAATTGTCTTCCTCATTACAAAACATTTTGAAAGACCACTTCAACTAAATTGCGTCTGAATCCCGATTTCAACAACCTTTTCCTGCCCGATTCTCACCGAAATACTGTCTTTTATTTTCAATTGCTTGCAAAAAACAATTTTTATTATAATTAACAATTGTTCGATTTTCAGCATTCCTTTGACAGTATTTTTGCATCAATATTTTTGTCGGTTTTCCGATATATCAAAATCAAAAAAAATGAGAAAAATCTTTATCCTTGGGATTTCTTTGGTGTCCAGCGTTCACTATTCGCAATATGTCGGAGTTAATACCAGTACACCAACAAGCACCATTGATATCACTGCTAAGAATCCAACTTCTGCTTCCGAAACACAAATAGATGGCGCATTGGTACCGCGCGTTTCTCAGGCTCGTGCTGAGTCTATGGGAACCGCGGTTCCGAATGCAAACCTTGTCTTCATCAATGATCTTACCGCTCCTGCAACCGTGGCGACCACTTCACTGGTAACGGCAACCGGATTTTACTACTTCGATGCTGCTCAGGTAAAATGGATTCCGTTCCGTGTCGGGTTTTCAGATAACGACTGGCACACTACCGGAAATGCAGGAACAACTGTCGGCACCAATTTCCTCGGAACTACAGATGCAATGGAACTGATGTTTAAGGTAAACAATGAACAGAGTGGTTTTATTGATTATCTGGATACAAGGAGAAATGTTGGATTCGGTTATAAAGCGCTGCTTGCTGCTCCAGCTTACAATGCTTCCAATCCCGCTTCACTCAGCAGCGGAAACGTTGCATTCGGATACGATGCATTATCCAGTCTGGGCTCTGTGGCCGGACAATGGCAGACGCAGAATACAGCAGTTGGTGACGGCGCCATGAAAAATATGGTAAGCGGCGCATGGAATACTGCCATCGGTATGGGCGCAATGGGAGGTGCAACCGGAATTCCAAACAACCTTGGCTCGATGAGAAACAATGTCGCTTTAGGGAATGCAGCACTTCACGATCTTAATAACGGAGGTTTCAATCTGGCAATTGGTCCAAACGCTATGTCCCAGGCGAAAACGGTTGCGGCAACCGATGCAATTGCTTCCAACATCGCAATGGGTCTGATTGCACTTAACGTTCTAAACAACGGAACCAATAATATCGCAATGGGATTTTATACCGCCAATAATTTCCGAAACGGAAGCAATAATGTGATGCTTGGAACGCAGGCCGGTCTTAATGCAACCGCGGGAAATCAAAATATTTTTATTGGGCACAATGCGATGGGATCTACTCCCACAACCAGTAATGAAATCAATATCGGACAGGTACTGACAGGAACCGGCGCAACAAACAGCGTAGCTCCGGCAGTAACCAAGAAAATCGGTATTAATATGGGAAATGTATTGCCTAACTCCACTCTGCAGGTGGGCGGTTCGGTAAGTGCAAAAATCCGTACTTTAACTACAGGAACCGTAGCCGATGATGATTACACCATTTTGGTACGTGGAAACATTTCGCTTCCTGCTCCTGCTGCAGCCAATACGGGCCGTATTTACAATTTGATTCAAAATGCAGCCGGTAATTTCACTATTACAGGAAGTTTTTCTGTTGGTGGTTCTGCGGTGGCAAACTATGTCCTCAATGGTTCAACCAACGGAACAGGTATCGTAGTGCAAAGCAGCGGAACGTCCTGGATTGTTATTTCAAGATATTAATTACTCTTATGAAAGCAAAAAAACACCGCAGAGCAGATGCGGTGTTTTTTTTGAGTTAACTCGGTATTATAATATATTTCTTCTGATACGGGAAAGGCTTTCCGGCAGAATTCCAAGGAAAGAAGCCAGCTGCTTCACAGTAATTTTCCTTATCGTATCCTCACCATAGAAGTCTAGAACCGACTGGTAACGCTCGGTACTGTCTTTATATAGAAAATTGATGTAATTCTGCATCACGGTACTGTGAAGAATTTCCCTGATCAGTTTATAAAACCGAAGATAATTTTCTTCGTTTCCAAGTATTTCAATGAATCTTTTTTTGCTGATTCTGTAGATTTTCGCTCTACCGATTGCCTTCACCCGGATTGCATTTTTGTACAGAAACGGATCAGAAGGGTTCAGAATGATAAAAGAACCTTCGGTAAGAAACAGCATATTACATTCTTTACCGGCCCTATTTTCATAGAAAACGCGTAAGATACCCTCTTCAACGAAGTAAATATACTCTTCATCCACCAAAGGAACTTCAAAATTGCGCGGCGTCATAAAACTGTCTTCCAGAAAAGCATTCTCCAGTTCCTGCAACTGATTTTCTGATACATTTACCGTATCGAAAATTTCAAATGTTCTTCTTATTCCTTTGATATTCATGTAGATATGAAAAATTCTTAATTGAGCTGCTGTTTACGTTCCCTTCGGATTCTGGTAAGACTTTCCGGGAAAATTCCAAAGAAGGACGCAAGGTGATTGATGGTAATCTTTCTGACTGTTTCTTCGCCGTAACGTTCCACAAAAAGGTTGTAACGCTCGTTACTGTTCATATGCAGAAATTCCAGATAAAAACCGAATCCTCTTACATATTCTGAATCATACACTGCCCGCTCCAGTCTCATATAATCTAGCTCCGAACCAACGATTTCTAAAACTTCCTTCTTGCTGATCCTGTTTAAGCTCACTTCCGTAATTCCGGAAAACCTCAGCTCTACGGCCTGCGTTTTCGGATTATGCTTATCCATAAGGAAAAAATCTCCCCCAAATATGAAATTCAGGGTGGATTCGCCGGTTTTAGGATTGGTGGTAAAGATTCTTCCGATTCCTTCTTTCAGAAAGTAAATGCGCGGTTCCGTGGCTACCTTCAGCACAGCGTCTTTCTCCAGTTTAAAGGAATTGCTTTCCATTACAGAACTGATTTTTTCGAGTTCCGGACGGCCAATTGTCATACCGTCAAGGTTTGAGAGATAATGTAAGATATCAGACATCCAATAAACTAAAAATATATTTGCGCAGATTTCTCAGTGCAGAAACACTTTAATCAACATACAAAAATACAATGTATAACATAAAAAACCTCGAACAAATGTTAGGATTGCAAAGAAAGCAATTTTTAACGAGGTTTACTTCTAAATTTTCGTCAGTTTCGCGAACTTCAGAATAAGATTTTTTTCGCCTTCGTGCTGAAAAATCACTTTAGCTTTCACGTTCTCAGGATCAGTTCCGTCGAGGAAAGCAACTTCGCCGATTCCGAAACGGTCGTGACGCACTTTATCACCAACTTCAATATTCTCGGAAGATTTTCCACTCGGATTGATGATTTTCGCAGTGGCAATCGGTTTCAGATTTTTGGCAATCTCCTTCGGTTTCGGTTTTGAACCTTCGGAAACCTGAATTTTTCTTTTCGGCTGAACTTTGTTGAATGAACGCGGTTCTTCAGGAAATTCATCAAAAATATTGGATTTCAAACCGGAATGATTCACGAAACGGCTTTCAATAGCCGGATTTACGAGTTCAAGATATTCTGCATCCACTTCACTTAAAAATCTTGAAGGTTCTGCATCGGTAATTTTTCCCCACTGAAAACGCGAAACAGCATACGTAAAAAACACCTGTTTTTCGGCTCTCGTTAAGGCAACATAAAATAACCGGCGCTCTTCTTCGAGTTCTTCACGCGTGGACGAACTCATAAAACTTGGAAATAAATTTTCTTCAAGCCCAACCAAATGAACCACCGGAAATTCCAGACCTTTGGAAAGGTGAATCGTCATCAGCGAAACCATGTCGCCGGAATCTTTTTCTTTATCCTGCGTATCTGCGGAAAGTGCAATATTTTCAAGGAAATTGGAAAGCGACGGATCTCCGTCTTCCAACTGAATCTGTTCATCAATGAAGCCCTGCATCGAGTTCATGAGTTCCTGAACGTTTTCCACGCGGGAAATTCCTTCCGGAGTTTGATCGTCTTTCAGAAATTTAATGAGTCCGCTTCGTTTTGCGACTTCCATTGCGACAGAATAAGCAGTTTCAGTTTTCAGCATTACCTGAAACGCTTTTATCATCGACCAGAAATCGGCGAGTTTGGTGAGAATTCCGTTGTTCAAACCTAATTGCGGTGAATAAAATCCGAGATTATCCAAAACCTGCGAAACCGGAATGTTCTGTGAATCAGCAAAAACAATGAGTTTATTTTGAGTGGTATCACCAATTCCTCTCGTCGGATAATTGATGATCCGCATCAACGCTTCAGAATCATTTTCGTTGATTAAAAGTCGTAAATAGCCGAGCAAATCCTTTACTTCTTTCCTTTGGTAGAACGACAAACCGCCATAAACACGGTACGGAATGTTTTTTCTTCTCAACGCATCTTCAAAAGCACGCGTTTGAGAATTGGTTCGATAAAGAATCGCAAAATCTTCAAATTTCCGCTGATCGCGGTTGTGAAGTTCCCATATATTTCCGGCAACGAAATTCGCTTCATCAGCATCGGATAAAGAGCGGTAAACCTTGATCTTCTCTCCTATTTCATTATCCGAAAAAACATTTTTCTTGAACTGCTGAACATTTTTAGAGATCACGACGTTGGCTGCGTTCACAATATTTTGAGTGGAACGGTAATTCTGTTCCAATGAAACCGTGACTGCATCCGGATAATCTTTTTTGAAATTCAGGATGTTGTAAATATTTGCACCACGGAAAGAATAAATCGACTGTGCATCGTCTCCAACCACACAAATATTTTCAAATTTAGAAGCCAAAGCTTTGACAATCAGATACTGAGAATGGTTTGTATCCTGATACTCATCCACCAAAATATAACGGAAACGGTCCTGATATTTTGCCAGAACTTCAGGAAATCTCGTAAGTAATTCATTGGTTTTCAGCAATAAATCATCAAAATCCATCGCGCCGTTCCGAAAACACTGTTCAACATATTTCTGATAAATCTGTCCGAGCAGCTTCATGTTTGCTCTTTCATCAGCTTCGATTAATTCAGGATTATTAAAATAAGCTTTTACGGTAATCAGATTGTTTTTATAGGTCGAAATCCGGCTCTGAACTTTTTTCGGTTTGTATAAATCAGAATCAATATTCAGATCCTTAATAACCTTTTTAATGACATTAAGAGAATCCTGCTGATCGTAAATGGTAAAATTGGAAGGGTAACCCAAATAATGCGCTTCACTCCTAAGAATTCTCGCAAAAACCGAGTGAAAAGTTCCCATCCAGATGGATTTTGCATCGCTTTCTCCCACCACTTTTGCGATACGTTCCTTCATTTCCTTTGCGGCTTTGTTGGTAAACGTTAAAGCCAGAATGTTGAAAGGGTCAACTCCGTTCGTAATCAAATGCGCAATACGCATCGTGAGAACGCGCGTTTTTCCGGAACCTGCACCCGCAAGAACCATTAAAGGTCCATTGATTGTGGTAACGGCTTCGTATTGATTTTCGTTGAGTCCTTTCAGATAATCCATCTTCGTAATTGGGAAATTTTTGAAATACAGAGATACAAAAATAGCTTTTTAGAGGTAATTTCCAAAAAGCTATATATGAGGAAGAACACAGCAGAAACTATGCTCTTTTGTGACTGTTATTTAACAACTTTTACATTCACTGCGGAAAAACCTTTTGGTGATTTTTCTTTTTCGAATGAAACTTTGTTCCCTTTTTTCACCGGTTCATGACATGCATTTTCGTGGAAGAATACGTTGTCTCCGGTTTTATTTTCCGTGATAAAACCGTAACCTTTGTCGCTCAGGAAAGAAACAATTCCGGTTTTCACCAGTTCTTCCGGCTCAATTGGCGCTGCACCGAGCTGAATATCTTCAAGACTTGTTTCTTCACGTTCGCGCTGATCCGGCGGAACACTGGTTAACTGTCCGAATTCGTCCACATACATGAACATTTCTTCGGCATCTTTACCTTTGTTGTTGTTTTGTTTGCGCTCTTCTCTGCGAGCTGCTTTTTCTTTAAGTTTCTGTTGTTTTTTCTTAAAATTTTCTTTTTTTGAAAAAGAATCTGCCATAAATTATTTATAAAATTTTGTTGTTAAAATGAGCAATCCGGCGTGGAGAAGCAGCGTGATAAAGAATTCAAAATGAAGATGAATCTATGCAGAACAGGGAAATTAAGAATCTCGAAAATTGCTGCGCCGGTAAACTTACTGCAAATATACGGAAAAGATAATAAAAAGCGGACTTCACAACAATCTATTGATTTGATTCTGAAGAAAATGGAAATTTTGTAAATAAATATATAATTATATTAAATCAATCAGGCACAGTAGTTGTAATTTAGTTACCATAAAATTAATACAACAATGGGCGAAAATATACTATCTGTAGAAGACCTTAAATTCCTGGAAAACCTCCATGCAAACCATGGTCTGGAATTTTTGAGATGTGATGAAACGGGAATCAAAATCAATAATGACGATATTATTTCCGATGATATTTCGAAGACAGACAACTTTAATCTGCTCTCTGAAATTTCCAAAAAACTGAAATACCGTCTTAATTCAAACTTTCAGATGAATTTTTCAAGCGGTTTTCATTTCGATGTAGTAAGAGTCTGAATGTAAGATACTTAAAAATATTGTTTATGCCGGTGTACCAAGCCGGTTTTTTTGTGCAAAAAAATTTAGCTGTAATGTAACAATTTGCCGTAATATTGTACTAATAGTGAAACAATTTTAAGTACTTATGAAAAAAAGACTTCTTTCTGTTGCAGCAGTGGCATTTTTCGGAATGATACTGAATGCACAGCAAATCAAATTTGAAGAGTATGACCTTCCAAACGGTCTGCACGTTATTCTTCACCAGGACAATACCGCTCCTGTAGTTACAACAGGTGTAATGTACCATGTAGGTGCGAAAGATGAAGCGGTTGGAAGAACCGGAATGGCTCACTTCTTTGAGCATCTTCTTTTTGAAGGAACGCCGAATATCAAGAGAGGTGAATGGATGAAAATTGTTTCTTCAAACGGAGGAGCAAACAATGCCAATACCAATAACGACAGAACTTATTACTATGAAACCTTCCCTTCCAACAACGAACAGCTTGGACTTTGGATGGAAGCAGAAAGAATGCGTCACGGAATCGTAAATCAGATTGGTGTAGACACACAAAGAGAAGTTGTGAAAGAGGAAAAACGTTTGAGAATGGACAACCAGCCCTATGGAAACCTTTTCAACGAAGTACAGAAAAACCTCTTCACAAAACACCCTTACCACTGGAGCACAATCGGATCCATGGATGATCTGAATGCTGCAAAACTGGAAGATTTCCAGGCATTCTATAAAAAGCATTACGTTCCGAACAACGCAGTTCTGGTTGTTGCCGGTGATATCAAACCTGAGCAAACCAAGAAATGGATTGAAACCTACTACGGCGGAATTCCAAAAGGAACTTTGTCTCCAAAAAACTTCCCTAAAGACGAACCTATTACCGTTGAGAAAAAGGTAACTGCATACGACAAAAACATTCAGCTTCCGGCTTATGTATTTGCCTACAGAACGCCTAGCGCAAAAGAAAAAGACGCTTATACTCTTGATATGGTTTCCTCTTATCTGAGCAACGGAAAATCATCGGTACTTTACAAAAAGCTTGTGGATGATGAGAAAAAGGCACTTCAGGTAGCCGCTTTCAACCAGGGATTAGTGGATTACGGAATTTTCGCATTCTTCGCAATTCCAATGGGAGAAACCAGCAAGCAGGTTCTTCAGAACGACATTGATGCAGAAATCAAGAAACTTCAGACAACACTTATCTCTGAAGAAGATTACCAGAAACTGCTGAACAAGTTCGAAAACAACTTCGTGAATTCCAACGCATCCATTCAGGGGATTGCGCACAGTCTTGCTCACAACTATATGCTTATGGGCGATACCAAGCTGATCAACAAAGAGCTTGAAATCTACCGCTCAATCTCAAGACAGGACATCATGAACGCTGCTAAAAAATACCTTAACCCGAACCAGAGAGTATCTTTGGACTACCTACCTGAAAAAAAATAAAACATGAAAAAGAACTTTAAATATATCGCAGTTGCATTTTTATTTTCAGGAATGCTTACTGCACAAAATATTGATATTAACAAAATGCCGGTCGCCGGGCCGACACCAACCATCAATATCACAAAACCTCAGTCTTTTAAACTGAAAAACGGACTGACGGTGATGATCGTTGAAAACAACAAACTTCCAAGAGTGAACGCGAGTCTTTCGATGGACCGCCCGCCTTATTATGAAGGAAAAATTGTTGGGGTTAGCGAACTGATGGCATCTCAGCTTGGTGAAGGAACCACTAAAATGCCAAAGGACGCTTTCAACAAGAGAGTGGATTATCTTGGAGCAAATCTTGGTTTCTACAGTTCCGGAGCAAGTGCCAACACACTTTCGAAGTATTTCCCGGAAGTACTTTCCATGATGGCCGATGCAATTGTAAATCCTAAATTTGATGCTGCTGAGCTTGAGAAGAACAAAGCGCAGATGATTGAAGGTCTGAAGGCCGACGAGAAAAGTGCAGATGCTATCGCAGGAAGAGTTTCCAATGCACTTATTTACGGGAAGAATACTTCAAGAGGTGAGTTCACAACTGAAGAATCCATCAAGGCTGTGCAGCTTGCTGACATTCAGAATATCTACAAAAAGTACTACGCTCCGGACAATGCTACTTTAGTAATTGTTGGTGATATAAAGTATGATGAAGTAAAAAAACTGGTAGAGCAGAATTTCTCCGGGTGGAAAAAATCCAACACCAAATTTGCTGCTCTTGAGCCGGCTGCCAACGTAGCGAAAACCGAAATCAATGTTGTTGATGTACCGAACGCAGTACAGTCGGTTATTGAAGTAGGAAACCTTCATAACATGAAGATGAACGATCCGCAGTATTTCGCGGGTCAGATTGCCAACTACATTCTTGGTGGCGGAAGCGAATCGCGACTGTTCATGAACCTTCGTGAGAAAAACGCTTTTACTTACGGTGCCTATTCCGGGCTTTCTACAGGTAAATATTCACCAAGTTTTACAGCCAATGCAAGTGTAAGAAATGAAGTAACCGACAAGGCCGTTAAGGAATTCATCAATGAACTGAATGCAATTTCTAATGTAAAGCCTGAGGAACTTTCCAATGCGAAAGCAAAACTGAAAGGAGATTTCATCCGTTCGCTTGAAAACCCTGCAACCATCGCAAGATTCGCAGTAAATACCAAAACGCAGAACTTACCTGAAGATTTCTATACGAACTATCTGAAGTCGATTGACAAAGTAACTGCGGCTGAAGTTTCCCAGGCCGTGAAATCAACGATTTATCCTAATCAAAGCAGAATTTTCATTGCCGGTAAAGCATCCGATATTTCTGAAAACCTGGAAAAACTGGGTTATCCTGTGAAATATTACGATTCTTATGCTAATGCAGTTGCTAAACCTGCCGCTCAGAAAGTAGATGCCAGCATAACCGTTGCGTCTGTAGTTGACAAATATATCAACGCAATCGGAGGTTTGGCAAATATTCAGAAAATTAATTCCATCACTACCAATGCTTCGGCGAAAGTGCAGGGAATGGATATGGATATGAATATGATTCAGGCGAAAGGCGGAAAAATGGTTATGGATATGAAAATGATGGGCCAAACGATGCAGAAAATTGTTTTTGACGGTAAAGCGGGTTACGCAGAAGCTCAGGGACAGAAAATGCCGTTACCTGCAGATGCTGCAGCTGAAATGGCAAAAGAAACAGAGCTTTTCCCTGAAGTAAATTTTGCTAAGAACGCAGATTATAAAGTAGCAGGAATTGAAAAGTTTAACGGTGAAGATTCTTATGTTATCAAAGCAACTGATGCAACCTATTACTACAGTGTAAAAACTGGTCTTAAAACCGGTGAGGTGAAAACGCAGCAGGGGCAGTCGGTTCCGACAAACTACTCGGATTACAAAGATGTTTCAGGTGTAAAAATGCCTTATAAAATAGGACAGAATCTTGGAGGAATGGATGTTGAATTTATCGTAAAAGATATTCAGGTTAACCAGGCCAAAGATGCTGATTTTAAATAATTAATGCGGAATCCAGATGAACTTTAACGGCAGCTTCGGCTGCCGTTTTTTCTTTTTAAAATAAATGTTTTCAGCATTTTGCATTTAAGTGAAAAAAGATTAAATTTGCCAATTCAAAATTAGAAGATAAAACATGGGCATATTTACATTTCTGATGATCATTATAATGATTATTTGTGTACTCTTGGTAATCGTTGTTATGGCACAAAACCCTAAAGGCGGCGGTCTTTCCGGAACTTTTGGCGGAACTTCCTCAGCGCAGTTCGGTGTACAGAGAACCAACGATTTCATGGAGAAAGCGACTTGGGTTTTAGGCGGAACAATTGTGGCACTGTGTCTTCTCAGCGTATTGCTTACTGCAAAACCAAGCCAGGTTTCTGCTCCAAGAACTGCTCCCGCAAACAATACAGCTCCGGCAACACAAAGTGCTCCGGCCAATACATCAACAACAACTACAGTTCCTGCACAGCAAAGTGCTCCGGCACAACAGGCTCCGGCAGGCAACTAAGAAAATATATTTTCACAGGGAAAACGGCTCAGGAATCTGAGCCGTTTTTTATTTCAGTTTTCGTTTTTCCAGATGATGTCGAAGTTTAAGTCCGGCGGATAGAACGCGGTACTGCAATGGTTTCTGCAGTCGGTAATACTTATCAATGAAAATCTGCATCGCGCCGTAAAAACGCTCTAAATACAGTTCATCCTTAACGGTGCTTTCCCCTTTATGATGAAGAACAGAGTGTCTGCCGTAATACCAGTTCCGGTATCCTTTGTTTAAAAGCGTATAGCAGATGTCAATATCTTCGCCATACATAAAATAGCGTTCATCAAAACCTCCAATTTCCTCGTAGACGGATTTTCTGATCAGCATATTGGCTCCGGTAATCACTTCCACTTCAGCAACCTCAAACTCACCGATATCATTCCGGTAATACGATTTAGAACTGCTTTTACGGAAACCTGTAAACAGTTTTTCAAACGAGTTGAACATATCGGGAACCGAACGCTTGCTTTCCGGCAAAAAAGCTCCGGCGGCGTCATGCATCCGCAGTCCGAGACAACCGAAATGCGACTGCGATTCCGCAAAATCCACGATCTCCTTCATACAGTTTCCCAGTAATTCAGTATCCGGATTCAGAATGTAAATAAATTCTCCCTTTGCCGCTTTTGCTGCTTTATTGTTGGCTTTTGCAAAACCGAGGTTGATGTTTTCCTCAATAAAACGGACAGAAGGAAATTCAGTTTTAAGTTTTTTCCATGAATCATCCGGCGAAGCATTGTCGATAACGATAATTTCACAGGAAATATCCTCTGAATATCTTATCACTGACTGAATACACTTCCGTAGAAGGCCGGTAACATTATAATTGAGAATAATAAAGGATACTTTCAAGATTTACAGTTATAGATTATGGAAGAATCTTCTGGCCAGAAGAATATAGTATTTCAGAACATAAAACTTTTGATAGACCGTTTTTTCAAGAAGAGTTATCCTCTTTTTTTCATACATTTCAGCAATGTTCTTTTGGAATCCTCTTTCCATTGCCGCAAGATCTGCAGACAAGCCGGAAACTCCAAATGTCCTTTTGCCTCCACCGGCAAACAGAAGACTTTCGTTAAGCAAATACATACGGCAGCATAATGAAACCCTCAACCAGTAATTGGCATCTTCTGCATGCGACTGATTTTCATCAAAAAAACCAACCTTACTGAGGATACTTCTTTTGAAAATAACCGATGACGGATGAGTTTCGTTTCGAATCATAAGCTTACGGAATGAAATCTCCGCAAGATTATCTTTTGAAACAGTATAGGGCAGCAAAATTTTCTGATTGGTCCGCTTACAGCCCAGAAACTCAATATGGCTAAAGTTCCTGAAAACGTTCATCTGTCTTTCGGTTTTTTCCGGGAGCCATTCATCATCTGCATCAAGAAGCGCAATGAAATCTCCGTGAGCAGTTTTCAGTCCGGCATTTCTGGCCGCTGAGACTCCTTTATTTTCCTGAGTTATCAGAGAAATATTTATCTCCGTATTTTCCGAAATAAAGCGTCGGATTACCTGGGAACTGTCATCGGTAGAACCGTCATCCACGACAATTACTTCAAAATCTTCCCCGCACTGCTGATTCTTTACGGAAAGAAGCGCATTCTCAACAGTGGCAGCAGCATTGTAAACGGGAATTATTACAGAAATCATCGCGTCCGTATTAGCTTTAAACAAATTCAGCTTTTCTCGCTGTACGGAAGCCGGTTCATAATCGACCTTCCCAAAGAAATTTCGTCAGCATATTCAAGTTCATCTCCCACCGAAATTCCGCGCGCAATACTGGAAAAGCTAACGGAAAAATGTTTCAGTTTCTTATAAAGGTAGTAGGCAGTAGTATCACCTTCCATCGTGGCACTTAATGCAAAAATAACTTCCCGCACTTCGCCTTCATCCAGTTTTCTTTCCAAAGCAGAAATATTCAGCTGGTTCGGGCCAATTCCTTCCATCGGGGAAATCTTTCCGCCCAAAACAAGGTATTTGCCGTTGAATTTGCCTGTATTTTCGATCGCCATTACATCGCGTACATCTTCCACCACACATAAAAGCTGAGAATCCCGGCGCGGATTGCTGCAGATTTCACAGATTTCATGGTCCGAAAAATTATGACACTGCCTGCAGTACTGAATCTCTGAAACAAGATTGATAAGAGCGCTGCCAAGAGCGATTCCCTGCGATTCGGGCTGTCTTAAAAGATGAAGCGCCATGCGCAGAGCAGACTTCTTCCCGATTCCCGGAAGACCGGAAATTTCCTCAACTGCTTTCGCCAAAACCTTACTTGGATAGTCCATTCCACAAAGATAATTTTTTTGAGGCAAAGACCTGCACCCCGATATTTTTAAGTATTTTTGAAAAAAAACCGATGGTACTGCCCAATTTAAACTATCCGCTGGATTTCAAGTTCAAAATCACGACACTTTCCAGCGACTTTAACATTACTGACCGGAACGGAAACTACGTTGCCTACGTCCGCCAGAAAATGTTCAGACTGAAGGAAGATGTAGTGATATTCAGCGACGAAACCAGAAGAAAGGAACTTTTCAGGATCAAAGCAGACCGCTGGCTGGATTTTAATGCGTCCTACTCGATTACCAATCAGTTTGACGGACAGAATTACGGCCGGCTGGCAAGAAAAGGAATGCGCTCTTTCTGGAAAGCCACTTACGATGTGATGGATCGTAACGGGCAGTCGAAATTTCATATTTCTGAAGACAACGCCTGGATCAAATTTCTGGACGGTTTTGTAAGCGATATTCCGCTGATTGGAATGTTTACCGGTTATTTCCTGAACCCTTCCTACTCTGTAAAAGACCGCTCAGGAAAAGTATTTTTCAGACTGAAGAAAATGCCTTCGCTCATTGGACGCCGCTTTCAGCTGGACCGCGCTATGGACATTTCAGATGAAGATGAAAGCGTAGTTGTACTTTCCCTGCTGATGATGGTTCTGCTGGAAAGGGCCCGCGGTTAGAATAATTCAGACTTTTTTTAATTTAATTCAAACAAAAAAATATGAAGGTTAAAATCCTGATGATTCTTTTACCGTTAACCTTGCTTTCATGTAAAAAAGACAAGGAAACCGTTACCGCTGATTCACAGATAACTTCCGAAACTTCTGTTCAGGATTCAGTGGAAATCAGCAACACCAGTTCCGAAACAGTTGATGCCGGTACTTTCATGCTGGATAAATTCGGATTTCCTGATGAAGTGGAAGGCTGTTCCTGTTACTTTGCTGAGAACAAAGCCGATTTTGAGGATGAAAAGTTTGTTTATATTGATGACTACGGAAATACGGCCTACATCAAAATTCAGAACAAACTGATAAAAATTCCCATGGAAGAAGGTGATTTCGATCCTGAAAATTTCCAGAAAACCATTGAAAATGCAGACTATAAAGTAGAAATGAAAGGTAAAAAACTGAAGGAAATGTACGAAGTGATGATGTTTGACGGCGAAATGACCGTTACCGACAAGAAAACCGGTGAAACTGCTACCACAGTAATACATGGCGAATGCGGCTGTTAAAAAAACAATAAATTTTAAAATTGAAGCGCTCTGAATTTTGGGGGCGTTTTTTTTGTTCTTAAATTTGAGAAAACAATACAATATGCCTTTATCCAATATTGAACCGCAGGTGATCTGGAAAAACTTTTCGGCACTGAATGCGGTTCCAAGACCTTCAAAGAAAGAAGAAAAAGTAATTGAATTCATCAGGAATTTCGGTGAAAACCTGGGTTTGCAGACCACCGTTGATGAAGTAGGAAATGTTATTATCCAGAAACCTGCAACTCCCGGAATGGAAGACCGCAAGAAAGTTGTTCTGCAGTCGCATCTCGATATGGTAGTACAGAAAAACAGCGATGTGAATTTTGATTTCGATACACAGGGAATCCAAATGGAAATCGACGGCGACTGGGTGAAAGCGAAAGGTACGACGCTTGGTGCCGACAACGGATTGGGCGTAGCGGCCATTATGAGTATTCTGGAAAGCAAAGACATTCCGCATCCTGCGCTGGAAGCACTTTTCACAATTGATGAAGAAACCGGAATGACCGGCGCAATGGGTTTAAAACCCGGACAGTTAACCGGAGAAATCCTTCTGAATCTGGATACAGAGGAAGATGATGAAATTGATATCGGCTGCGCGGGCGGCGTTGATGTTACCGCGACTGCCCAATACGACGTTGAGGAAGTGAAAGGAATGGTCGTGAGAATTGAAGTGAAAGGTCTTCAGGGCGGCCACTCCGGAATGGATATCCATAAAGGATTTGGAAATGCCAATATTATTTTGGGAAGACTGCTTTATACCGGCGTTTACAACCAGAATATACAGCTGGTTTCCATTGACGGCGGCGGTCTCCGCAATGCAATTCCGCGTGAAGCTACAGCTGTGCTTTCGGTAAGAAACGCTCCCGAGTTTCTCGATGGCGCCTCTTCGCTGAAAGCGGCTATACTTGAAGAATTCAGCAGTATTGAAAGTGAACTTCAGATTACGGTTGAAAATTTCTCCACAGTGGAAAAAGGTATTTCTGAAGAGAACACAAAAAATATTATTCTGGCTCTGAAATCTGCCCATAACGGCGTTTACAGAATGTCTCCGGACGTTACCGACCTTGTGGAATCGTCCAACAATGTTGCGAGAGTGGAACTGAAACACGGCGAACTGAAAATTCTTAATCTTTCCAGATCATCAGTAGAATCCACGAAATTTGCTGTTGCAGAACAGTTGAAATCGGTTTTTGAACTTGCCGGAATGAATGTTGAGTTCAGCGGTTCTTATCCTGGCTGGAAACCGAAGCCAAATGCGGAAATACTTCACACAATGACGGGCATTTATGAGAAAAATTTCGGCAGCAAACCACATGTCGTTGCCTGCCATGCCGGCCTTGAATGCGGAATTATCGGCGCCAATTATCCTGAAATGGAAATGGTAAGTTTCGGCCCGACAATCAAGGGAGCGCACTCACCGGATGAACGCGCGAATATACCTTCCACACAGAAATTCTGGAATTATCTGAAAGATGTTCTGGCGAATATTCCGAAGAAATAAATTTCTGATAAGAAAAACGAAAATCTGTCTTGAAAACGGGCAGATTTTTTTTTGATTTATACTTTAAGCGGAGTAGAGTGAAATCCGGAACAGGTTTCCGTCAACATTCAAAAAACGGCTTGATTTTTTGAATTTACTGTCAAAACCAACAGAGATATTGCTGAATTCACTTCTGTTTCCGCAATCTGAATCTTTAATGAAAGGTGAACCGTTTGAGCAGCCTAACAGTATTTTCGGTTCTTTCAGCCGATCGAGTGGCGAACCGACCCGCGAAATATCACCGTCGGTAACGTCTGTATAAATCAGTGTTGTTTTGATGCTGTTATGCCCCAACAGCTTCTGAATAAGGGAAATATCAGTTCCGTACTGCAGAAGATGAGTCGCATAACTGTGGCGCAGTGCATGGATTCCAACATTTCTGAAAATCCCGGCTTTTTTCATTGCCGTTTTGAAAGCATTCTGTGCCGAACGTTCGGAATACCTTCCGCCGTCTGCGCCTTCAAACAGATAATTTTTCGGTTTGAACTCCCTGTAGTACACTCTGAGATCATCCAAAACCGAATCAGGGAGATTTACATACCGGTCTTTTTTGCCTTTCGAGCGCTCAATCAGTACGCGCATTTCAACGCTGTCAATATCTTCGATTTTCAGATTAACAATCTCACTCACCCTAAGACCGAGGCCGTATCCCAGTTTTATGATCAGCCGGTGTTTTACATTTTCTGTTACCAGAATCATTTTAGTAATCTCTGATGGATTAAGCGTTTTCGGCAGTTTGAGATGCTTCTTTGGTCTGGGAATATTAAGAAAAATCTTCTCCCGCCCGAGAACCTTCTCGAAATAAAACTTAAGCGCATTCATCCTGCTGTGAATCTGATTCTCGGAAAGCTTAAGCTGCACATGGCAATACAGAATATACGAGCGGATCTTGTCTTCACTCAGGTTCTGTACCGGAACTTCGTTGAGTATATGAAGCAGCTGAGCAAACTCGCTGCAATAGGTTCGCTGCGTATTTGGGCTGAGGCCTTTCAGAATCATCAGCTCCTGAAATTTCTGAAACTCAGCGGCATTAGTATTGGAAATTTTTGTGAATGCTTCCTTCCCAATCGTCTTACCGGCAATTGCAAAAGCCGCACGGTTGTTTTTCGTATCGGGCAGAAACCATGATTTCTGAGTGACACTGTAATGTGGCTTGAACAATAAGCGGAACTGTTTCAAACTTTCGCGATCATTGGGAACAGCAATCCAAATAACGGTTTTCCCTCGGTGTTCTCCCATCTTAGCCCGGAATCTGGAAGCATCAAAAAAATTTTTGTTATCCATAATAATCTATACAAAATGCGCAACGCTTTAATTTTACAATCAAAATTATTTATTTTTTTAACACCTGGCTATCAGCGTTTTAAATTTGCTATAATTTTTCTCAACGTACAATTGTTTTCGTATATTTGGGAGTTACCTGCAATTTCAAAAAAAACCGTAATGAATAGAATATTTTTGACATTTTTTATTACTTTTTCTTTTTCAATCTTTGCGCAAGAAATTGATTGTGATAAAATGTATGACGAAGCAATAAATGAA
>JAEXBA010000014.1 GCA_023457935.1 Bacteroidota bacterium | reverse complement strand
CCGGTCCAACGTTGCTTGAAAGATACAACCGTTCACCGTCGGTTACGGTTCAGTCGCAGGTTGTAGGTAAAACTACCGGTGCCATTGCAGGTGAATGGGAAGCCAAAATGGAAGATGTAAAAAAACCGGCCGGTGTAAACTGGGTTTGGGGCGGAAACATGGAAAATCAGAGTGAAGGTTTCGGTACTTTGGCAGTTGCTTTGATGGCCGCGATTATGCTGGTTTACATGATTATGGTGGTACTCTACAATGACTTTATCAAGCCGTTTATCGTACTGTTCTCGATTCCGCTTTCATTTATCGGCGCACTTTGGGCACTGGCTTTAACCAACCAGAGTTTGAATATTTTCACCATTCTCGGTATCATCATGTTAATTGGTCTCGTGGCGAAAAATGCGATTCTACTGGTAGATTTTGCAAACCACAGAATGGATCACGGTGAACCGATTGAAACCGCTTTGATTCAGGCGAACCACGCTCGTTTACGACCAATTTTGATGACAACCATCGCGATGGTTTTCGGTATGCTTCCGATTGCTTTGGCGTCCGGAGCTGCAGCCGAAATGAACAATGGTTTGGCGATTGTAATTATCGGTGGATTGCTTTCTTCGCTTTTCCTTACACTGATTATCGTTCCTGTAGTTTACTATATAGTGGTAAAACTGGAAAACAGATACTCAAAACACGAAAAGATCAATTACGAAGAACAGATGGTTGCGGATTACGATCATATCGATCCGGAACATGAAATGGAGTTTTAGAAACCAAACCCGAAAGGGTTAATACTTTCAGATAAAGAAGCGCTTCCGTTTATGGAAGCGCTTTTGTTTTTATTGTGTAATAATCAATGTAAAAAATGAAAAAAAAATTTGTTATTCTGTAAAAATATTCATTTTCTGATTTTTTCTCTATTTGAAATTAATACAAAAATCATACATTTTACGTATCCTGTTTTCTTCTTTTCCGCTTACATCTTCCCAAATATTCTGCAAAAAAGCGCTGAAAGTTAATTTTATTTTTTGTGGCCGAATTTTGATCAGATCGCTACTTCGCTTATTTGACGGGCTTTTCAGAAGAATGCTTTTCTTTTTCAATTAAGAATATATAAAAAACTTCGTAAAAAAACAAGTGTCTTTTCCTGCGCGCTAGCAAAACGCAACTTTTACTTTTATCAAAAATAATAATAATGAAAAAACAACTAGTTGGTATTTTGGTTTTGATCTCGCCTTTTGTGTTTTCACAGTATCAGGGAAGGGTTGGTATCAATACCGATAAACCGGAAACAGAACTTCACGTAAATGGAACTATGCGGGCTTACGACCTACTGTTGGATCAGACTGATTATAATGCGCAGATTGAGAAAATTCCTAAACTTACACCTTCAGAAAGATATTCTTTTCTTCTGAAATCAGCAGCAAAACAAAGGATTACTACCTATAATACGCAATCCGGAAGTGTAAATAATAATTTCCCTGCTCCTTTTGGAATTATCACTTACAAAATATCTGTAACTGATGCAGAAGATTGGGTAAATGAGTTTGATACCAAAATCAACAGTACGAAATATCTGGCTATCGTAAATTCTTTCAATTATAACCTGCCTGTAGTTCATGATGGAACAAACATTGATCAGCGCAGAAGGGCACCGGTTGCACAGGTCTTTACAAGGGACAGTGGTGGTACCTGGAAAATTAAGGCGGATTATCACGGTTTTGCACACCGATCTGGAAATACCCAGGTAGGTCAATGGGAAATTACTCTGATGGTTTTTGACCGGCAGTTCGCAAGAGTTTTTCCGTCTACAGTCGATATGAACGGATCAGCGACCGGCACAGCAGCCACAGCATTAATTCAATAATAAAGTACTAATGAAAAAAATATCTTTTATAGTATCAGTACTGTGCGCAGCAATGATTTCTGCGCAGGTAAGTGTCAACATAAACCCCAATACCACACCAATAAGTGGTGAGCTGGATGTAAACGGTGGTTTGCTTATTGAAAGTTACCTTATTCTTGAGAAGACGGAAGCGGTTACCGGAAATTTCTACTTACTGGTACGTTCAGATGATTCCACTCCAGTTGGTGAACTGAAAAAACTGGATGTAGATTTAAGAAATGTTGGCCCGGTGAACAAGTACACAGCGGAGATTTCGAATGTAAATGACGCGGAGATTCTTACGCTGAACACCAACCTTTCTACAGACAAATATTTTCTTGGTTTGGCTGAAGCATACTTTACAGGTGCAGAAGTTGTAAACAGCACAATGGATAATAGTAACCCTGTACATGGCACTTATAAGACAGCTGTTGGACAAACTGGAAATAATTATAATATCAGTCTAGGTTTTAACCAGTCTGGAACTCGAAACGGAGTTAATGGCAAATGGACAGTATCGTTTGTGGTTTTTGAAAAGGTTTTGGTAAAAGATTGGGGAGTGGTTGATAATCAGTCGGTTAGTCCATCGGCCAATTATTATGGAACCTCGAATAACACGCCGCTTGGTTTACAGTAAAAGTTAATATCATGAAAAAACTAAATTATATTATTTCATTTTTGATGTTTGGAACTTTCGTTTCAGCACAGCAGTTTAACGGGAAAGTAGGCATTAATACCAATGCTCCAACGGAAACTTTGGACGTTAAAAAGATAGACGGGACTTCCGGAACTGCACACGCAGGACTCCTTTATATGAAAAGTCCTGGGGAACCACTGGAAGTACCTATCAATTTTATGGCTACAAGTAATGTTCCCAGCAGCAAGAAGCTAACGATTTTTGACCATGTGAACGCGACTGCCTCTCTGGTTAATCTCCTGGATTTGTATTTTAAAAGAGTAACTAATACAGGTATTTCAAATTACGATACCAAAATCAGTGCTACGGATTATATCGTTGCGGTTCGTTCTTTCAGTCTTGAGAATTATAGCAGTGCGAATCCGACAACTCCAGACTTGGAAGTTTATACCAGACACAATACAGATCCTACTACCAATCCTAGCCGTTATTCCCAGGGCAGCCCACGTTTTTATGCTTTTGTTGAAAACGGAACTTGGCGCATTAACGCAGATTACGCCGGCGCAAAGTTTGTGACATCGAGTGGGGTAGCAAGTAACAGCGACCGTTTTAACATCCGCCTTCAGGTATTAGTATACAAAAAGGCAATTACAAAGCCATTTGGCCAGGTTATGACCGAGGCTTTAGACGGCACTAACGGTAGTGGCAGTGCATATTCAGTTCCAACACCCACAGGATTCTAGAAACACAATTAGAAATATGATCAAATGATGATAATGGCCCTGCTGAAAAGCGGGGTTTTTTATTCTATCTTTTCTCCGCAGCGCTTGCAGTAGTTGGCATCATCATCAATGTCATCATTACTGCATCTGGGACAAACTTTTTCGAAATTCTGTCTCTTATTTCGCATTTCGGCAGTAACAATACCCGTTGGTACCGCGATAATGGAATAACCGGCAAGCATCAGAACGATAGCAAAAAACTTTCCCAGCGGAGTTGTAGGAGAAACATCACCATAGCCAACTGTGGTTACCGTTACCACCGCCCAGTAAATACTTTGCGGAATACTTTCAAAGCCTTCTTTATGCCCTTCTACCATATACATCAGCGAACCGACAATAACGGAGAAGATCATCAGAAAAAGCAGGAAAATATAGATTTTGCGTGAACTGTTCTTCATTGCGCGTACAATAAGATAACCGTCATTCATGAAATCCAGCAGGTTCATGATTCTGAAGATTCTCAGCATACGAAGCATCCGGATGATGAGGAAAAATTTTGTGACCGGAAAGAACAGACTTAAATAAAACGGTACAATTGCCAGTAAATCGATGATGCCAAAAAAGCTGAAAATATAGTCTTTTTTGTTGCGGATTGTAATTATTCGGAGAATATATTCCACGGTAAAGATGACCGAAATGACGATTTCCAGAACAATAAAAATCGTGTGGTAGCGCATGTCGAACGACGGTACACTTTCCATCATAACAATAAAAGTGCTCAGGAAAATAAGAACCAGGAGACTGATGTCAAAGATTTTTCCGAGTGGAGTGTCGGCACGGTAAATAATACGGAAAAGCTGCCGTTTCCATTTTTTCCGTTCCGCAACAAAATTGTTTTCTTTCTCTATCGCATGGTGATGTTCTTCCATCGTCGGCGTTTTCTGAAATAATTGCTATTTTCGCTACAAACTTAACAAAATGAAGTTAAAGGAAGTAATTTTTGAGCTGGAAAAAACATTTGCAATGCAGCAGGCAGAAGATTTTGATAATGTTGGTTTGCTTTGCGGTAATCCGGATCGGGAAGTTTCCGGCATGCTGATCTGCCATGATGCGCTTGAAAATGTTGTTGAAGAAGCGGTTGAGAAAGGTTTAAACCTGATTGTAACTTTCCATCCGATTATTTTTACAGGTCTGAAATCACTTACCGGAAAGAATTATGTGGAAAGAGCAGTTCTAAGGGCGGTAGAAAATAAAATTGCCATTTACGCCATACACACGGCGTTTGATAATGATTTGTCGGGCGTCAATTATGGTATTTTACAGGCTTTGGGTATTGAGGAGAAAAAAATCCTGATGCCTAAGAAGCAGAATCTGAAACAGCTGGTAGTGTATGTTCCGGTTGATCACGCTGAAAAAGTAAAAACTGCTGTTTTTGATGCAGGTGCAGGAAATATCGGCAATTATGATGAGTGCAGTTTTTCTGTTAACGGAAAAGGAACCTTCCGGCCGTTGCCAGGTGCCGATCCTTTCGACGGAGAAATTGGTGTAAGGGAAACTGCCGAAGAACAGATGCTGTATTTCATTTTTGAAGATTATAAACAGAATGCGGTGATTAAAGCAATGAAATTGGCGCATCCTTACGAAGAAGTAGCTTATCAGATTTATAATCTCGACAATGAAAATCAGTTTTCCGGGCTCGGAATGTACGGAGACTTTAAAAACGAAATTACAGAAGAGGAGTTTCTTCATTCGGTAAAAGAAAAATTCAGTCTGAATGTGATTCGCCATTCAGCTTTTACTGGAAAAAAAATAAAAAGGGTAGGCGTTCTGGGCGGAAGCGGTGCAGGCGGAATAAAAGCAGCGCTCTCAGCGGGTTGCGATGCGTACCTTACCGGCGATGTAAAGTATCATGATTTTTTTCTCGCAGAAAACAGAATGCTGATCTGCGACATCGGTCATTTTGAGTCGGAACAGTTTGTAACTCAACAATTATATGACATTTTATCGGAAAAATTTCCTAAATTTGCAATCTCAAAAACTGAGAAAAATACTAATCCCGTAAAATATTTTCTGTAAAATATGGCTAAGAAAGCAATTGAAATTTCAGTAGAGGATAAACTAAGAGCGCTTTACGATCTTCAGATTATTGATTCCAGACTCGACGAAATCCGCAATACAAGAGGTGAACTTCCTATTGAAGTTGAAGATCTGGAAATCGAGATTGCCGGACTGGAAAAAAGAGCGGAAAAATTCGAAGGCGAAATCAAAGAGCAGAATGATGAAATCAACACCAAAAATGAGGTCATCAACCATGCAAAAACTTTGATCGACAAATACAAATCTCAGCAGGATAACGTAAGAAACAACAAGGAATTTGAAGCTTTGGGTAAGGAAATTGAGTTTCAGGATCTTGAAATTCAGCTTGCTGAAAAAAGAATCAAGGAATTCGGTGCAAAAATCGACCACAAGAAGGAAACTCTTGATGAGCTTACCGCAAAAATCGACGATCTGAAAAACCACCTTAAATTCAAGAAAGACGAACTTGATTCGCTGGTGGCAGAAACACAGAAAGAAGAAGAATACCTGTTGGAAAAATCACAGGAATTCTCCAAAAACATCGATGAAAGACTGCTGAAGTCTTACCAGAGAATCCGCGAAAATTCTCCTAACGGACTTGCTGTTGTAGGCCTTGAAAGAGGAGCGGCAAAAGGTTCATTCTTCACAATTCCACCGCAAAAGCAGATGGAAATCGCTCAGAGAAAGAAAATCATCATTGATGAACACAGCGGTAAAATTCTGGTTGATGATGAACTCGTGAACGAAGAAAATGAAAGAATGAAAGAAGTAATCAAATACTGATTTCATCAGTCATAAATAAAAAAGCTGCAGTTATTCCTGCAGCTTTTTTTGTTCAAGTATGGGCCGTATTCTTTTGGCATTAACAAAAAAAATCCGCGAAACTTTTTCACGGAGCCAGCACTCTTAATCCGCCGATTAAAACGTTTCAACAACCGCAATTTTCATTATCGGATTTTCCTGAGTGAATGGAATGTCACCAAGCTGTCACATTTTTCAAAAGTAACCTCAAGTCTTGGATTTTTGGAAGGATAACTCAGTAAATAATCAGGGCAAGGTTCTTTCTGCGCGTGAGAACGCTTAAAATCAATGTTTCCTTCCGGAAGAATACTGTCTTTCAGAAATTTTTCATCTACTTTATTGAGCTGCATTTCTGCTGTAAAAGTTGGACTGTACTGAAAATCCTTTGAAAGTGTTTCAGCGATGACACGGCTGTTCGGAAGGTAGCCGCTGCAACTTGCGCCTTTTTTGTTCAGAATGAAAAAGACAATCAGTAAACCTGGAACCAATCCGATAAGGAAGAATTTTAGTTTTCGCAAAGATTAGAAAATTAAGAGATTAATGTCGTGGTATGTAAGACCGAAACGGTCGCAGATCATTTTCTTGGTATGGCGGCCTTTGTACATGTAAAGACTTTGCTTCATTTCGTTTTTATGAATCAGCATATTTTCGAAACCGCCTTCTTCATCATAGTTCAGAAGGTACGACAGGAAGAAGTTTGAAATGGCCTTGGTAGTTGTTCTCGGCATTTTAGACGTAAGATTCGGCAAACCGCTGTGTATAACATCGTGTTTCACCACATAAGGATTTTCCTGAGTCGTGAGTTCCGATGTTTCAATTACTTTGCCGTTATCTATAGTAACATCGATGATGACGCTTCCTTTCTTCATGTTCATCACCATGTCTTCGGTTACAATCGGCTGCTGATTGAGTCTTGGCAGTGCGCCGATCACAACATCAGCTCTTCTCAGACTTTTTGCAACTTCCTTCGGATCAATAATTGAGGTCGGAACACGGCTGTCCACCAAAGTGTGAAGTCTTCTCAGTTTTGAAAGGGAATTGTCGAAAACCCGTACGCTGGCTCCAAGTCCGATGGCTGCTTTTGTCGCAAATTCACCAACAATTCCGGCGCCGATAATCACTACTTCAGTTGGCCGTACTCCTGTAATTCCGCCGAGCATTAAACCGTTTGAAAGCGCCAGTAATTCTGATGCATACAGTATTGAAATGCTGCCTGCGATTTCACCGATCAGTCTTACGAGGGAAAGCTGCTTGTATTCATCCATGATGAACTCAAACGCAATGGCATTTACTTTTTTCTCAGCCAGTTTCGCAAAATATTCCTTGTCGCGAAGATTGATCTGCAGCGCTGAAATAAGATAGCTGCTGGACTTCAGATATTCAATTTCCTCTTCTGTGGGCGGATTTATTTTCAGTACAAGATCCTGTGCAAACGCTTCTTTCGGATCGGAAGTAATTCTCGCACCGGCTTCAGAATACTGCATGTCTGTAAAAAAAGAACCTTCGCCGGCTCCTTTTTCCAGAATAATTTCATGTCCGTTTTCTACTAATACCTGTACGGCGTCCGGTGTTACGCAGGTTCTGCGTTCATGGAGACAAGTTTCGCGGGGAATTCCGATACTGAATTTCTTGCCTTTTTTTACGACTTCCAGTTTTTCTTCTTTCGGCATCAGTTCGGCCTCAGAAAACGGTGTGAAAATATTGGTGCTGCTCATTATTTATACTGAATAAATGATGATTGAACTTTAGTTTTAGATTTTGCAAAGATACACAAGATTTCAGGCAATTTTACAGATTCTCAGCTGAAATTCACTTCCCGGAAATCACCTGTATTTTCAATTGTAATTTCATGATGGGGCAGGTCTTCCAGTTCGTCTTCATAGATTTCCGGCCATTCAATAATGCAGAGAAAAGCGTTGTCGAGATATTCTTCCATACCGATATCATACACTTCGCCGATATTTTTCATGCGGTAAAGATCAAAATGAAATACATTTCCCTTCGGTGTGTGATATTCGTTCACAATGGCATAAGTGGGCGAGGAAACTTCATCGCTGCTCCCGAGGTTTTTCAGCAGAAACTGTGTAAAGGTTGTTTTTCCGGCTCCAAGATTCCCTTTTAAGAGCAGAATATTATGCTGAATTTTTGGCAGGATTTCTTCAACGGCTTTCTGCCAGTCTTCTATTTTCTGAAGTTTAAACTGCATTCTTTTTAATCTTATATTTTAGTTGAATTTAACCAGAATCGCTCCAAGCTGACGCTTCACGGAATCATCAATTTCATCACTGTTCATCAGCCAGTTGGCATAAATACGCACAAGTTCATCCGACTGAAAATGGCTTTCAAGAGACCAAACTGCCGCCTGGTAGATTCCTTCTTTCAGTGCTTTTTCCTTATCTGAAGCTTTTTTCTTTGAGGATTTGAATGCTTCAATGGAACCTTTGTATCGCGAATACGCAAGCGTCTGTATGAGTTTCAGTATCGGTTTCTGTTTTCCACAGGCGTAAAATTCTGCCCAAAGCATGTCAAGGTAAACAGGTGCTGTTATTTCGCTGTAAATGTCAGGTAGTTCTGCGTCTGTCATGAGATTCTGCATTTCTTCCGCCGGGAAGTAGTTGTTGAAGGATTCCCGGTCAACCGAATTGTACATCAGCGTAGTCATCAGTATTTTCGTTTTTTCATCAGCGGTATTGTAAGCTTCCGGAAACTGCGTGAAAAGAAAAGTATTGTTACTGAAAATTTCCCTGAAAAAACTCATCGTCAGCAGCATTAAATCTTCGCGTTCTGTGAGTTCCGACTGGGAAAAATAAATAAAATAAGGAAGTGCTTTTTCCGGTTCCTGTTTTTTGTAATAGTTGCTCATCCATTCCGAAAAGGTTTCACGGCCGGTAATCTTAACCGTTTCAAAGTCCGGTAGCGGAATGACTTCGAAATCTGATGTCAGTTTCTTAATGTTTCCGGTGATTTTGTCAGTGATTTCCATTTCGATGCTGTATTTTCCGAAAGGTTCATCAAATCCCATTGCGACAGTCACAAAATCGTCGCTCATCTGAACATAATCTTTGTGTTTTATTTCTCTGGAGATTACTTTAAGATTCTTTTCCTGCAGAAATACTTTGCCGTGCGGATCGGTGATCTTTACAGAATAAGAAACGTCAACGCTGCTTTTACTGTCCGAACCGTAACCTGTAATGGCTGCACCCAGAAACATCTGCTGTCCTTTGTAGAGTTTATTAACTCCGGAAATGCGCGGCGCCGTTTTCCCAAGTGTCTTGTCCCAGCGGTCGCGGAAGGATGCGTCCGTAGTTTTGATGATCATGCCTTCCACAGCGTAAATGCCGGTGAAAGAGGCCAGAAAAAGCAGGAACAGTATTTTCTTAAGCATCGTCCGTCTATTATTCCCCAAAAGTACACAAATGGTTTCATTGTTTGCATCTCCGGGTTGCTGCAGAATTCTTTTATTTGCTATTTTTACCGAATATTTCAATCTACATTTTCAGCTGATGATTACCAAACAAACCATTGATAAGATACTTTCAACCATTCGCGTTGAGGAAATTATCGGTGAGTATGTTCAGCTGAAGCGTGCGGGTTCCAATTTCAAGGGTTTGAGTCCGTTTCAGGATGAAAAAACACCGAGTTTTGTAGTTTCTCCCAGCAAACAGATCTGGAAGGATTTTTCCACAGGAAAAGGCGGAACAGCCATTTCTTTCCTGATGGAAATTGAAAATTTCACGTATCCGGAAGCGCTTCGCCACGCCGCCAAGAAATATGGAATTGAGGTTGAGGAAACGGTTTATGAACAGACTGAAGAGCAGAAGTTAGCGCAAACGGAGCGGGATTTACTGTATAAAATTCATGAAGTTGCCAACAATTTCTATCAGGAACAGCTGTATGAAACCGAGGAAGGCCGGTCAATAGGTTACAGCTATTTTAAGGAACGCGAACTTAAGGACGATATTATTCAGAAATTTCAGTTGGGTTATTCGCCGGAAAAGAAAAATGCTTTCACCGAATATGCGCTGGATAAAGGTTATTCAAAAGATATTCTGGAAAAGTCCGGACTGTCCATTTTTCCGGAAAACGCACCAAATGGCCTGGACCGCTTTCGCGAAAGGGTAATTTTCCCAATCCACAGTTTTTCGGGAAGAGTGTTGGGTTTCGGCGCCAGAATTCTGAAAAATAATGTCAAGACAGCAAAATATCTCAATTCACCGGAGACGGAAATCTACCATAAATCTCATGTACTTTACGGGCTGAACCAAAGCAAACAGTCGATTTCACGCAGTAATATCTGTCTGTTGGTGGAAGGTTATATGGATGTAATTGCCCTTCATCAGGCAGGAATTGAAAACGTGGTGGCCAGTTCCGGAACTTCACTTACTACCGAACAGATTAAGCTGATTAAAAGACTCACGGAAAACGTAACCATTCTTTTTGACGGTGACAAAGCCGGAATTAAAGCCAGTTTCCGCAGTATTGACATGCTGCTTTCCGAGGGTATGAATATCCGCGTGGTTCTTTTTCCGGACGACGACGATCCTGATTCCTTTTCCAGAAAACATCCGCAGGAATTTGTTGAAAATTACATTAATGCTGAGGCAAAAGATTTTATTGATTTCAAAGCTGAGGTTCTCCTGAAGGAAGCCGGTGAAGACCCAATCAAAAAAGCAGAATCCATCCGTGATATCGTAAAATCGGTCGCTTTTGTTCAGAATGCTCTGAAGCAGGAAGTTTATCTCAAAGAAGTGTCTAATAAATTCGGCATTTCAGAACAGAGTCTTTTTAATGAACTGGGCGTTCAGAAACAGGTGAAACAGCAGCAGACAAGGCCGGAAATTCAGAAACAGCAGCCCCAGAAACTTGAAGTGGTTCTTGATCAGTTTGCAGCCACAAATCCTCTGCTCATTCTTGAGGAAAAACTCGTCGAACTGATGCTGAAATATGGTGAAAGAATTGTAGACCGCACGGATGCTGAAAATCAGCCGTACCAAATTACTGTTATTGAAGAAATTATTGCTCATTTCGGTGAAGACGGATATGAAATTCAGTCGCCTGTAAATGCCAGGATTGTAGAGGAAATCAAAACTGGGATTTCAGAAAATCAGCTGCGCTCCGGAAACTTTTTCTTTACACTGATGGATGAGGAACTTACCGGAAAGGTTGCAGATGCACTTATTGAACCATATGAAACCAGCAACTGGGAAAAACACAATATTTATTTCAGCAAAGAGGAAGAAGTAGTTCCGAAACTGGTCAGCGATGTGATTATCCGCCACAAGCGGGAATATGTCATCAAAATGATCAACGACATCAAGAAATCGCTTTCAGAAGATACCGACAACAGTGAAAATTATCAGAAAATCATCAAGCTGAATGAACTCCGCAAAGAAATTGACGCCGAACTGTACAGGATTTTGTGACATTTTGACTAAATTTGAAAGAGGAACGGTTTTTGAAAATTATGACCGGTAAACAAGGTTTAAAACAATTACAGAATATGGACATTAAAAAAGATTTCAGAGATTTCTCTGTAAAACATTTGGGAAACAGCGGTTTGGCGACCGATCAATATATGGGAACTTTTAACCCGACCAATTTAACGCCGTACATTATGGAGGAAAGACGTATGAACGTTGCGCAGATGGATGTTTTCTCGCGTCTGATGATGGACAGGATTATTTTCCTCGGAACCGGAATTGATGATCAGGTGGCCAATATCGTAACAGCACAGCTTCTCTTTCTTGAAAGCGCGGATCCTACAAAAGATATTCAGATTTACATCAACTCGCCGGGCGGAAGCGTATACGCAGGACTTGGAATTTATGACACCATGCAGATCATTAAGCCTGATGTTGCGACAATCTGTACCGGTATGGCGGCTTCGATGGGCGCAGTTCTGCTGGTTGCAGGCCAGAAAGGAAAACGTTCTGCACTGAAGCATTCCAGAGTGATGATTCACCAGCCAAGCGGCGGAGCGCAGGGTGTGGCTTCCGATATGGAAATTAACCTTCGCGAAATGCTGAAACTGAAGCAGGAACTGTATGAAATTATCGCGCAGCATTCCGGACAGACTTATGAATGGGTAGAAAAATCTTCGGACCGTGATTACTGGATGACTTCTTCTGAAGCAAAAGATTACGGTATGGTTGATGAAGTTCTGGAGAAAAAACAGGACTGAAAATAATAAGATAAGAAAGCAGGCACAGGATTCCGATTCTGTGCTTTTTTTATGATTAATCTTATTTGTTAACGGTGAATTAATAACAGACTTTTATTTTTGTAAACTCAAGTTTTTTAGAATGAAAAAAACAGTACTGCCCATTATCATATCCGTTTCCGCTCTTTCATGTTCAGTTCAGAATGTAAAAAAAGATACTGCCGAAATTAATATAGGCAGCTACGGGATGCCGCAGTCTGTACTGGCAACGGTGAATGGCGTTGAGGTGATCAACGGTGGTTTCGGTTCGGATGCAGGTGTTCATCCAACAAGAAAAGGAGAATTCTATGTCATGACAGACCGCGGACCCAACACCGATTTTCTGAAAGGGAAAAAATTTCTCACACCTGATTTTTCGCCTGTAATTCTTCATTTCAGAATCAGTTCTTCAGGAAATATTGAAGTTCTGAACAGCATCCAGCTGAAAAATCCAAAAGG
Source organism: Bacteroidota bacterium (assembly GCA_023457935.1). Lineage (GTDB taxonomy): Bacteria > Bacteroidota > Bacteroidia > Flavobacteriales > Weeksellaceae > JAEXBA01. The sequence goes on along the minus strand of JAEXBA010000014.1, from coordinate 9,458 downwards.
TGAACCCATAACCGGTTTGCCAAATCCTGTTGAACAAGGCGAAAACGTAGAAATTGCTTATGATAGATCCGGAAAAATCATCGGGACAGACCAGTACGGACTCGACAGTGAAGGGTTTGCGGCTGCACCAGACGGAACTTTCTGGGTTTCCGATGAATACGGTCCGCACATTGTACATTTCAGCGCTGATGGTGTTGAGCTGGAAAGAATCAGTCCGTTTGGCAGCGAGTCACAGGGCAGAAAACTGCCGGCTGTTTTTGCAAAAAAGCGTCCGAACAGAGGTATGGAAGGACTTTGTATGGCCGCCGACGGAAAAACTTTGGTTGGAATAATGCAATCGACAATGCTTGTTCCCGATAAAAAATCAGTCGTGAACCGTACACTGACAAGAATTTTGACGTTTGATACCATAACAGGCAAAACAAAACAGTACCTGTATCAGCAGGAAGGCGGAAAATCAGATGTTAACTCAGGAATTACCACCGTAAGCAGTACCGAATTTCTGGTGATTGAAAGAGATTCTGAATTCGGTTCGAAAGGCGGCCTTAAAAAGATTTACCGCATCAATACCGAAAATGCAACCGATGTTTCCGGAACCGATTTTAATGCAGAAAACGGTTTTTTAGTAAACGGAAAGGCCCTGGAGCAAAATACATGGGAAGAACTTGAAATAGCCGGAATTAAACCTGTTTCCAAAAGACTGGCTGTAGATTTGGTTGAAAAAATGGGCTATCCGCATGATAAATTGGAAGGGCTGGTTTATCTTGGAAATAACCGCATTGCTGTTTTCAATGATGATGATTTTGGCGTGGTGGACGACGCTAATGGAAATCCGGTTCCGAAAATGAATCCCGTAACGGGAAAGCGCGATCGCGGAACAATGTATGTGGTGGAAATAGAAAAATAATTTCCTTTTGGAGTGCTGAAGGAAAATGAATCGGGCGCGGCTAAGCCGCGCCCGAAAAGCGTTGAATATTTACAAATTATCAGGCATTGAATCCCTCAATAATTTTAGAAAAATCATCAATTTTTAAAGCTGCACCGCCAATAAGTCCACCGTCGATATCCGGCTGAGAGAAAATTTCTTTCGCATTGTCTGGCTTTACGGAACCACCGTAAAGAATAGAAACTTCGTCGGCCACTTCCTGTCCGTACTTTCCTGCAATTAAACTTCTGATGTGTGCATGAATTTCCTGTGCCTGCGCCGGCGTTGCAGTTTCTCCTGTCCCGATTGCCCAAACAGGTTCATAGGCGATAACAACTTTTTTAATTTCATCTGCGGATAATGTGAAAAGTGCTGCTTCAGTCTGGTTTTTTACGACTTCCAGATGCTGTCCTGCTTTTCTCTGTTCCAAAGTTTCACCGTTGCAGTAAATAGGAATCAGGCCTTTGTCCAGAGCCAGTTTTACTTTTCTGTTGCAGTGCGAATCGGTTTCACCGTGATACTGTCTTCTCTCGGAGTGTCCGATGACAGAACCCGTAGCATCAATAGATTCCAACATATCTGCAGAAATTTCTCCGGTGTAGGCGCCACTTTCATATTCGCTCATATCCTGCGAAAAAACACCAACTTCGTTTTGCTCATATAAATCTTTTGCCATCATCAGATAAAGCGACGGCGGCGCGATCCATACTTCACAGTTGGAAGGATTGTTTTTTCTGTATTCAAGAATCTGAAACATCAGCTGTTGCGCTTCAATAACATTCTTGTTCATTTTCCAGTTTCCGGCAACAATTTTTCTTCGCATTTTAGTATATTTTAGTTATTTCTTCGCGTTATTCGTCATCCTTATTCCAAAGATTTTTCAGGAGTTTGTAGAAACGGTGTTCATCGTCGCTTACGTCCTCATCCGCTTTAATCAGGGATTTTGCAAACTGGATGAAGCTGTCTCTTTCTTTTTTGGTGGAATCTTCCATGAAACATCTTGCGTGAAACTCAAAATGGTCTTTCCAGTCTTCCGGCTGAAGTGTGGCAATTACATCAAGTTCGTTGTCCAGATTCATACGGAACGGAAACTCTTCTGCCAGATATTCCTGTATTTTCAGGCCTTCTTCCGGCTTGAACTCGCTGTCCACAGCAGAGAGAATCATCAGCAGATGGTAACCGGCAATTGGTTTATTAGATTTTTGCATAGCAAATGAATTGTTTAGAATTGTATTATTTAGGTCTTACTTCATCATATCGTTCAGAGATTTTTTCTCAACGATTTTACCGTTCTGTAAAGTTACAACAAAAGGATTACTTCTCGCAATGGTTTTGATGGGTGTTTCGTCCATCACAAGATTAGGAATGGTTTTATAGAATCCTTTTTCCGGCGCAATTCCGTATACCGGAGCATTTTTATCAAGATTTTTCAGGAACGATTCGGCTTTTGCCAGTTTTTCGGCAGAAACCTCTTTTGGCTTATAGGTGAAAAGAAGATATGCTTTTGGCTGACTGATAATCACGTCGCTCATTTCGTTTCCGTTTTCATCTTCCGGCCGGAATTTGGAAATTTCCGACGAGTAGCCTTTTTTCACCACTTCCGAAGTGGTTTTATCGCTCATAATTTCCCATGGCGTTCCTTCTTCCCAAAGTGTCCTGTCATCAACGTAAACATCCTGATCTACTTTTTTTTCTTCTCCGGTTTTTTTGTTTTTAAGAACATAAAAAGTTTTGTAAACATCCGGATTCTGGCTGATTTTCTGTTTCTCTGCTTTCATATCGGTCCCGATTTTATAATCTCTGAAATCAATCAGCGGTTCATGAAGAACTCCGTGGAGCATTACCATGCCCATTACAACTGCAAACACTGAAAGTGCTGCATATTTTTTCGGATTTTTCGGACGCAGTTTCAGAAAGTCGTTACGGTAGAGGTAATAGAGAACGACTAGGCCAACCAGCAATATGATGTCTTTAATGAAGCTTTGCCACGGCGTAAATTTAATGGCGTCACCAAAGCAGCCGCAGTCGGTTACCTTATTGAAATAAGCCGAATAAAAGGTGAGAAATGCAAAGAACACACAAAGGGCAATAAGTGCGGAAAGTGTGAATTTCAGACGGATTTTCAACAGAAGCATAAATCCCAGCAACAGCTCAATAATCACCACAAAAATAGCAATCGGAAGTGCGTTGTGTTCGAAAAAGGGCATATTGAAAACGGATGGCGAAAAGTATTCTTCCAGTTTGAATGAAAATCCTTTTACATCAACCGCTTTTACAAATCCGGACGCGATAAAAATTACCGCAATAATGATTCTCAGTAGTTCTTTCAGCATAATTATCGATGTTTTTCTTAAGCCAGATTCGGCTTGAACGGTTCCTTTTCAGAAAATTTAATCAGACAGAAAACCGCATAGTTCAGCATATCGAAATAGTTGGCATCCAAACCTTCGGAAACCAGTGTTCTTCCCTGGTTGTCTTCAATCTGTTTGGTGCGCAGTACTTTTTGGTAAATAAGGTCGGTAATGGAAGAAATCCGCATTTCCCGCCATGCTTCGCCGTAGTCATGATTTTTTCTTTCCATCAGCTGCCGCGCTTCGGTTGCGTATTTATCGTAAAGCTGAAGAATTTCTTCGTGGTTGTCGTCCAGAACTTCAGCAAGACCTTTTTCAAGCTGAATCAACCCTATAATCGAGTAGTTCACGATGGCCACAAATTCATCTTCTTCGCTTTCATCCACCATTTTCTTGTCAGTCATCTGCAAAGTGCGGATTCTGTTGACTTTTATGTAAATCTGATCTGTAATTGAACTTGGGCGTAAAACTCTCCACGCAGCGCCGTAATCGTGCATTTTTTTGGAGAACAAATCGCGGCATTCAGCAATTACTTTATCGAACTGTAACGAGGTTTTCAGCATATTTCTCTTTGATCTTCAAAGATAGGGAATTTGGGGAAAATTTGTTTGAATTACGATTTTTCAATTACGAATTACGGATTACGAGTTTTGAATTATGAATTGAGTGTAGTAAGTCAATACTGAAAAAGCATATTGCCTAAAGCTTAAAGCCTAAAGCTTATTGCTTGCCGCTTTTAATTTCTACATTTGCAGCATGCAGCAATCATTCTTCACTCATCACTCATCGTTTACATTAAACTGTCGCGGAAAAATCATCGATCTTTCAGTTCCCAAAATCATGGGTATTCTGAATGTTACACCGGATTCATTTTCGGATGGCGGCAAGTTTATTTCAGAGAAAAATGCGCTGAATCATGCGGAAAAACTCATTTCAGACGGCGCAGAAATAATTGATATCGGTCCGCAGTCAACACGGCCGAATGCCGATTTTCTTACCGCTGAAGAAGAAATTTCAAGATTGGGAAAAATTATTTCATCCGTCAAAAAAGAATTTCCGGAAATTCTGATTTCTGTGGATACTTTCTGGTCCGAAACTGTAAAATTTGCGTCTGATGAAGGAATGGATATTATCAACGATATTTCCGCGGGACAGTTCGATGAGAACATGTTTCAGACAGTTGCAGAAAGCAAATTGCCTTATATTTTAATGCATGTAAACCGTGATTATCAGTCGATGCATAACAAAATCAAGTACAGCGATATTACCGTTGAAGTCAATAAATTTCTGTCAGAAAAATCCAGAATTTTATTGGATTTGGGCGTGAAAGATATTATTCTCGATCCAGGATTTGGCTTCGGAAAAACGGTTGAAGACCAGCATCAGCTATTAGATGAAACAGAATTTGTCGGACTCGGAAAATTTCCTGTTCTGATCGGCATTTCCCGAAAGTCTTTTATTTACAAACCTTTAGGCAAATCGCCGCTTGACATCAACGAAGAAACCCAGAAACTCCACCGAAAAGTACTGGAGAAAGGCGCAAAAATCCTGCGTGTACACGATGTTGCGGAAGCGAAAATAACCCTTGATGAATTCTTAAAAAAAGAAATTCAGAGTTGAATCTGTAAAGCTGATTCAATCACTTTTAAATGCAATTCTTAATTCAGACCAGCAATTTTATCAGCGTATTCTTTCGCAAAAATCTTCTGGTCTTCCTGCATTTTTTCAACAGTTGTAGGTAGAATGTAATTGAAAAGTATTTTGTTTTCATCATCCAGGAAAATGATTTCCTTTTCCTCGCCGTCAATCATCTGTGCGAAAATTCCCCACATGGAAGTGTCGTGGTTTTTCAGAAGTTCAAAAAACTGTGAAGCTTTTATTTCGATATGTTTCATTAAAATTCCAGCAAGTTTAGTTTCAGCTGAACTGCAAAATTATCCGAAAATTTTGGAGTGGCATAATGCCCAACACGGTAAAAAACACCAATGTCGAAATATCCGAGAAGGAAATTATTCCATTCCAGACCGATTTCCTGATAAAGATGATCCAGTTTTTCGTAGTTAAAGCGGTGTTTTTCGGGTTGGTTCATATTACCGATTACACTTCTGTGGATCAGGTCGAAGCTTGAAGTGTTTATTTTTGAGATCTTAAAATACCACGGAATCCGGTGCGCCAGATATAATCCTGCGAATTTGTCGTTGTAGTATTTTCCGCCTTTCATGGTTGCGAATCCCAGATAGGAAGTAAGATTGAAATTGAGGTTTCCGTTCCCCGAAAGTCCGTTCATCGTGAACTGATGCCAAACCGGAGCGTCGCCCAAAGTCAGTCCGCCGAACAGACGCATATTTGTGGTTCCAAGCTTGCCTTTCAGCTGATGAACTGCCAGAAAATCAAATCTTGTATAGTTAAGTTCGCCACCGATTGCTTCAAGGCCCTGTTCAGCATTGAAGAAGAAATCGGGTAGTTTCCGCTGCGTACTGAATTTTCCTGAAGGCGTCATGATGTTTTTGGTAAACGGTGAATATTTCAGAGCCAGTCCGACAGCAAAATTCTTGAAGTGATTGCCGCGGTTATCGTAATCATAGTCAAATTTGGCGGTTTCATTCTGTCTTTTTGCGGAAATCCTCATCGAAACAGAATTGCTCAAATCGTTTTCAAAGGAAAACTTCGCGCCTTCAAACTGGTAGAAAACAGAATTATGAAGGTTGATGCCGCCGTTCATAATCCGCATCGGAAAACTCCAGAAATTCTGGCTGAACCTTCCAGCCGCAAGTACATCATTGTAATATTCTGCACGGAAGAAAGAGACCTTGTTCAGCGTTGTTTTGATGTCAATTCCGGCTCCGTACTTAAAATCACCGTCTTTAAATCCGTATGCAATATAGGCGTCCGGAGAAATATACGGATGAAATTTTTCATTCAGTTTTGCTGCAATTCCAAGTCTTATACCTTCGTACTGGCTGTACTTGATCAGCTGTCCAAGATCAAAATCTAAATTTCCATGCCGGTATTTTCCTCGAAGAAGTGAAGTATAAAGCGTTGCACGCCGTTCCACCGGAAAACTTCTGGATAAACTGTCAACCGTACTGTAAGTATTGGCTTCACGCTCCGAAAGTTCCTCTGTGCGGTATTTTTCCAGAAGCGATCCGTCCGAATTTTTTACACTGAAGGTATAACCTTTGAAATCTTCAGCTTTTTCTTCAATTGGTGACCGGAAATCAAAATATTCGGCTGTTACGAATCCGTAAGTTCGGAAGGGTTCGGATTGCGGCTCTTCTGTTTTACGTGTTTTCTTGGTTTCTGCTGGCTTATCATCATCTGTTTTTGCAGAATCTTCCTTGGCCATATCGCTGATTTTTATGCGTGCAGTTTCGTTCTGAAGGAACCATTTTCCAGAGAAATATTTCCAGCTACTGGTGATGTTTCCGTTGTTCTGAATATTGCTTCTGCTCTCAATTTTTTTAAGACCGTAAGTTGCTTTGTCAATGTACAGATAGCCGTTAAACTTGTTTCTGTTTGTGGTTTTCTGCTGATTGGATTCCCGAAAGCGTATCACGTAGTTTTCCCGTCCTTCAACCATCACCGAGTCTGTAAGAAAAAACCGGTACAATGCGCGGTTCTGCTTGCGGATCTGTCTCGGAATCTCGTTTCGGTTGCTCTGGAATGCCATCAGTTCGTAAATAGGATTTTCAAGGCCGGAAACACGGTTGTCCAGTACATTTATTTTCTCACCGTATTTTTGTGAATAAAGAAATTCCTGGGCGCGTTCCCATAAAAACAGTTTTGAGTTTGAGAAAACATCCTTAATCGTCACAGTGGAATCGGGAAGTGTTTTCGGTTTGCCAAAAAGTGCTTTCATCATCAGCATATTGCTGCGGATGGACTGGTCGTAATACTGTATGCTGTCCTCATCAATATCCATTGATATTTTCTCGTAGGATTTGAACGCATACGAAGGCAGACTTTTCGGTGAATTAACCGGATATTTTTCAAGTACTTTATCAAGAATGGCCAGCGCTTTAGGATCGCTTACATCTTCAAGAACAATGGTTTCAATTCCGCCGAGGCCGGCTTCTTTTTTGGTAAGCGTAACCCTCATTTCCTTACCGACAATTGCATTTTCCTGAAAATAACCGGGCAAAGTAATCTTAACGGTTCTGCAGTTTGATTTGAAGGTGAGCTTTCCGCCCGTATCGGTTTTGCCCAAAACTGCTGTTCCGCACGTAACGACAACATCTTGTAATGGCGCAGAAGTGTCGCTTGCACTAACCGTAATGACGGACTGTGCGGATAATATAACGGTGTAAAAAAGAGAAAAGAAAAGGAAAAAATTTTTCATGAAATACGCAATCCGCCAAAGGTATTGATATTTTTACTTTGGTATGATTTTTAATAGTAATTGTGAAAAATTACGGGAAAATATTGAAAACCGGGAAAATTCTCTCTAATTTTACTTATTGAATTTAATACCATTTATGATGAAAAAAATGATTTTTGGAGCTGTGATTTTTCTTGGAATCGGAGCTTTTTCTGTTGCAGCAGCACAGGAAACAGATATGAAAGAACTGAAAGCAAGACAGGAAGTTCTTAAACTGAATACCAAGCTGAACGACTATAAAATTAAGCTCGAAAAAGAAAGAAACAGCTGCGATAAAGTGAAGAAAGACGCTGAGAACGCCAACAAGGATGCCGACCGTAAAGGTTCCGGTTTCTCGGTGTCAAAAAATGCCAATGATACAGCTAATGATGCAAAAGCAGCTGCAAAGAGAATGAAAGAAGCACAGAAAGCCAACCAGAAGCTGGCAAAATGTGAGAAAAAGGTAAACGGTTACGAGAAAGATATCAAGAATACCGAAGAAAAAATTGCCAAACTGAACGAACAGATTGAGTTTACCGGTGCAAAAGCAAACAACCGGAAAGAAAAAGAAAAAAATGTCAATAAAGACAGCAGAGACATTAAAGACAATAGAGAGAATGATTAATTCAGCAGAAGGGAAGTATAAGCTTCCTTTTTGTGTTTGATAAAAAACAGAAAATGAAAAAAATACTTTTTACAGTGGTGGCCGTTTTGGGTGTTTCAGCTTTTACAGTGCTGCAGGCGCAGGATTTGGAAACGTTAAAAAAGCAGCGTGAATCGGTAAAATTTAAACTGGATTTAATCGACAAGAAAATTGAACTTGAAAAAGCAATTGCTGATAAGGACAAACGTGAAGTAAAGGCGCAGGATCTTAATGAAAAAGCCGACAGTACCGGCGGTGACTTTTCTGAAAACAGCAGTGCAGAGAAAGCAACCGATGAAGCTAAAGCTGCTGCAAAAGCATTGAGAAAGGCAGAAAATGCGAATAAAAGTCTGGCCAGAAGCCGCAACAGAATCATTGATCTGGAAGGTGATATACGAAAACTTGAATCGAAGCTCGAAAGCGCACGCTACGAAGTTGAGTTAAGAGAAAAATAATGAGATTCCGGGTAAACCGGAATTTTTTTTGCAGTGAAATAGTTTTAAAACAAGAAAACCGCCTGTTTTCCGTTAATAGCTAAAACCGGTTTATGAGAATTAAAATTTTTGCATTCTGTTTTTTGTTTTTCACGCTGGCACTTTATGCCCAGAAAAGCTGCTACGATCTTGACAGGATTCTGGCGGTTGTGCCGACTCCGCTGTACGAAAAACACCTCAAAGCGTCAAAGAAATTTGACGTCAAGGTTCTGAAGGATGACAAAACGGTAACGAAATACCGCAGCAATGGGAAACTTTCACCAGTGAAACGTCTGGGTAAAGGATACCGCATCCAAAAACTGACTCACAGCCGTGCACTTTTGGTTCCCAAAGCCGAATCAATGCTTCTTGCGATTGCTAAGGAATTCAGCAAAAGAACGAAAGGAAGTACGCTTACATTTACTTCACTTACGAGAACTCTGGAAGACCAGTGTAATCTGCGCAAAGTAAATCCCAATGCTTCCTTAGGTTTAAGTTCGCACAATTACGGAAATTCCTTTGATATTTCCTACGTGCGCTTCAATGACCGGCTCGCCAGAAATGACCGTCTGGAGAAAATCCTGAACAGTCTTCTTAAAGAATATGAAAAGGCCGGGAAGATTTATTATATAAAAGAAAAGCAGCAAAGCTGTTTTCATGTAACGGTTCGGAGCTGAGAGCTATATGATAAGTTTCGGCGGGCGCGCAG
>JAEXBA010000013.1 GCA_023457935.1 Bacteroidota bacterium | reverse complement strand
TGCGTGTTTTCATTCAAATGAATACTCTTCGCTTTCCTCAACCGGAATGTTGCGGATAAAATCATCAAATTTTTCGCCCGGATAGTTGCTTTCGGCGCCGTAAGAATCGATGATTAAACCTTTCTCTCCGTCTGAATCCTGCGCTACATACAGAACGGCATTGTCAGCAGGGTTGCTGTCGCCTTCAAAACGGTAGGATTTCAGTATTTTCAGTTCTTCCGGCTGGTAAATTTTGTCGGAGTCCTGCATTTTCATCTCGCAGTTTTCATTCATTCTGAATTCCTTGCTGATTCCTTTATCTTTTGCAAGTTTGCCCATTACCTGTGAAAGGGTAAGCATTGGTTTTGGCTTTTCCATAATTTAAATTTTTATAAAATTACTTTGTATTGAACTGAAACCGCTTACATAAATTTCAGGTTTTTTTATAAAGAAAAAAGCCGCTGAAGAGCGGCTCATAAATTGTTTATCTGTTGAGATCCCGGATTCCCATTTCGTATAATGTGAAACTCAGTTTATCCGTATTCTCGTTGATGCTCTGTTCTGTTGAACGTCCAGCGCCATGTCCGCCGTCGGTTTCAATTCTCAGTAGAACCGGATTGGAACAGCTTTGCTTATCCTGAAGCTCCGCACCGAATTTAAATGAATGCGCAGGGACAACTCGGTCGTCGTGGTCACCGGTTGTTACCATTGTTGAAGGGTAGCATACGCCGGTTTTTACATTGTGAAGCGGCGAGTAGGATTTCACGTATTCAAACATTTCTTTGGAATCTTCTGCGGTTCCGTAATCGTAACTCCATCCGGCTCCGGCGGTAAATTTATTGTAACGGAGCATGTCCAGAACTCCAACCGCCGGAAGCGCTACTTTCGCAAGATCCGGGCGCATTGTCATGGTTGCGCCTACTAGAAGTCCACCGTTTGAACCACCGGAAATCGCCATATATTCTTTCGAGGTATAACCGTTTTTCTGAAGATATTCACCGGCAGAAATAAAGTCGTTGAAAACATTTTTCTTCTGAAGTTTCGTCCCTGCGTCGTGCCATTTTTTACCGTATTCACCGCCACCACGGATATTCGGTACTGCATAAACGCCGCCGTTTTCCATCCAGATTGCATTTACAACCGAGAATGAAGGCTGCAGTGATACATTGAAACCACCATATGCATAAAGAATTGTTGGGTTTTTACCGTCTTTTTTCAGACCTTTTTTATAGGAAATCATCATCGGAACTTTTGTTCCGTCTGAAGAAGTATAGAAAATCTGTTCAGAAACATAGTTGGAAGGGTCAAACTTAACCTTCGGCTGCTGATAGGTCTCGGATTTTCCAGTTTCTACATTGTATTTATAAATGGTTCCCGGTGTAATGTAATTGGAGAATGAATAGTACAGGTCTTTCTGTTCCTTTTTACCGCCAAATCCACCGGCAGTTCCGTTTCCTGGAAGTTCGATAATTCGAATCAGTTTTCCGTCGTAATCATACTGTTTTACCTGTGAAAGCGCATCTTTCATGTAGCGCGCAAAAAGATAACCGCCACCGGTTGAAACTCCAAGAACGTTTTCTGTTTCAGGAATCACGTCGGTCCAGACATCAGGTTTGTTGATGTTGAACTTCACAAGTCGCTTATTCGGAGCGTTTTTATCGGTAATGGCATAAATAATATCTCCTTTTGTATCCACAATTCCTGTGTTTACATCGTAACCTTTCTGCACCGGAATCCAGTCGGTTTTTCTTTTCAGGTCTTTGATGTACAGTTCGTTTCCGTTGGTTGCGTTGGCTCCGCTCAGAATCAGATAACGCTCATCTTCAGACATTCCCGCTCCCATGTAACGGCGTTTGAAATCTTCACCGCCAATCACGAGCTGATCTGCAGAAGGATTTGTTCCAAGTTTATGGAAATATACTTTGTGCGTATCCGTCATTCCGGAAAGCTGGCTTCCTTCTTTCGGCTGATCGTATTTTGAATAATAAAAACCTTCATCGCCCAGCCACGATGCGCCGCTGAATTTTGAAACAATCGGCTCATCAAGGATTTTCTTGGTTACGGCATCCATGATGATGATTTTGTTCCAGTCGGACCCGCCTTCAGAAATGGAGTAGGCCACCAGATTACCTTTTTTGTTGAAGGAAACACCCGCAAGAGATGTTGTCCCTTTTTCAGAGAATTTGTTTGGATCTAGGAATACTTCTGTTTTTCCTGCTTTGTCAGTTCTGTACAGAACCGACTGCGCCTGAAGACCGTCGTTCTTATAGAAGTAAGTGTAATCTCCTTCCTTGAACGGCGCGCCGATTTTTTCATAGTTCCAGATATCTTTCAGCTGCTTACGGATGCTTTCCCTGAACGGAATTTTTGCAAGATAATCGTTGGTAAACGCTACTTCGCGCTGAACCCACTCTTTGGTGTCTTCGGCACGGTCGTCTTCCAGCCAGCGGTAAGGATCGGACACTTTTGTTCCGAAATATTCATCCGTATGTTCTACTTTTTTGGTTTCCGGATAAGTAAGGGTGTTTTCTGCGTTATTCATGGCAGGTTTCTGGGAGGTACAGGATGCCACCAGTATTGAAACTGCTGCTGCTGCAACTATTTTATGATTCATGAATGGTAATTTTCCCAAAAATACATTTTTTTAATTTTTTTAGGAAAGAAGAGATGAAGATTAACAAACTTTAAAATTTTCCGCAACAGAAAAGGAATATTATTTGCTTATCTTTAGCTTCAAATATTTGATACATGAAAAAAGAAACCGGAATAATCATTGCTGCGGGTGTCGGTTTTCTGGCTGTTGTTGGACTTATCAGTTTACGCAAGTTCCTCAGCAGAAAAGACGACGATTACAACGAATACTACTCAGACTTTCACAGACATTTTGAAAGACGCTACCGAAATGAAGATCATCACGGTATTGAATATCTGTCTGTAAATTAATCATATTTACGCTTTATTTTAATCGGGCTTCCATTTTTTGGAAGTCTTTTTTTGTGAGAATTTATAGCAGAAATTGTTCGGCTGAACAACAGTGTCTGTTCTAATTTTGTAGCTGAATGAATCAGAAAATCAGCATAAAAGGTCAGGGAGCACAGCGAAATGTCAACAACCGTTTCGACCGTTTTACTTTTGAGCCCGAAGAAGAAGATTTTGAGATTTCCAAAACCTCGTTCACAGAAGTTTTTCCGAAAACCATTGTCAATCGCGTAAAAAGTCCGGATCTCTCGATGGAATATTCTATGAATCCGTACCAAGGCTGCGAACACGGATGTTCGTACTGTTTTGCGCGACCGACTCATGAATATTGGGGATTTTCTGCAGGAATTGATTTTGAGCGGAAAATTATGGTGAAGAAAAACGCACCGGAACTGCTCGAAAAGTTTTTCAGAAAGAGAGGTTATGTTCCGAAAACTATTGTGCTTTCAGGAAATACCGATCCTTATCAGCCGATTGAAAGACAGATGGAAATCACCCGAAAAATTCTTCAGGTGTTTCTGGATTACCGCCATCCGGTTGGAATTATCACTAAGAATGCTTTGGTTTTGCGCGATTTGGATATTCTGAAATCACTTTCAGAAAAGAATCTGATTACGGTCAACATGAGTATCCCGACTCTGAATGAAGAACTCCGCAGAAAAATGGAACCGCGGACTTCCTCAGCAAAAAACAAACTGAAAGCCGTTGAAATCCTTTCTGAAAACGGAATTCCGGTGAATGTAATGATTGCGCCTGTAATTCCCGGTTTAACGAGCGATGAAAGCCTGCATATTCTGAAATCCGTTTCCGATGTAGGTGCGAAAACCGCTCATCATGTTCTGATTCGTCTGAACGACACTGTAGAACCCGTTTTTGTGCACTGGCTGAATGCGAATTATCCGGACAAATCCCAAAAAGTTCTGAACCTTATCCGTTCGATGCGCGGTGGAAATCTTGGCGATAAAAGATATTTTGAGCGCTACAAAGGTGAAGGAAATATTGCCGAAATGATTCATAACACTTTTCGGTTGGGAAAGCGAAAATATTTCGAGGGGAAAAGCTTCAAACCGCTGTCAACCGAACATTTTACCGGAACCAAAGAACAGCAGCTGAAATTATTCTGACAAAAAAAGCGAACCGAAGTCCGCTTTCTATATTCAATCTGAAAAAATTTTACGCTTTAATCAAACCAAGTTCAATCAGTCTTTCGCGAAGAAATTCTCCTGCAGTTGCGTCCGGATACAGTTTCGGATTGTTTTCATCATACGTTCCTTCCAGCGCATTCAGCGGCATTTCGCTTACCGGATGCATAAAAAACGGAATGGAATAACGCGAAGTTCCCCAAAGTTCTTTTTCAGGATTTACAACGCGGTGAATCGTGGATTTCAGTTTGTTGTTCGTGTGTCTTGAAAGCATGTCGCCTACGTTAATCATCAGTTCATCGGGTTGAGCAATGGCATCAATCCATTCACCTTTATGGTTCTGAACCTGAAGACCTTTTCCATGAGCGCCCATCAGAAGTGTAATTAAATTGATATCGCCGTGAGCCGCTGCACGAACCGCATCATCCGGTTCTTCCGTAATCGGCGGATAATGAAGCGCTCTCAGAATAGAGTTTCCTTCCGCAATATATTTATCGAAATAAAATTCGTCCAAACCAAGATAAAGCGCCAAAGCTCTTAACACATATTTTCCGGTTTCTTCCAGTTTTTTGTAGGTTTGTTTTCCGACTTCATTAAAGCCCGTATTTTCGGTAACCTCAACATTATCAGGATATTCCGAAGCGTATTTGGAACCTTCTTCCAGATACTGTCCGAAATGCCAGAATTCTTTCAGGTCGGCTTTCTTGAAACCTTTTGCCGTTTCTTTCCCGAATCCAACATATCCTCTCTGTCCGCCGATTCCCTCGATTTCGTATTTCTTTTTGGCGTCTTCCGGCATGTCGAAGAAGCTTTTCACTTCTTTGTACAGGTTTTCCGTAAGTTCAGTGTCCAAAAAATGGCCTTTCAAAGCAACAAAACCAATTTCTTCGTAAGCTTTTCCGATTTCATTTACAAATTTCTGTTTGCGTGCCGGATCGTCCGACAGGAAATCACGCAGGTCTACACTTGGAATTTTTGTCATGTTTATGATTAATTGTCAAGCTGCTAAATTACTGTTTTTTAAGAAACCGAAATAGCTTATTTTTGATGAAACAATTATACACTGGCTACTTTTTATCTCATTCTGTTACTCGTTTTTCTTGCCTCTGCAGGGTTTTTCATTTCAGCCAGAATGATTTTGGAACCGTTATTTGTAATGCTGGTTGGTAAACCTGTTGCGAATCATATTTATATAAGGAAGAAGAAAATGGAATCTTCCAAACAGCAGATTCTTTCCCGTCATTACGTTTTCTACAGGAATCTTAAACCTTTTTATCAGCGCGCATTTGAACACCGCGTCGAGATGTTTATTGCAGAATATAAATTTGAAGGAAGGGAAGGTTTTGAAGTTACAGACGAAGTGAAATACATAATTGCCGGAAATTTTGTGAGACTTACTTTTGGAATGAATTACTATCTGATTGATTCTCTGAAGTATATCATTGTTTATCCCGATTCATACACTTCGCCCATTACCGGTGAAATTTATGAAGGTGATTACAGCCCAAGACATAAAACCATCGCTTTTTCCTGGAAAAAGTTTATGGAAGGAATTCAGATTGACAACAATAATATTGATCTGGGAATTCATGAGTTTGGCCATGCGGTTTATTTCAGTCTTTCAAGACAGGGAACAGGGCAGATCAGCCGCAGTTTCATTTTCATGAAACAGTTTGAGAATATTGATGCGATGCTGGAAAATGAGGAATATTTCAACCGTCTGAAAAGCTCGGATTATTTCCGCCAATATGCTTTTGTAAACAGAGTTGAATTCATATCCGTTATTCTGGAGTGTTTTTTTGAAACGCCGCATCTTTTCAGGCAGAAATTTCCCGAACTGTATTCCAAAGTGAAGAAGATGATCAGTTACCGTGAAACTTGGTTTCAGTATTAGTTTTTAATGAAGTAAATTTGCACCAAGCAATTTCCGCATGAAACAGTACTCGTCCAAACGCAGCATACAGATTATTTCTCATCTCTTGAAAGAATACGGCATCACCAATATCGTTTTGTCTCCGGGTTCCCGAAACGCACCGATGTCGATTCATTTTTCGGAGACCGATGAGTTCAGCTGTTACAGTATTGTGGACGAAAGAAGCGCCGGTTTTGTTGCGCTGGGAATGGCGCAGAGCCAGAAGAAACCCGCTGCACTTTCCTGTACAAGCGGTTCGGCAGCAGCCAATTATTATCCAGCCGTTACTGAAGCTTTTTATCAGAATGTTCCCTTACTTTTGCTTACGGCAGACCGTCCGACCGATTTTGTTGATCTTTTTGACGGGCAGACTATCCGACAGAAAAATCTTTTCCAGCAACATTCTTACGGAGATTTTGAACTGATGGAAGACGACAGGGAAGGAGCTGACGATTACAATTTTGAAACCGTGAAAAAAGCAATCGAACTCTGTTATGAAAAACAGGGGCCGGTTCATATCAATATTCCGCTTTCAGAACCTCTGTACGAATTGGTTTCAGAACTTCCGATGCTTCCGCCGGTGGAAAAAACCATGCAGAAGAAGAATTTTGAGCTTTCTTCAAACCTTATCTCCGACTGGAATACTTCAAAACGGATTCTTATTCTGGCCGGAACACTTCCGTTCAGCGAAGAACTTCAGATGCAGCTGACGCAGTTGGTGAAAAATCACAGCGCAGTGGTTCTGACGGAAATGAATTCAAACCTCAGCAATGAGAAATTTTTTACGCATATCGACCGGTATATTTTCGGTTTTAATGATGAAGATTTTAAGAATTACGCTCCCGATCTGCTGATTACTGTTGGGCAGAACGTGGTTTCCAAAAAAGTAAAACAGTTTCTGCGCAAGGCAAAACCCGCAAAACACTGGCATATTGATGAAGTTTGGCAACCGGACACTTATTTTGCATTATCTGAAAAGGTAGAAACAACTCCGGAAACTTTGTTCGGAAAACTTTTGCAGAAAATCAAACTTGAACCGCAGTCCTATTTCAATTTGTGGGATGTTCTGCGCGACCGCAAAGATCAGCAGCATGCAGAATATGTTACTAAAACCGGCTTTTCAGATTTTTATCTGTTCAACCGGCTTTCACAGAATATTCCGCTGAGTTACAATATTCACTTCAGTAATTCTACCGCAATACGGTATGCGCAGCTTTTTGATTTTGACAGACACCGCATTTTCTGCAACCGCGGAACAAGCGGAATTGACGGCGCGACTTCCACTGCGATGGGATTTGCAATTGCCGACAAGAATCCTACAGTTCTGGTAACCGGTGAGCTTGGGTTTTTCTATGATATCAACGGTTTGTGGAATCAGTATATTCCGCCGTATACAAGAATCATTGTTTTCAACAACGGTGGCGGTGATATTTTCAAGTTTATTCCGGGCCCGTCTAAAGCCAGCAATGCTCTGGACGAATTTATCGTCACAAAACACGCAAAAAATGCTGAACTGCTGGCGAAACACTTTGGTTTCGGGTATACGCGTGTTGAAGATGATGCAACGTTAGACCGTGTGCTTTCCAATTTTTTCAGTCCGGATGTTAAAGCGAAAATCCTTGAGGTGGACACTCAGAAAATTGAAAATGCAGAGATTCTGAAAGGTTATTTTGAGTTTTTGAAATAAAAGGCAATCAGAGTTCCAGATAGTCGCCGTTTTCCGGAAGATTTCGGATTTTTGAGATTGGGTAAACAAACATGTCATCAAAATCATTCAGTGCGTTAATCATCTGAAAATGAGAGAATTCGCGTAAATTCTGCAGGGTGATTTCGGTTTCCTTTATTTTCCTGTTTTTCAGCAGATATTGCCGCTGAACGCCGTTCAGAAGATAAGTGTAAGGCGTAAACCAGTCTTTGCCTTTCAGAAAAAGCAGGTTGGTAAAGGAAGTATCGGTAATGTGGTTGTTTTTCACGATAATAATTTCCTCTGCTCTGGCTTTCGTCTTCATTTTTTCGAATTCCCTGCGTTCCTCAAATTTGAAAGGATAATCGAAACAGTTGTTTTCCACAAGCTGAAAATCATCAATTTCCGGTATGGCGTAAGGAATCAGCTGCGTTTTTACATTTTTTTCAAGATCATAAACGATGCGCAGTTTGTATAGTCCGTCTTCATCCACGGCAAGGTCTTTGAAAATTTTGCCCAAATCAACCGAACCTTCTTTCCCAAAGTGCTTAAATGTTTCGTTTACACGCTTCTGATGAAAATCCAGCAGAAAGATTTTCTGGTCTTCAACTTTAATGCTTTCAATGAACCGGTACATAAATTTTGTTTTTCATTTCCTGATACTCGTCTGCTAATTTACTTAAATGTGTAATGCCGCCGCCGCTTTTGAACCAGAAATTTTCGCCGTCATTTTCAATAAACCGGATCATCACGCAGGAATCCAGGTTTTTCCCGTCGAACCAACCGCAAACACCAGTGTACCAGCCTCTTTCATATTGTTCTGCTTCCAGAATGATTTCCATCGTTTTTTTCTTTGGCGCACCCAGAATACTTCCGGCCGGAAGCAAAGTTTCCATAATACTTCCGATTTTTCCCGCGAACTCAGGCTTCAGTTGACCTGATATTTCAGAACTCATCGCGTAAAGGTTTTTCTGCTTGGTTTTGATGAAATCGATACGCTGAAATTCCTCAACCTTTACATCATCGGCCACCATACTGAGATCGTTCCGTAGAAGATCTACAACCGTATAATGTTCGGCTTTTTCCTTTACATCATTTTTGAGTAGTTCGGGTGCATTTTCAATGGAGGCGTCAATGGTTCCTTTCATCGGATGCGTGAAAATTTTCCCGTCGGTAATTTCAACAAAGGTTTCGGGCGAAAAAAAGATGAATTCGTCGCGGTATTTCAGTTTGTATTTCGCTTTTGCAAGATGGTAAATTTCGGTGAGTGAAAGATTGCTCTCAATTTTGGTTTTTCTGGTAAAGTTTGCGAGATAGGAGTTCCCGAGTTTCAGGTTTTTCTGAACACTGTCGAACCCCTTTTGGTACTGTTCCTTTGTTTCAGGGAAAGATTTCAGTTCCAGATCTACGGATACGGTGAATACGCCTTTTTCTTTTCTGAAAGCCGGAAATTCAAGCAGTATATCGTTATTCTGAAGTTCCTCCTCTGTGAAGACCTCCGCTTTTTCCGCCATAAAATCCACCAGAAACAAAAACGGAGTTCCTGCAGCCGACAGCTGATCCATTTTTGTAAACATTGGGCGAGATACTTTCTTCATCACGCAAAAATAAATTTTTAAAGTTTACTTTTGTAAAATATGCTTGCAAACAACCAAAATTACCCTCAGAAACAGGGACTTGACATTATACTGAAAAATGCATTTTCGTACTGGAGCAAAACACTGATCTATCAGCTGCTGTTTAGTCTGGTCGTGTTTTCATTCATGATTTTAACGTATTATTTTGTTGCGGAACGGTACGGAATTCTTGAAAAAATACTGGCTGCTGTTCAGAAAAACGAAGGCAATTTCATGGGCCTTAACGAGGATATGGCTGCGCTGCAGGCAACACCGGAATACTATAATCTTACACTGGCGCTTATTTTTGCCGGCGCTTTTATGTATCCGCTCAATATGGGTTTCTTTCAGATTTACAGAAAGATTGATCTTGGTGAGAAATACGGAATTGAAGATCTTTTTGTAGGTTATAACGGTTTCAACTTCTTTAAGTTTGCGAGTTATTTTCTGTTCTGGTTTTTTGTTTATCTTTTTGGTTTAAAGACGATTATCCTTTCGGTAGTGTGGGTTTTTATCACGCTTTTCGTGGCTCCACTGATGTTCTTCATGGATAAAAGGATTTTTGAAGGAATTGATCTCACCATCAAATCGCTGAGACTTTACTTTCTGGAGATTACCGTGTGTGTTTTGGTGGCGGTAGCATTTAAATATATCGGAGCTTTGACGGTTTTCGGGCTTCTTTTTACCTATCCGTTCTGGAATGCTGTGCTCTATGCACTATACCAGAAAATTTTTGATGAGAAAGGGTAGTTTAATAAAATATTCACCTTAATTTTCCTTAAATATTTTATATTTGAAAACATTAAAAAAATAAAAATTATGGAAAACTTCAGCGAATTTGAACAGAGGGGGAGCGCACCTCAACCCAACTTCAGTGATATACTGAGTCATACTTTCAACACTTACGGAAAGGGAATCGGCTGGGCAATACTGCTGATTGTAATTACCTTTGTTATACCGACGTTACTTTCTTTTGTGGCTGGGCCGCTTGTTGGCTACAACGCCGTGGAAGCCAGCGAGACGATGCGCAATGCCGGAAATCCTGAAAATCCTGCAGAAATGATGGCACAGTTGATGGCGATACCCGGAATTCAGGCTTATTACGGCGTAAGCTTTCTTTTAAGTCTGCTTGTTTACCCTTTGTATGCCGGATTTCAGTATATTTTTCATAAAGCAAATATTGGAGAGAGTGTTCAGTTCTCGGATCTTTTTATTGGTTTCAGACAGAATTTTGTTCAGTACCTTGTTTTCGGCTTGATTTCTATGATAGTTATGAGTATTGCGATGCTTTTTTGTTTCTTCCCTGTTTTTCTGGTTGCCCCATTGTTTTTCCTTGGTCTGCCAATTATCTTTTTTGAAAACGCAACGGCAATGGATGCACTCAAGAAAAGTTTCACGATCGCTAAAGATAATTACGGAACAATGTTGGGTGTTTCCTTTATTTCGATGATTATCGCCGTTGCAGGTGCTATCCTTTGCGGAATTGGAATTGTTATTACTTTTCCTGTTTATTTTGCCGCAATGTACTCTGCGTACTGTGCTTTCGCAGGAACTCCAAGACAGCTAACATCGTAATAAAATTGGCTTAAAATATAAGATCATGGTTGTAAAAACCTGTATTTTTGAAAAACAGCATTAAAGTGCTGTTTTTTAACTGAAAAGCAATGCCAAACCGGAAATTTCAGATCAGCGGAGTAAAAATCAAACAGGTTTTCCTGATTCTGATTATCACGGCTTTACTCGCCTTGATGGTAGGTAATCTGGCAATGTTTATTCCTTCTCTTCTAGGCGCTCTTACGCTGTATGTGGTCTGCAGAAACCTTAACTTTTATCTTCAGGAAATTAAGGAATGGAAACCGATGTGGTCATCCATGTTCATTATTTTTCTGTGTCTTATAATTCTGATTATTCCGGTGTGGCTTCTGGGCGATATGATTATTGAACGGCTTGGAGATTCCAAAGAATATCTGGCAAAACTGAATACTTTTCTTGACAAAATACAGCAGTATATCTATTCCAAAACGCGGATTGATATTCTGAAAGGAAATACCATGAGTAAAATTCAGAATTTTGCGGAAGAAACATCCACTTCCGTGCTGAGCGGTACTTTTAACACGCTTTCGGTTATTATGTCGATGTTCTTCATTCTTTATTTCATGCTGGAAAAACCGAGGATTTTTGAAAGGTTGGTTTCCTCTGCAATGCCGCTGAAGAAGGCAAACATTTCGCTGATCGGACAGAAGTTCAGAAAACTGGTTATGGCGAATGCTGTTGGAATTCCGGTTGTCGCGCTTGGTCAGGGTCTTATAGCGCTGATCGGCTATCTAATCTTCGGTGCGCCAAGTCCGGTACTTCTTTTTGCGCTGACGGCGGTTACCTCAATGATTCCGATTATCGGAGGTGCAATTATCTGGCTGCCTGTCGGTATTTATATGGTTGCTGAAGGTGACACTACTGGCGGAATCGGCCTGATGATTTACTGCCTGATAGTGGTAGGTCTAACGGACAACGTTCTGAGGTTTACACTTCTTAAGAGACTTGAGAATATTCATCCATTAAACACAGTATTCGGAATTATCATGGGAATGAAAATCTTTGGTTTTATGGGACTGATTTTCGGACCGATACTTGTGTCCATGACGGTGTTGCTTATTCAGGTGTACCGCGACGAATTTTCAGATGATGATACGCCAGAACTGGAACTTCCCGAACCCAAGGAAATTGAGAAAAAAATTGATCTCACGATATGACAGAAGGCATCAATCCCGAAATCTTAAAAGAAATCTGCGTCGTTCGAATGCCTTTTGGAAAATATAAAGACCGTATTCTCGCAGATCTTCCGGTTTCTTATCTCGAATGGTTTATGCGGAACGGCGGTTTTCCCAAAGGCCAACTCGGTATGCAGCTGGCAACCGTTTATGAAATTAAAATTAATGGGCTGGAGGATTTGCTGGTGCGGATCAGGGGAGGAAAGTACTGAACAACCGAAAGGGAGAACGGATAGGTCTTAGACTGCTTTCTTTCATGAAAAAATGATAAACGCCGCAAGTCAACTAAGATCACCAGCACGATGTATCTATTTCACCGTTTTTTGACTCGAAATCATAAGATAGTTCCTATTTCATTGGCAGTATAACATTGGTTATCTTATAATGTAATAACCTTGTGGTTACATGATAACATGAAAAACAGTAATAATAACCTATGAAAACGCATATTATTTTCAAATGATAACAAATTCGTTGCTTCCTTTTACAACTGAATTTGACAGTCAGCATTTTAAAGATGACTGTATGGTAATTTATCTTATCAATTCTAAGTTTGAACTGTGATCCTTTTAACAGAATAGAACTATTTCGGTAAAACCATATTCATTATTGTTAACAGACTTAAAAACAAATCCCGGAGTTTGCCGTTCGGCTTGAAGTGTAACCATTTTACTCCACAAATTAATAGAATGAAAAATAAACTTTTAATTTATTTTATTTTAATATTTAATCTTTCTTGTTCGCAGAGAACGACAATTTTTTTGTCAAAAGAAAGTCATGAATACAAAATTGAAGATATTACGGAAGAGGGTAAAGATATTGTTATTGAAATTACTTTAAAAAATTCACGTAAAAAACCTGTAGCTTTTGTACTGGACACAACAACTTTAGGTAAATATTATATTGTCAATGAATATGTATTTGAAAGTAGCTCTAAGTATTCAAGTATTAATGAAAATATATTTGCTCCCCGTATTATGCTTTTAGAAAACAATAAACCGTTGATATTAAATCGTATGATAAGTGGTGCTCAATGGACAGAAGATGCATTTGAAGATTTGATTAGAAAAAGTGAAGATAATCTACAAAAGAAAAATAAAGTGTTAAAAGATTATCAAAAGAAATTTTTTCCTTCAAAAAAATTAGACTTTGTAGAAAGGGCGAAATACATCAATGATAATCTAATTATTTTAGAACCGGAAGGGTCATTAAACTTCAAGATTTTATTTAATCCATATCTCTACAAATATCCTAATTCTAATCATGGTTGGAATTTAGAGTTAAGTAAAAATTATTTATTTACAATCATAATCCACAACGACAAAAAACTTGTTATGAAATATCTAAACAAGAGTAATTTAGAAAGAATTAAAAAAGAAAAAATTTATATTGAAGAAGAGGATTTGAAAAGCGAACGGATTTTATTGAAAACCAAATAATGAATAGTTTAGCATTTCCTTTATAACAAAATCTTTGTTTTACTGCGTATGCTTAAACTTCATCTTGCTTAGGCTTCACTAGGTACAGGCAATGACCGTAGAGTAAAATTATACGTCCCGCTTTTCAAAAAATAGGGATTAATTTCTATAAATGTGTTGTGCATCCCGGTGCTATAATCTTTTCTGGCGGCAATGTCATTGATGTAGAGTTCGTATGGACCTGGAACGCTTAGGTTCATCCCGTAAATGGTTCTTTTGTTGTTTTTATAGTTTTGAATTTTGGCTTCTTGCCCATTACAAGAAAACATGAAAAACAGGAATAAAAAACTAAAAAATCGCATATTATTTTCGGATGATAACAAATTCTTTGCTGCCTTGAGGAAGGTAAAGGAGAATTGGATAATCGGAAGCGCCGGAAACTTCCCCCTTACTTATCAATGCACTCCAGCTATAAATATCAAGCATGTCATCATTATTGTATTCTTTTGTGTGAATATTTTTCTCCAGAGCCACGACCTTTCCATCTGCATAAATTTTCATTGAATAATTTTCCAACGGAATCATAGTGTTTTTTGCATATTGTTCTACGTCTTCTTTTGTTAATGCTAAATAATCAAGTTGATCTTGCTCATCAAGATATTTATAAACTGTAAATTCAGCAAATCTTTTGGCTGTAATCTTTTTCCAGCTTTCGAAGTTACCAGAGTTCAATATGACTCTACTTTTTTCATAAAAAAGTTTCACTTTTTTCTCTAATTGTTTTTTATCCATTTTGGAAAGATCTTGACCATCTCTCCAACCTTCAAGTTTGTAAGGAATTTTGTCTGCCTGCACTTCCCACTCTTGTTCATATGAAGGTAAAGGTTTTGTTGGTATATTTAAGCTCAGGGGGTTGAAGTTTTCTGCACTATAATCTTTAACTTTACCTGTTTTGTTATCAAAATAATAATAACCGAACTTTACAGAAGATTCTTTTAAGTCCTGAATTGAAATTTCATTCTTACCTGCTATTGGCAAAATGACAATTCTTATCTTAACTTTTCCCTTTTCCAAAACATATGGATTTAATTCCACGGCACTGTTAGCACCGATATAATCATAACCACCCTTAATATCATTTATATAAATTTCGTACGGCACCTTCATTTTTAACTCCAATGCATACGTAATTTGATTCTCTCTCGGAACAGAAACTTTATTCATTTCATTTATTTTTTTATCTTGGGAACAGTGAATTGTAAAGAAACATAATAAGAAAAACAAAAATACTTTTCTACTAATCAATTTTAAATTCATAACTAAATCCATCGTGAAGTAAGAACTTACTTGCTTTATTATTTTTTCCATTACTACTTTTTCTTGTATCATTATTTTTGTCCGGAGAATTATCAATGAAGTAGATAAGCACATACATACCTTGATAATCACATTTAAATTTTTGATTTTCATTTGCTATCTTCCACAATGCAAATGCTTGAGCTTTTAACTCAGCATCAATAACTTTTACTTTACCAACTTCAAATACAAATTTTCCTCCCGCTCCGACTCCAAATTTCAGTTCAGACAAACAATTCAAATTTCCGCCCCAGCTAAATCGGTCAATAGTGTGATACTTCAATGTTTCAGCTTCTATTTAAAATCACCTGAAACAAAAACGTCAAATTAATAATCTCATTTACTACAATTTTTTTCTTTTCGCCAATTCCTAAAAATATCAAAAAAAGTATCCGTCTCACAACTCGTGCAGACGGATTTTTTGTCTTTTTTCCCCTTATCTTATACTGAATGGTTTGCGATTTTAGAAGATTGTCAGCCAACTTTGTTAAGTTGTGATATCAATTCCATTGTTTTATTTTCTGATAATCACAAATTCATTGCTGCCTTGAGGAAGGTAAAGAAGAATTGGATAATCGGCAGCGCCGGAAACTTTTCCTTTGCTAATTAAGGGACTTCTTCCTTTTAAATCCAAAGGATCCTGATTATTAAATTCTCTAGTATGATTTTTTCTTTCTAAAGTAACCATCTTTCCATCGGCATAAAGTTTCATTTCATAGTCTTCAAGCGGAATCATTGTATTTTTTGCATATTTTTCAACATCTTCTTTAATATTAGCAATTTCTATTGAAATCATAGGACCATCAAAATAATCATAAATCTTAATATCCTCTATTCTATTATTTATCAATTTTAACCACTCTTCACCATTACCATTGTTAAGTATATTACGAATTTTTTCATGGAAAGCTACCACCTTTTGTTCTAATTCACCTTTATCCATTTTGGAAAGATCTTGACCACTACTCCATCCTTTTAATTCGTAGGGCAAATCTTTTACATTTATTTTCCATTCTTGCTCAAAATGAGGAATAGAATGAGAAGGTATATTAAGAGGTAAATTCACATCCATTTTAAAATTAGAAATATTATCAGTTTTTTTATCTCTGACGTAGCTGCCAAATTTCAATCGAATACTTTTTATATGATCTTGTTTTACCATGCTTTCATTTTTTCTAAAAAGAGGATTTACTACAATTTTAATTTTATAGTCTCCGTTTTTTAGTAAATAAGGATTTAAATCTACAACGGTATTCATTGGCGTATTCCTTTCGGATATTTTTATGTCATCAAGGTAGATGATAATGGGGATGGGAGAATTTATTTCTATACCATATGTTATTTGTTTTTCTTTGGGGATGATATTTGTTGCCATTGTATGATTATTATTTAGTTTGTTATTTTCTTTTGTACAAGCACCATTAATCAACAATAATATTGTGATAATAAAAAATTTATACATCTTAATCCAATTTAAATTCATATGAAAAGCCATCGTGTAGTAAAAACTCTTTTGGTTTATTTGATCTCTCACCCGTATTTCTTGTATCAAGATTATTATTAGACGGACTATTGAGTCTTGTTTCTATAACAGCATAAAGCCCTTGATAATTACAAACTAAGGAATTGTTCTCATTCTTAATCTCCCACACTGCAATAGCTTCACCCTTAAATTCGGCTTCTAAAGAATATACATTGCCAAGTTTTGCGTTAATACTTCCCCCACATTCAATACCAAATTTTATTTCGGATGAGCAGGTTATCTCGCCACCCCAGCTAAAACGGTCAATAGTGTGATACTTCAATGTTTCAGCTTCTATTTTAAAGTCACCAGAAACAAATAGATCCAGATAATAATCTTCATCTATTTTTATTTTATGCTCGTCACTTCCGCCAAAAATTTCCACCAATTTATTCCAAAAATCGTCTGCTGAGCCCACTGTATCCGCAACAGCAGTAATTGCAGAAATTGCCTGCCCAAGGTATGGAATTTTTGTTGCGACGAAAAGCAAATCCAAACAACCTTTTATTTCAATAAGCGGATCTGCTTTGAAATTTAAGGTGTAAAGCTTACCTATTTCCCCAGCCTCTTTTTTACTTGCTTCATAATTCCATTTTACAGTACCAGCAAATGTAGGAGGTACAACCTCAATTTTAAATGGAAACTTACTAAGATTTCTGCGACCAAGATATTTTCCCCTTTTGTCTTTTCTTGTTTCAACCACATTCGGACGCTTGCGTTTATGCTCTTCCAAAGCTTCATCTGCCTCCTTTTCAAAAGTTAGTAAATTTACGGTATTGATTACCCACATCACACTCTCAATTACATCGAAAACAGGATACTCTCCCTGTATTGTAATGTTGCTCTGTTTTACACCATCATATCCGTATTCCAGAAAATAATCAAAAGTGTTATAATTCAAGCGATTAGCACTTACTTTCTGCTGCTCATTTTTATAATCTTGTTTACGCTGGCTTCGTTGCTCCTTTCTTATTTTTTTGTTGGTGCGCTTATCAAAAAATCCCCATTTACCCAAATATTTTCTCTTAACGTACGATTTCGTGGATTTTGTGTAAAAAGGATTTTCTGTTCCAAGTTTAAATCCCAGTTCATATTCAACAGCCGGATAAACCTCCACATCAACCTGATGCGAAATTGCACACGAAGAAAAACTTACCGGATAATGAATTGGAACAACCAAATCAGAATCTATCATACTTTCTCCTTTCGCAACTTCAGGCCTTGGATAACTAGCCGTAAAACTTACAAAATTGTACCCAATCTGTAAATCGGGATAAAGAACTTTTGGGTTGATCGTTACAGCATGCGAAATATGATTTTTAACTTTATCTTTTTCCAGCAAACAATCATCTGTAGCCAGCGTTGGGATTTCCAGAAGTAAGGTCCGGTTTTCCTCCTCTTTTGCTCCGGCAACAACTTTATATTTTAAACTTGAAACAAAACGTTTTTCGGGGTCATTAACATCGAAAAAAACAGGTAATTCATTTTTGTACATCCCTTTCAATAAGGTATATTTGCACGGATTGAAAAAAGCCATATCTGTTTCAACTTTGCTGATCACAGCCACTTGATTGGAATCAATCTTTTCAACTTTCAATTCGAAACCACCCGATTTAACTTCCAATGTGCTTTCACTGAGTTTTTTGATCCTATTAGGAATTCGTTGATGTTCTATTTCGGGATATATACTCAGTTCCTCGCCAGCAAAATGCTTCCATATGGGATCTATGTAAACTGCAAATTTGCATTTTTGTACATTTGGAACAAGATTTACATTATTATCAGTTTTACTCTGGCCTTCCTCGAGGAGTTGACCATGTTTTGCATTACCGGGAAATTTCTTCGTTGTGTGGACACTTACCGCTCTTATGAATTGATCCTCTTTTCTTACCACATCTTCCTCATTTCGCTCTTCCGGCTTCACTCCTTTGTTAAGATATTCAGCAGCAAACAGTTTATCATCAGCATTCGTTAAACCTAATGTCAAAATCCTTATTACTTTATCTTTATCTTTCAGTTGAACTTTAATGTTATGCCCATAAAGATTTTGAGTATAAATATTAAGGTAAACTGTTGATCCGAATTCCAACGGAACTGTAACCACTTCATCATCTGCATCCCTCCAATCAGCTCCTAACACTGCTGAATTGGTATTTATTGCATTAATTAAAATACCATGAGGAAATCTTCCAACAGGCGTTTGCCCTTCCCAATATGGTTCTAAATAAGTTGCTCCACCGCCTTCAAGGAAATCATCAAAATAAACATTTAGCTCTGGCTGTCCGGCAGCTATTCCTTCATTATAACTTTTTGCATCTAATTTTGGACGGTCGCTTCCAACTAATTGCCATACCCAACGTACTTTTTCATACTTTTTCTTGAGAGTTACAAAATCACTGCTTTTTTCATCAACTTTTAGGCCGTCTATTTGTGTTTGTAGTCTCCTTTTTTCAGTTGCTCTTGTAGCGCTATCTGAATTATAAATTTCAAGATTTTTGTCATAAGTTGCTTTTGCCACTTTTCCAGAAATAAGGCCTTCTCTATTTCCAGAAATAAAATCATATCCTCTTTTTTGGTCAGTTTCAATTTTAGCTATCTGGTCTTGCAGCTTTTTTCTTTTGGAATTATTCTGTTGTTCAATCTTTTTACTTAGAGCTTTTTTTTCTTCAATATACTGCTTAACAGAAACTTTAATATTACCTGCTTTTTTTAATTCAAGATAACCAAGCTCTGAGTGAAGAATTTGATCAGCCTTCGTTTCAATTGAAATATGTAATGGGAAATTATCAGCCATAACTATTTTATTGGAATATATTTTTTCACTTTTCTTCTAAAATCAATCCCCGCCAACAATTCCGCTACCACTTCTTCCTCCGCATTCTCCACATTCTTCTGCGTCGGTTCCGCCGTCTGCCCATGAAAAGTTATCTCAATGCTCGGGCTTCCACTGATTGCGCAGATTCCTTTGCTGTCTTCTAAAAGTGGGTTTCCGC